>CAZNXX010000413.1:0-1503 GCA_964577095.1 uncultured bacterium | reverse complement strand
ACCTGTAGTACGCTCCGAGGCCGGTGTTGCTGCGCCTGATGGTGGACGCGGCGAGAATGAGCGCGCTGCGCGCCCGCTGCACGCCGCCCCCCGGCCTCTTCTTCCCGAGCGGCTTTCCCCCGGAGATCGCCAGGTTCGGAGCCAGCCTCAGATAGGCGAGGAAATGCTTGAGGTCGGGGAAGGACTCGAAGTCGGTGCCCAGTTCGGAGATCAGGATCTCCGCCGTATCGACGGAGATGGTGTCGATCAGGGTGAGGTCGAATCCGGACATTTGGAAGAGCAGTTCCCGCTTGTCCTCCTGCCCCTTCTTGCGGATGCGGGCGGCCTTGCCTGTGTCGGGATGGGGGGGGAGGGGCGGGGCGTCGTCCGTCGTGCGGCTCTCGGCCAGTTCGGCGATCGCCCGCTCGATATCCTCGATGCGCGCGGTGATGTCGTCGTGCATCCGCAGGGAGATTCCGAGATTCAGGAGGTGCTCCTCCCGCCACGTTCCGGTGAGTTCGCGGATCATCTCGTCGCGGCTCTTCCGGCAGTGCCCGTCGCGCAGGTCGGCCAGCCGGCCGGGGTCGCGCTCCCCGGCCACGATGGCGCGCACCATGGCCATGCCGGTCTGCCCGGCGATGTCCTGGACGGCGCGGTGCACGCGCACGTTCATCTGGTCCATCTCCTTCTGCATGCGGCGGATCCAGTCGGCGCGGTCTTCGGTGAGCGTGAGCTTCATGCGGACGAGCGCCCGGAAGCGGACGATGTCCTCGCCGGGGCGGAAGGAGCCTCTGATCAGTCCGTAGGAATGCAGTTGCTGGAGCCACTGGCAGTCGGCCACGTCCGACTTGCGGCCGGGCAGGCTCGACACGATCCGGGGATTGGCGAGGGAGACCTCGAACCCCCGGTCGGCCAGCATCTCGTAGAGGGGAATCCAGTAGACTCCGGTGCTCTCCATCGCCACCGTGCCGACGCCGTTCGCGGCAAGCCAGTCGGCAATCTCGGCCAGGGACGGCGTGTCGGTCCCGAACGAGCGTATCTCCGTGGCCTCCGGACCCACTGGACAGCAGACGAAGTGCTCCGTGGCACCCAGGTCGATGCCGGCGGCATGCGGGTGGATGACTGCCAGCGGTTCCGTTCTCTTGCGGGATCTCGATGTCTTGCGGCTCATTCCGGCACCTCTCGAGCTTTGCGTCCGTGCGCCGCGAAGTGTTCCGCGTCCCTCCGCCGGACGCACGGAATCACGGCGGAGAGGGCGGCCAGGCCAGTGCCTTCCGTCCAGATCGACAGGCTGGCGCCACCGCGGTTCCGCATCGCCCGCGCCGCGCCGCGCCGCGACGATTCCGGTCGTGGATCCGGGAGGCCCTGCGAAGGACGTCGCGGTACGACAAGAAGTCCCTTTCTGAAATGGCCGGGCGCGTGCGCCCGGTGCGGCGCTGAAGGCGGGACTCCGGCGGGTTGCTGCCAGACCGGGGCGTGGCTGCGATGGTCCCGGTCTCCGTTCTGCGAGTACCCTTGAATACT
>CAZNXX010000412.1:0-1514 GCA_964577095.1 uncultured bacterium | reverse complement strand
TCAGTGAGCATCTATATAGAAGGCGTGGTCCCGGGAAAAGCCGGCAGGAACTGAATCGGAATGCGAACCCCGCCTACGAACGCAGGCATCCAAAACGTATTTATCGTCCTCCCTGGCATTCTGTTTGCTTTTTTCGAATTTGAATCGTATTCACACATCCCATAAGCGGTAAAACAGGACCGAATGCGTCTCCATTCGAGCAGAAAAATTATTGTTTTTACTGCGCTTGCGTTTTGCCTGGGCTCCGAAGTGAGGCTTGTCAGGGCACAGGAAACCTTTACCTCCGAATATGAAATAAAAGCAGCCTTTCTTTTCAATTTCGCCAAATTCATCGACTGGCCGGTCAAGCCCTATGTCGAAGCCGAAACCCATTTCTCCATAGGCGTTCTGGGCCGCGACCCCTTCGGCGACGCGCTCGAACAGACCATCGGCGGTAAAACCGTCAAGGGCAGCGCCATCGTCATCAAGCGTTTCCGCCACATCTCCGAATACAAACCCTGCGACATTCTCTTTATCTCCGAATCGGAAAGGCCCGGCCTCCCCGAGATCGTTCAGCGCCTGCGCAGGGAAAGCGTGCTGACGGTCAGCGATATGCCCGACTTTGGACGGCGGGGCGGCATGATTTACCTGTTCACCGAGGACAACAAGGTCCGGTTCTCCATACGCACGGACCTGACCGACAGGGTCGGCCTCAGGCTGGGTTCGCGGCTTCTGAACCTGTCCAGGCCCCAGCCCGACTGAAACGAAACGCCATGCGACACGCGCGAATAAAAATGAAAAACCGTTCCCTCCTGTCCCTGCCCGCGTTTCTGATCGCGCTGACAGGATTGGCAGGTGGTTTCCCGTCCGCGGGCCAGAGCCGGCCGCAGGACCTCACTGCGCTGAGCCTCGAAGAGCTGATGGACGTCGAAGTCCTGATGGCCACGCGCAAACCGGGCCTGCTGTCAGAAGTGCCGGCCGCGATCGACGTGGTGACCGGCGAGGACATCCGCCGTTCGGGCGCAATGAACATTCCGGACGCCCTGCGCGGGACCCCCGGCATGGAAGTGGCCCGCCTGGACGCGAACAAATGGGCGGTGTCGGCCCGCGGGTTCAACGGCATATACTCGAACAAACTGCTCGTATTGCTCGACGGTCGCAGTCTCTATCCCCCGATTTTCTCGGGCGTTTTCTGGGAGTCGCACGACCTGCTCATGGAGGATGTCAGCCGCATCGAAGTGATACGCGGCCCGGGCGCCACGCTCTGGGGCGCGGGCGCCATGAACGGGATCGTCAACATCGTCAGCCGCGACGCGGGCAGCACGCCGGGCCTGTATCTGGACGCGGGCGGCGGCACGGAGGAGCTCCGGTGGCTCAGCGGCCGGTTCGGCGGTTTCGCCGGAAAGCGCGCAGCCTACCGGGTTTACGCGAAGCACTCGGCCCGGGGCGGATTCGAGAACGCGGAAGGCGGACAGGGCCTGGACGACTGGAAAGGCACGAACGCGGGATTCCGCATGGACCTGTCTCCGGCCCGG
>CAZNXX010000411.1:0-1523 GCA_964577095.1 uncultured bacterium | reverse complement strand
TGAACCAGCGCGACACCATGGCCATCTGGGCGACGATCAGCGGTTCCGAGCCCGCGCCGAACACGAAGCGCCCGAGAAAGAGAAGCGGGATGCTGTTCGCGTACGCCACGATGAGGCTGCCGGCCAGCACCAGGACGGAAAAGATCATGCTGGCGAGCCGCGTTCCCAGCCGGTCGATGAGAATGCCGCCGACGAGCACGGACAGGATGGCGGCCACGCTGTACATGGTGTACAGGGTGCCGACGGTTCCCCGGCCCGCGCCGAGCTGTTCGACGAGACTGGGCGCGACCGCGCCGATGATGTCGTACGCGAAGTAACTGCCGAACGTCAGCAGCGCGACAAAGGCCAGAATGGTGAACCGGTACGGCCGGCCCGAGGGATGGAAAGAGCCGGCGGCATCGTCCAGAGCGGGCATCGGAACCTCCTTGGAATGCGGGTGGCGTATTCAGGGTCTCCCGGACCGGGTCCGGGACGGGATAAAATACCTGTAAAAGGAGAGAAAAAAAAGTAAAATCTGAGGGAGAACGGACCGGGGGCGTTCTTCGTTGTGCCGGATTCCGTGGAAATCCGCAGGGAGGCCCTTCGTGAGCCAAGCACGGAAGAGAACTCAGGGCGGGGGCGTTACGGAGAAAGCTGTATGAAGATTACTGAAAATCCCCCGTTTTTCCAGTTGTTTCTTGATAATCATTCCGGAATTCGTTAAGTTGTGCGGTCGGACGCGGGGGATGGGCGCGTCCGGCGGAAAGGCCACTGGATACCACGGCGGACCCGCCGAAGGAGAGCAGCCATGGAGACACGATACACCGCGGACCCGGAGCGGTTCCCGCGCATGACCACGGACGAGTTGAGAAAAACCTTTCTCGTCGATTCCCTTTTCGGGCCGGATACGGTTCCGCTGGTCTATTCGGACATCGACCGCGCCATCGTCGGATCCGCGGTTCCCGTGAAGGGGCCCCTGCCGCTGGCCTGCCCCCCGGAGTTGAGATCGGCCTTCTTCGCGGAGCGTCGCGAGCTCGGGGTTCTCAACGTCGGCGGCGCCGGCCGGGTCACGATCGACGGCAGGGCCTTCATCCTGAACAACCGGGACGGGCTCTACGTCGGCCGGGGCAGCCGCGAAGTCGTGTTTGCCAGCGACCAGCCGTCCGATCCGGCCGCGTATTACCTGCTCAGCTACCCGGCCCACAGGGAATACCCGACCGCCTCGGTCCGGATGGCCGAGGCCTGGTCCGCGACGCTCGGTTCGGACGCCGAGGCCAACAAGCGTGTGCTCCGGCGGTACATCCACCCGGACGGCGTTCCGAGCTGCCAGCTTGTCATGGGATTCACCGAGATGGCCGGAGGCAGCGTGTGGAACACCATGCCCCCGCACACCCACGGCAGGCGCATGGAGGTTTACCTCTATTTTGACATTCCCGAAGGGCAGGCCGTTTTCCACCTCATGGGACCCCCGGCCGAGACGCGGCACCTAGTGGTCCGCAACCGGCAGGCCGTTCTGTCTCCGAGCTGGTCGCTCCATTCCGGCG
>CAZNXX010000410.1:0-1534 GCA_964577095.1 uncultured bacterium | reverse complement strand
ATGCATGGCCCTCAGCACGGCCCGCATTTCGGTCATCCAATCCGGGTTTCCCGGGGAATGAACGTCCATACGAAAGCGTCTCCGCTTTTTGCCGCGAAGCAGCCCCGAATGCGCGTTTGATCCTGCCTGCCCGATCCGCCACGGTTCCTCCGGGATGCGAATGCACGGATGCGACCGGATGGGAAAAAGCGATTTTTTCGATTATTTTACAGAATCAAGATCGACTTTGCCTGCCCAAAAGAGGGGGTGACATGCCCCGCCTGGCAGCGTCCGACTGTGTTACCGTCTGTTCGGAATGAACTCCCTGACATCGAACGGCTTGAATCCCTCCCGTTGCGAGCCTGAGGATTGAAAAACCGGGGATTGATTAGTTCACTTAATATAGAACGCCTTAAAGAATAAATCAAGGAAAACTTTGAGGTTCAGGGGAGAAAACAGCTGACTTTGAAATGAAATCGCCCCAGGGTTCAACCCTGAGGCGATGGCTTGATCGATTGAAAGCCCGCGTATGCCGCACTATTTCTTCTTCAGTATCTTCAGGTTTTTCGCGATCAGTTCGTTCCGCTGAGTCACGCAGGCCGCGGAGCGCAGGGCATCGGGAGGGGTGTTGCGGCAATAGTCCAGGAGCTTTTCCACCGTGGTCGTGGCCACGTGCGTGCGCGTGTCGGACGATCCGTAATAGATTAACACCCGGCCGTCGGGCCGGGCCACCCACCCGTTGCTGAACACGACATTGGAGACGTCCCCGACCCTCTCCTCCCCCTCCGGCGCCAGAAAATACCCGCCGGGCCTGCGCATGACTTTCGTGGGGTCGTTCAGGTCCGTCATCAGCAGATACAGCACGTACCGGAGCCCCGCGGCCGTGTTCCGCACGCCGTGCGCCAGGTGCAGCCAGCCTTCGGTTGTCTTGATCGGCGCAGGTCCCTGGCCGTTCTTGACCTCGTTGACCGTGTGGTAAACCTTGGGGTCGATGATGGTCTCTTCGCGGATGACCGCGTGCTCGATGGAGTCCGACAGGCCGAAGCCGATGCCGCCGCCCGACCCGGTGCTGATGAATTCGTCCATGGGCCGCGTGTAGAACGCGTACTTGCCGCCGACGAACTCCGGGTGCAGGACCACGTTTCTCTGCTGGGGCGACGGGCTCTTCAGGTCGTCGAGCCGCTCCCAGCGTTCGAGGTCCCGCGTCCGGGCAATGCCCGCCTGCGCGACCGCGGAGGACTGGTCCCCGGGAGGCGCGTTCGGATCCTTTCGCTCGGTGCAGAACACACCGTATATCCAGCCGTCCTCGTGCCGCACCACGCGCATGTCGTACACGTTGACGTCCGGGTCGCCCGTTTCGGGCAGGGCGATCGGGTAGTCCCGGAACCGGAACCGGTCGATACCGTTCGGGCTCTCCGCTACCGCGAAAAAGGACTTGCGGTCCGCGCCCTCGATCCGCGCCACGAGCGCGATCCTGCCGTCGAATTCGATCGCGCCCGGGTTGAACGCCGCGTTGACGCCCAGACGCTCCATGAGATGGGGGTTGCGCTCGAAG
>CAZNXX010000409.1:0-1535 GCA_964577095.1 uncultured bacterium | reverse complement strand
GAGGGTAAAATTTTCCCTTTTAATTTCCTCTCAAATCCGGCCGAATCGCCGGCCTCGATCGTCCCTCAGCCCGCATCGCTCAGTTCTCCCGGTACAGCAGCACCGCGATTCTGCGGTTCATGTACCGGCCCGTCGGCGTGCGGTTGTCGCCGAGCAGGACCTCGCCCACGTCCTTCAGCTGGATGACCAGGGGCTCGCGCTCTCCCATGCCCACGGGCTGGGCGATGCGCCTGCGCAATTCCTCGTACTGGTCCGGATAGCGCGCCTTGAGACGTTCAAGGAACTTCGCCGTGAAATCCTCGGCCCTGCGCAGGGAGAGCCGCTCGTTCACGCGGTCCGGACCCACGGCGCAGGCGTGGCCCTCGAAGCGCAGGCGCATGGACGGGTCGGCCACCATCTCGCCGGCCACGGACATCACGCGGTCCCAGTAGAACGCGTACACCGGCTCGACCTTGGCGAACTTGGCCGCGCCGAAAATCTCCTGGCGCTCGATGGTCCGCTTCTCCTGCAGGTACACGGAATCGGACAAAGTGCGGAAGGTGCGTCCCGAGTCGTCGGTCAGCAGAAGAGAGAACTTGAACCACCGGTTCCGCGCCACCACCACCTTGTTCCGGTCCGTGCCCTTCCACACCAGGTCGCCCCACAGGCTGTCGCCGTCCGCCGCGCGGCGGCTGTCCAGCTCGAGGCCGCCCGTCTGTCCGGCGAGTTCCCATGAACGGATCCCCGCGGGCGAATGGATCGCGGCGTCGAATTTCACGCTGTCGCGCATGGTGCTGTCCACGGCGAACTGGTAGGGCTGGAAAATCTTCTCCTGGTCCTTCACGTCCACGTTGAAGCCGACCACGCGGTTCTGCTGCATGATCCACTCCGCGTCCTGGTCGTCCTTGGGCATGGGCCTACGGCCGAGGATCTTGTCGCGGTGGTCCTTGACGACCTGAATGCGGCCGCCGGGCGCGCCAAGGCGCACGAGCCCGGCCTTGACGTCCTCAGCCCGCATATCGGCCAGCGCCGGGTCGGTCTCGCCCGACAGGGCGTCGATGGACCCGAACACCTGGAGCGTGACGTCCGGGTTCTCGTTGAGCCGGCGCGCGAGCGTCGGCAGGAGCGACGGAAAGACGCCGCCTTCCGTCATGTACGTTTCGGGGGTTTCGGACGAATTCGCGTCGAAATACACCTCGGGCACGAGGGGCACCTCGATGGAACTGTACCCCGTCATCATGACCTCCACGGTGTCCGGCACCGAGATGCGTCCCTTGGGAATGGTGACGAAACTCGCTTCGGCCGTGTTGTTGTTTTCCTGGGATTCCAGCAGGAGCGAGTCGGCGTCCGCGAAAACGCGGATCACGTGACGGCCCGGCACGGTCGTCCACCAGGGCAGGGTCATGACCGAACGGCCGTCGACGGGCGCAGGGGCCTGCTTGCCGGAGAAGAGAATGGCCCGATGGCGCCCGGCGGGCGTATCGACGATGTCCTCGACGACCACGCGGAAGGAATCGGAGGACGCGCTCCCGCGGTTGCCGAACGACACCGCCAGC
>CAZNXX010000408.1:0-1548 GCA_964577095.1 uncultured bacterium | reverse complement strand
CCCGCAGGTCACCCGGCGCGGCGCTCTGGGGCAGTTCTGCGGCCGCGGATTCCGACACGGCCGGCAGGTAAACCTCGAAGCGCGCCCCGTTTCCGGGACTGCTCGTCACGTTGATCCACCCTTCGTGCTGTTTGACGATGCCGTAGACCACCGAGAGACCCAGTCCGGTTCCGCGGCCGGGTCCCTTGGTGCTGAAAAACGGCTCGAAGATGCGGGACAGGGTCTCCGGCGTCATGCCGATGCCCGTGTCCTGCAGGGTGAGGCGGACGAATTGCCCCGGCCGGGACTCCGGTATATGCCGCGATTCCTCCGGCGAAATTTCGATGTTGGCGGACCGGATGAGGAGCTGGCCGCCCTCGGGCATGGCGTCCCGCGCGTTCACCGCGATGTTCACCAGCAGCTGCTCGATGGTCCCCCGGTCGGCCATGACACTCCAGGGATTCTTGCACAGGGCCATCTGGATCTCGATGTCCTCGCCGATGAGACGGCGCAGCATCTTGTGGAGGTGCTCGATCGCCTGGTTGATGTTCAGCGGGGTGTATTCCATCGGATGCTTGCGGCTGAACAGGAGGAGCTGGCGGGCGAGATCCCCCGCGCGGGCGGCGGTCTGGTGGATTTCCTGCAGGGTGTTGCGGACCGGGTCGCCGTCGGCCACGTCGAGCATGCCGAGATCGGCGCTGACCTGGATGGCTGTCAGAAGATTGTTGAAATCGTGCGCCACGCCCCCGGCCAGTATGCCCACGGCCTCGAGCTTCTGCGCGTGGAGGAGCTGGGCCCGCATTTTCTCGTTCTCCTCCTCCGCGCGGTTGCGCTCGAGCCGGGTGCGGAGCGCGGTGACCCCGAAGGCCAGGTCGTCCGCGAGTTCCTGCATCAGGTCGATTTCGGAGGTGTCGAAAGATTCCGGATCCACAGAGAAGATGCACAGCACGCCGTACGTTCTTTCCGCCGCGGACAGCGGAAGTGCCAGCACGGACGTGAACCCCTGCTCCACGGCCGGACGCGCCCATTCCGATCCCGGCATATCCCCGCCGGTCAGCCGGATCCGCTTCGGCCGGCTGTCCCGGATCACCCCGAAAAAGGGATTCCCACCGTCCCCGTCCGACACCATTGATTCCGGAGCGAAAACGTAATCCGGCCGGCCGGCGGACGCGACGGGCCTCAGGAGGCCGGGGCCGTCCGGTTCGGCCAGCCCGACCCAGGTGAATGGATAGCCGCCCACGTCCACGAGGATGCGGCAGACACTGTCGAAGAGCGCCTTCTCCTCGGTCGCGCGGACCATGACCTCGTTGCACTGCGACAGGGTTTTCAAGGCGCGGTTGACCCGGAGCAGTTCGTCCTCGACATGGCCGCGTTCCTCGTTCTCCCGCTTGAGCATCTCATAGGACTGAACCAGCTCGGACGTCCGCTTTCGGACGAGCTCCTCGAGCTCGTCATGCGCCTTCTGCAGCGCCTGCTTGGCACGCTCGCGCTCCTCGAACAGGTTTTCCGCGTAGACGCTGAACAGCAGCATGACGCAGACGGCGAGCAGGCGCATCCAGACGCTGACCA
>CAZNXX010000407.1:0-1556 GCA_964577095.1 uncultured bacterium | reverse complement strand
CGGAATGAACCATGGCCGATTCCATTGAGAAACGGTTCCGGGAAAAGCGGCGCGAAACCCGTTCCAGCGGCCCGGCTCCGAAAGCGCGAACATTCGCCTTCCGGCACCCCGTGCGCAGGAAGGATGTCGCGGAATTCACCCGGCAACTGGCGGCCATGGTGCAGGCAAGACTCCCGTTGACGCGGTGCCTGGAACTCCTGCATAGCCAACAGAAAAACGCCCGGTTCAAGCGGATGATCGCATCGGTCATTGAAAACGTCAAATCCGGCAAATCCCTCAGCGAAAGCCTGCAGGCGTATCCCCGCCAGTTCGGATCCTTTTACGTCAACATGCTGCAGGTCGGCGAAACCGCGGGCCGGCTGACCGAGTCGCTTCTGCAGATTGCCGGTTATCTGGAGAAGATGGCCATGCTCCGGCGCAAGGTATGGACGGCCCTGACGTATCCGCTGGTCGTCCTCACAGTGGCTGTCGGCGCCATTTCCTTCCTGATTTTCGGAGTCATGCCGGTGTTTTCGGACATGTTCCGGGATTTCGACGCGGCCATGCCGGCGCCGGCGCGTCTGCTGATCGGTTTCGCGCAGGGCGTCCGGGATAACCTGTTGTGGATTCTCCTTGCCATAGGGGCCGGTATTTATCTCTGGAGGCGTTACGTCCGGACGGCCAGTGGATTGAGGTTCAAGGACGGGCTGAAATTCAAGTTCCCGTTTATCGGGCCTGTTTACCGGCGCATTGCCACGGCCCGGTTCGCCCGCACCCTGGGCAGCCTGCTGGCCGGCGGAGTGTCCCTTTTGGACGCCCTCGATGTGACGGCGCGGAGCGTCGAGAATGTGGTGGTGGAGAGCGAAATCCGGCACCTCAAGGAATCAGCCTCCCGCGGGGAACCCATGGAAACCGCGCTTGCCCGATCCGGGATTTTCCCGCCCCTGGTCGTGCAGATGATCGGAGTCGGAGAGGAGACCGCGGAATTGCCGGACATGCTCCAGCGGACTGCGGCCTTTTATGAAGGGGAAGTGGACGCGGCGCTCGAGGCGGCCACTTCGATTCTGGAGCCTCTCATCATTGTGGTTCTCGGTGTGGTGCTGGGCGGTGCCATGATCGCGATCTACATGCAGATTTTCGAACTGATGAACGTGATTCAGTAACGGACATTCGAGGAGAGGAAAATGAACCGTAAAAAGACATTTTACAAGGAAAACCGGGGATTCACGCTGACGGAATTACTGGTGGTCATCGTGATCATCGGGATTCTCGCAGGTTTGACGATTCCGCGGTACATGAAGACGACCACTCGGGCAAAGGCGACTGAAGCCAAACTCATGCTCAAGGAAGTATTCAGCCTGCAGAAAGCGTATTATCTGGAGAATGATACCTGGGGTCCGACTCTGGATGCGATAGGATTCGAACAGGAAAAGCTGAAAACGGAGGGTGGAAACGCCAGGTATCGGATAGAATTGAAGGAGGTTGCGGAAACAGGATTTAAAGCAACGGCGACTTCCGTTGTGGATTTCGACAAGGATGGAACGTTCAATGTGTGGGCCGTGGATCAGGAGAATCAG
>CAZNXX010000406.1:0-1557 GCA_964577095.1 uncultured bacterium | reverse complement strand
AGTGCTGAACGCGCCCGAGCTGAACACGCCGAGCCAGGCGAAACGATCCAGCCGGCTGAAACCGATGGCCAGCGTGTGCGCGCCGCCCATGGACAGGCCCGCGACGGCGCGGTTTTCCCGTCCCGGCCGGACGCGGTAGCGGCTCTCGACCAGGGGCACGATGTCGTCCGTGAAATCCGCGAGGAACGGGTCCGCGGCAGGCTGAGACGGCCCGCCCGCCGCGCCCAAACGGAACGGCCCCGTGTGCCCGGCCGGCATGACCACGATCATGGGAACGGCCTTCTTCTCCGCGATGAGATTGTCCAGGATGAATCCGGCGCGGCCCACCGAGCTCCAGGAGTCGTCGCAGTCCCAGGCCCCGTGCAGGAGATAGAAAACCGGGTATTTCTCCTTCCCTTTCTCGTACCCGGGCGGCGTGTACACGTGCATGCGCCTCACCCGGTTGAGCGACTTCGATTGGTAGAAGACCTCGGACACAGCGCCGTGCGGAACGTCCCGCGCATCCACGAAAGCCGCGCCCGGCACAAGGAACAGGCTCCAGGTGCTGGCGTTGGATTCGCTGGTCGCCGGGTTTTTGGGGTCCACGACAGAAACCCCGTCGATGACGAAGGCGTACCGGTAGGCGCCCGCGGGAACCGGACCGACTGTGGTTTCCCAGACTCCGTTTTCCAGCCGGTTCATGACGGAAGCGGGTCCGACATCCGGAATGTCCGTTCCGCCCAGGCTGACGGACGAGGCTTTGGGCGCGTAAACGCTGAACCGCGCCTGTCCGTCCGGCAGTACGCGGACGGACGTCAATGTGTCATTGGGCGTGGGTTCGGGCCGGTTCTGGGCCGCGGCCGTGCCGGACCAGGCGAGCAGTGCAATGATCACAGCCGCCGTGACAGCGGCCCCGAATGATCGGATGATGCGGGTCATGATGGGACTCCTTTTCCGGATGATTCGACAATCACAGAATGGACGGAAAGAACGGAGAATTCGGCGATGGTATCCCGCCCCGGGCATACGGCCGATGATTTTACAGTCGGTCTTCCCATAAATACTTCCTCGTCTCCTTCACGATGACGCCGTTCAGAACCAGCAGGGAAATCAGGTTGGGAATCGCCATGCATCCGTTTGCGATGTCCGCGAAGGACCAGACCATGGGCATGGTCGCCACTGACCCGACCATGACGAAGGCCACCCAGGCGACGCGGTACGGCAGAATGATTTTCCCGCCCAGCAGGTATTCCGCGGCCTTCTCCCCGTAATACGACCAGCCCAGAATCGTCGAGAAGACAAAGGTCAGGAGCCCGACCGTCAGAATGGCGGGACCGATGACCGGTATATCGGAAAACGCCGCCTTGGTGAGACGCGCCCCGTTGAGTCCGTTCATCCACTCCCCCGAATTGACCACGACCAGACCGGTCAGCGCGCACACGACCACGGTGTCCCAGAACGTGCCCGTGGAGGAAACCAGCGCCTGACGCACGGGGTTCCTCGTCTGCGCTGCGGCCGCGACAATGGGCGCGCTGCCCAGCCCGGACTCGTTCGAAAAGAGGCCGCGGGCGATGCCGT
>CAZNXX010000405.1:0-1557 GCA_964577095.1 uncultured bacterium | reverse complement strand
CGTGCCGGTCACGGTTTTCAGCGACCCCGAGGTCGCGTCCGTCGGCCTGACGGCCAAAGAGGCCGAGGACCGGGGAATCGAAACGAAGACCGGCCGCTTCCTCATGGCCGCTCTGGGCAAGGCCGCGGCCGCGGGAGAGACCGAAGGGTACGTCGCGCTGGTCGCGGACGCGGCCACGGAGCGCATTCTCGGCGGCCAGGTCGTGGGCCCGCACGCTTCCGAGCTGATTGCGGAGATCGCGCTTGCGGTGCGGCACGGGCTCACCGCGGGAGACGTGGCCGGCACCCTGCATTCGCATCCGACCCTGGCCGAGGCGGTGTGCGAGGCTGCCCACGACGTCCGGGGCGAATGCCTGCACAAACTGAGACGGTGACGCGTTTGATTCTGAAGCTGGCCGACATTCTGACGCAGATCGGGGTGCTCCTGTTCTCGGTGATCCTGCACGAGGTGGCGCACGGCGCCGCGGCCGCCCGGTGCGGCGACGGCACGGCCCGGGAAGCGGGCCGCCTGACCTTCAACCCGATCCCGCACATCGACCCGATGGGCACCGTGATTCTGCCCGCGCTTCTCGCGGTCACGCATTCGCCCGTCCTGTTCGGATGGGCCAGGCCCGTGCCCATCAATCCCTGGCGTTTCCGCAGACCCAAGCGCGACCTCGCGATCGTCGGCGTCGCGGGCCCGCTGTCCAATCTTGCGGTTGCCGGCCTGTCCGCGGCGCTGTTCCGCCTGCTTCTGCCCTGGGCCGGGCTCGACCATCCGTTGACGCGGTTTCTCCTGGTCGCCGTCGTCGTCAACACGGTGCTGGCGCTTTTCAACCTGATTCCCATTCCACCCCTGGACGGCTCCAGGCTCCTGGTCGGATTTCTTCCGCCGCGACCGGCTGCGGCCTTTCTCCGCCTGGAACGGTTCGGGCTCGCATTGATCGTGGTCCTTCTGTTTTTGGGACTCAATGAACGCATTCTGCGGCCCGCGGTGCGGACCGTGCTCGGGTGGCTGCTGGGATGAGCCCGCGGGCTGCGACACGGACCGGAATGCCGGCGGCTGAGGGAGACTCCTGAATGGGACAAAAAGAACCGGCCCGTATCGGACTGGCGCTCGGAGGCGGAGGCGCGCGCGGACTCGCGCACATCGGCGTTCTGAAGGTGCTGGAACGCGAAAAAATTCCGGTGGCCTGCATCGCGGGGACCAGCATGGGTTCCATCATGGGCGCGATGTATGCGCAGCTCCGTTCGGCCCGGGCCGTGGAGGAGCGCGTCCGCAATTATTTCAGCAGCGACCGGTACAGGGATCTTTCTCGGCGCATGGCCGGCGTCAAGAACAAGGACGACGCCAACACGGGGCTGCTGGACCGGATGTACGCCTTCATGAAACAGACCTATATGGTCAAGAAGGCTTTCTCCGAGCTGGGTCTGCTGGAGCGCGGTATTCTCGACAGCGCCCTGCGGTCGCTCCTCGACGAGGAGGACATCCGCGACCTGCGTATCCCCTTCGCGGCCGTGGCGACGGACCTGTGGAAGGGCGAGGATGTGCCCCTGCGGAAAGGATCCATCCGGAAAT
>CAZNXX010000404.1:0-1566 GCA_964577095.1 uncultured bacterium | reverse complement strand
TCCAGCCCTCCGCCATGAAGAAACGCGCCAAAGTCTCGACCAGGGGCGTCTTGCCTGTGCCGCCGACCGTCAGGTTGCCCACGCTGACCACAACGGCGGACACGGAAAAGGAGGGCAGCCAGCCCCGGTCGTACGCGAGATTGCGGGCTTTCATGACCGAACCGTACACGAAGGAGAACGGACGGAGCAGCAGAACGGACAATGCGGGGAAATCCCAGGGGTTCATTTTTCTTCACGCTCTTTCAATGTTTTGAGTATCTCCCCGGCCGCGCGGCCCGAAGCGCCTGCCGGTCCGAGCTTGCGGCCGACTTCGGCCCATTCCTTTCGCACCGATTCCACGAGGGCCTTGTCCCTGAAATATGGCAGAACCGCCTGCCGGATTTTCTCAGGCACTGCGTCGCTCTGAAGCAGTTCCGGCGCCACTTTTTTCCCGGCCACGATGTTGGCGAGTCCGATATAAGGCATGCGCACCAGCCTGCGGCCGATCCACCACGACAGTTGCGACATGCGGTACAGGATGACCATGGGCGTTCCGGACAAAGCGGTTTCAAGCGTGGCTGTTCCGGACGCGACCAGGGCCGCGTTCGAATAGGACATGACCTCATAGGTTTTGCCGCGGACGGCCCGGACGGAATCGTCCCCATCCGTGAACGGATGATAGACCTGATCGGGAAGCGTCGGCGCGGCCGCCAGCACGGCCTGGAGCCCGGGGATGTCCCGCTTCAGCAGGCGGACCGCTTCGGTCATGGCCGGAAGCAGGCGCTGAACCTCCTGCTTTCTCGATCCCGGGAGAAGCGCGAGCGTCGGCTTCTCCGGATCCAGTTGCAGGCTCCGGAAAAATTCGGCCCTGGACTGCGAAGGCCTCACCGTGTCCTTCAGCGGGTGCCCGGTGAAAACCACGTCCACTCCGGCCTCGCGGTAAATCGGCTCCTCGAAATCGAAGAGCACAAGCATTTTATCCACGCGCCTGGCGATTTTCGGCACCCGGCCTTTTCCCCACGCCCAGACCTGCGGGCTGACATAGTAAACGACCGGGATGTTCCGCTTCTTCGCCTGCAGGGCCAGCTTGAGGTTGAGACCGGGGTAATCGATGAAGATCGCCAGAGCGGGCTTCCGCGATTCCATGGCCCCGACGATTTCTCCGAAAACCCGGCGGATGAACGGGAGATGCCGGACCACCTCGAAAAAACCGAGAAAGGACATTTCACGCACGTGCCTGATCAGCTCAACGCCCGATTCGGACATGTGGTCCCCGCCGATGCCGAAAAACCGGAGCCCGGGTCTGCGCTCACGGATCGCGCGTACCAGGGCGCCTCCGTGCAGGTCCCCGGAAGCCTCGCCCGCGACAATGAGAATTTCAGAGGAAGGGATCATGATGCTGCGGCCGGGTTGCGACATTTACAACAGCTTCCAGCGCAGGAGGATCAGACCGGCAATGACCGCGATGGCCTGAAACGTGTTGCGTTCGGACCGGAAGGCCGTCTTCCAGTCCGGGGCCATGGGTTCCGCGTCCGGCCAGGGCTTGAGCCTGGGGATCCAGGCCGGCACCGCCCTGCGGTACGATTC
>CAZNXX010000403.1:0-1583 GCA_964577095.1 uncultured bacterium | reverse complement strand
GTGAGCCAGTCGACGCTGTCGAAGGACCTGAAGGAACTGGGCATCATCAAGGTGAGGGGCAAGGAGGGCCGGTTCCGCTTTCTGCAGACCAAGGAACGCGAAATCTTTCATGTCGGCGTTCTGCTGAAGAAGGAACTGCAGGATTTTCTCACGGCCACGGTGCCGGTCAGCAATTTCATCGTTCTGAAAACCGTTTCCGGAAACGCCGGCGGAACGGCGAAGTGCCTGGACGACATCGGATGGCCCGAGATCATCGGGACCGTCGCGGGCGAAGACACGGTGCTGATCATCACCCGCTCGCAGGAACAGGCGCAGATCGTGGTCGACAAGCTTCAGGAAGTGCTGGCGGCGAAGTGACCGCGGGCCCCGCGCAGCCGCGCACCGGGTTTGCCGTTCCCCTGTCCGGCGCGGCGGAGCGCGGCCGAGGCGCATCGCCATTCGTTTTCACCATCAGGAGTCATCCATGCAACCAGTGAAAAAGGTCGTCCTGGCCTATTCAGGCGGCCTCGATACGTCCATCATCATCCCCTGGCTCATCGAGAATTACGGGTGCGAGGTCATCGCCGTCACCGCCGACGTGGGGCAGGAGGACGAGCTCGACGGCCTGGAGGAGAAGGCGCTGAAGTCGGGCGCGAGCAAATTCATCCTGCAGGACCTGAAAAAGGAATTCGTCACGGACTACATCTTCCCCATGGTGAAATCGGGCGCCGTCTACGAGAGACAATACCTTCTCGGATCCGCGCTGGCGAGACCGCTCATCGCCCTGTACCAGGTGAAGGCCGCGGAGGCCGAGGGCGCGGACGCGGTGTCGCACGGCTGCACCGGCAAGGGAAATGACCAGGTCCGCTTCGAGCTGACCTACAAGGCCGTAAACCCCAAGCTGACCGTGATCGCGCCCTGGCGGGACCCGAAATGGAACATCCGCTCGCGCGAAGAGGCCATCGATTACGCCAAGGCGCACGGCATCCCCGTGGCGCAGACCAGGAAAAAAATCTTCAGCAATGACACCAACCTCTGGCACCGCTCGAGCGAAGGCGGCATTCTCGAGGATCCCTGGCAGGCCCCGCCGGACGCCGTGTTCTCCATCACCGTCCCGCCCGAGAAGGCGCCGGACCGCGCCGAAATCATCGAACTGCGGTTCGAATCCGGCGTTCCGGTCGCGCTGAACGGCGAAAAGCTCGATCCGGTCGCGATCATGACCCGGCTGAACCGCCTGGGCTACCAGCACGGCATCGGCGTGGTGGACATGGTCGAGAACCGGCTGGTGGGCATCAAGTCCAGGGGCGTGTACGAGACGCCGGGCGGCACCATTCTCTACGCCGCCCACCGCGAGATCGAAAGTCTGGTGCTCGATTCGCGCACTTTGCATTACAAGGAAATAGTCGCCCTCACCTATGCGGAGCTGATTTATTACGGACTCTGGTTCAGCCAGCTGCGCGTCGCGCTCGACGGATTCATCGAAAAGACGCAGGAGCGCTGCACAGGAACGGTGAAACTGAAGCTGTACAAGGGAAACGTGATCGTCGACGGCCGGCAGTCGCCCTATTCGCTGTACCGCGAGGATTTCGCGACGTTCGGCAAGG
>CAZNXX010000402.1:0-1586 GCA_964577095.1 uncultured bacterium | reverse complement strand
GTTTGAGCGCCTGCGGAGCGGATTCAGCGGGTGCCGCGGTTTCCTTCCCGGCATCCGCTGTCGATGCGGAATGAACGGCTTCCTCCCGCATCGCCTGAATCCCGTCTTCAACCCGGATTCCGGCATGACCCTGTGAACCGACTGTGACTTCCGGCATGGGCCCGTCCTTCAACTCGGTGGTCAGATCCATCGCGACCGTGTCCGCGACGTCGTTCGCGGCATCGGCGCCGGTTTCCGGCGACCCCGGCTCCGGGGATGCGGTTTCCCCTCCGGAGCCGGCGGTTTCCGGAATCGCGGCTTCAGCCGCTGGAACCGCGGCTTCTCCGGTTCCATCTGCGGTCACGGCTCCGGCTTCAACCGCGATGCCGGCCGACTCTCCGGCCCGGGTCCCCGGACCGGCTTGTTCACTCGGTACACGATCCGGCCCGCTGGGGATGGAATCCGTCGCCGGTTGAGGCGCCGCTTCCTTGATCGCGGGAACGGCCGCACGCTCACGGCCTGATCCGGATTTCGGGATTCCGGCCGGGACATCCTCCATGGCCGCGGCCGCGGACAGGACCGCGTCCAGAATGCCGTTGACAGCCGCGATCCGGTCTTCCTGGGCAAACGCTTCGCGCCGTCTGCCGGACCGGCCGGCTGCAGAGGGCCGTTGGGACTCCCGGGATGGGTCATCGGACGACGGAACGGATATAGCCGCGGCAGGGGTTTCCACGGCCGGAGCGGACGACATCGCTTCAGGCTCCGCCGCGATCGGGACTTCAACCACATCATCCACATTCTCCGCGGGGACTGTGCCGGAGGACGCCTCCAACGCGGGCGCGGACGGTATCGCTTCCGGCTCCTCCGCGATCAGGACTTCGGCCGCCTCCTCAACGGACGGGACGGGAACAGCCTCAGAATACGCCTCCGCCACCGGAATGGATGGCGTCTCTTCGGACTCCGCCGCGATCGGGACCTCAGCCGCCTCGTCCACGGACGGGACGGAAACAGCCTCAGGGGACGCCTCCGCCACCGGAATGGATGGCGTCTCTTCGGACTCCGCCGCGATCGGACTTCCCGGCGCTTCCTCGACCGTCTCAATGGAGACCGGTCTCAGGGAAACCTCGGGCGCCAAGCCGGAACAGACGATGTCCGATTCCGATTTCATTGGAGGTTCGGACACGTCCTCAATCGTCTCGACGGAGACCGATTCGGAGGAGAAAGCCGGCTCGGCCGCTCGAACGCCCCCGGCGCGCCGGACAGCCACCGGCCCGGCATTTTCCTCGCCGCTCCGCGGCCTGGAATTGAACAATTTCAGCAGTAAATGGAGATCCGTAATGAATTCCTTCTCTGATGGATGAGCCGGCCTGCTTCCGGAAAACCGGAACGGCCCGGTCCGACGCGTCCGGTCGGACGCTACTTGGTGTCCATGATGAGCGGGAGCCCGTCCTTGCCGGCCCCGACGATGATCACCTTGGTGTTCTGCGAGTTCGCCAGCTTCTCCGTGGCCTCGATGCCCTTCCACCGCAGAAGCGGTTCGCTGATGCCGCGCGTCACGATATTCTGGAAATCCGCGATGCCCTGGGCTTCGATTTTCTTCCGCTCCG
>CAZNXX010000401.1:236-1588 GCA_964577095.1 uncultured bacterium | reverse complement strand
TGATCTCAGAAGTGATGTTCGATCCGGCCGGGCCGGAAAACACGGACGAATTCGTCGAGCTGTACAACGTCAGTCCGACGGACACGGTCCGGCTCGAAGGCTGGAGCCTGGGAGACGGCACCGGTTCGGACGCTCTGTCCGACGCTGGCCGGGGAACCGGGACGGCCCTCGGCCCGAGAGGGTACGCGGTCGTCCTGGATCCGGATTATTTCTCGGCCTCAACCGCCTATGACTCCCTGATCCCGGAAACCGCTCTCGTGCTCAGCTTGTCCGGCGCCACTCTGGGCAGCGCGGGGCTGTCGAATTCAAAGCCTGAAACGGTCACCTTAACCAGGCCGGACGGTTGCATCGAGGATGCGATTTCCTACTCCACAGGGAACATCCCCGGCCATTCGGACGAGCGCATCGACCCGGACGGGCCGGGTACGCCAGACAACTGGGCGGACAGCCGCTTCCCGCTCGGCACCCCCGGATTCCGCAACAGTGTCACGCGGCCGGCTCTCAATCTCCGCGTCACAGGCCTGTCTCTGGCGATGGAGGGGGAGTCGTGGTTCATCACCGCCTGTATCAGGAATGACGGCCTGATGGAGAGCGGCCCGTTCAATCTGCGGTTTTTCATGGACGCGGATCTCGATTCCGCGCTCGAGGAAGAGGAGGCGCTTCCGCGGGTTTTCACGAATCCCGGCCTGGCGCCCGGCGATTCAGCCGCGTATCGGACCCCGGTGGAACCGAGGTCCGGCAGGAACCGAGCGGCAGCGGCACTGATGTCCTGGCAGGATGGGAATGCGGCGGATGACGCGGGGTTTCTGGATTTTTTCATCCCATTCGAAAAGGGATGCGTGCGGGTCAGTGAAATCATGGCTCATCCGTCTTCGGGAGAGTGCGAGTGGATAGAACTGGTCAACGCCGGCCATGCCGCTGTCGATTTGCGGGGATGGAGATTCTCGGATTCCGACACGACGTCCAGGCGTCTCATCACGGATGAGTCCTTCATCCTGTCTCCCGGCGGTTATGCCGTACTGGCAGCGAACGCCTCCTTCCCGGCGGTTCATCCGGAAACCGGGCCATTCTGCCTGATCCCCGACCGATTTCCGAACCTGAACGACGACTCGGACCGTGTGTCCCTGTTCGATCCATCCGGCGTCGAGATCGACAGGGCGCGATACGAGTCGGGCTCTGAGCAGCGGGAGGGGATATCCCTCGAACGCATACGGATCGACGGAAGTTCGGACGATCCCGGCAACTGGCATCCCAGCCTGTCTTCCGCGGGGTCCACTCCGGGCCGGTCGAACAGCCTGATCCGGCCGGAACCGAAACCAGGAACCGGGTTCCGGCTGTCTCCCAATCCTTTT
>CAZNXX010000401.1:0-226 GCA_964577095.1 uncultured bacterium | reverse complement strand
GGATGGGGATGGAATGGATGAAGTCATATTCCTGGAATATTCCGTTCCCGCAGGGAATAATCGGATCCGATTGCGTGTTTTCGATCTAACCGGACGATTGGTACGCACCCTGAAAAACGGGGAAGAGGAAGAGGGAACCGGTTTTGCGCTCTGGGACGGTCGCGATGATAACGGTCATACAGCGGTGATCGGACGCTACATCGCTTTGCTGGAATCGGTTCCTGTC
>CAZNXX010000400.1:0-1597 GCA_964577095.1 uncultured bacterium | reverse complement strand
CGTCGAGCAGAACCAGCACCTTGTTCGAATACAGGCCGTTGAACCCGCGGCTCGAAAGCGCCCACTTGCTCGCGTCGAGCCGGCCCACTTCCATGCCAGGCACCTGCCGGAGCGCGTCCGGCACGTTCTCGGCCCCGGTGCGGCGCATGTCATCCGCGGTCACCACATCCACGGCCGCCGCGATCTCGGAGAGCCGGCCCGGCTTGCGCGTGGCCAGGGAAACGCGCACGTCCATCAGCTCCTCGAGGCTCAGGTCCGTGAGGTCGCGGCCTGCGGTCTGTCCGGCCGCGGCCGCGGAAAACGCCAGGGCCAGGCCGAACGCGACCGCGGGAATACGGAATATTTTGAAACGATCAGTCGTCATTAAAAACCATGTGTGAGTGACTTTTTCTTCCCGCAGGCCTTCGACACAGATCAATTCTCAATGTTTGGTCCCGCCAGGCGGGAGGCTCCGCGCGGGCAACAATCCGTGAAAATCCGCTTCATCCGCTCAATCCGTGTTCCATTGCTTCCGCGTCATCCCCTCACCTCGGCACCAGGCGGAAACTCGCGCCGGCATACACCCCGCGCTCCACGGCCGTGGCCCCGAACGCCGCGGGCGACTCGTCGAATTCCCTATGCGTCCTTCGCGCGAGATTCTGCCCGGTCATGTACAGCTCGAGGAAGGACGCGGGCCTGAACGCCACCCGGACATCGACGCCGGTGTATCCCGGAATCGCCATGCCGGGCAGTTCGTCCACGATCCGGGCCATGACATCCACATCCACGCTGCGCAGGGGGTTCCACGAACATCGCAGGGACCCCATCCAGTCCGGGCTCTTTCCCTCCTTGCTCTTGAGCCAGGCATTCACGATGTCCTCATCCAGACCGAGGCTCTCCTGAAAGTAACGGAAACGGCCGAGCATGTCGCGGCTCGGGTCGATCCGCATGTCGAGGCCCGACACGGACAACCGGAATCGGAAAGCCGCGCCGACGCGGCCTTCCGCGCTGAATTCCGCCCCGTTCACGGTTCCACTCATGGCATTGTCCAGGTAGAAGGGAATTTCCACGGCGACCGGGTTTTCAATCAGCCGGATTTCACCGATATTGTAGGCATGCACGTTCCGGTACACGTTGTGATAGGCATTGACGCCTGCCTTGAATCCCGCGGCCGGGCGGACCTGCCAACCGCATTCAAAGGCCGTCAATTCCTCGGGCGCCAGGTCCGGATTGCCGTTGATGGTCATGCGCAGCATGGGCATGTCATAGTGCAGGGACAGGTCATAGTCCGCCGGGTCCGGCAAACGGACCGCGCGCGAGGCCGCCGCCCAGAACGAATGGCGGTTCAGGGGCATCCACATCAGCCGGACGTTGGGCTGTGTTTCGAAACCGCTGAAATCGTTGTGTTCGACCTTGGTGCCCGCGGTCAGCAGCAGGCGCCTGCGGATCAGTTCGATCTCGTCCTGCGCGAAAGCGCTGTAGGTGCGGAACGTGCGGTTCTGCGGGTTCATGGCCGCCATCAGGTCCGCGTCCATCCGGTTCTGCGTGACGCGGAAGCCGAAACCCCAGACCGCGTCATGACGGCCGATGCGGAAATGGTGCTGGCCGTCGGCGTCCA
>CAZNXX010000399.1:0-1613 GCA_964577095.1 uncultured bacterium | reverse complement strand
TCGCCTGGACCGAGATGGACAACCTGGTCACCATGATCTTCCCGTACTGGGCGAATGACTTCGTCGTCAAAGCGGACCTCTGGATCTTCGGCGTGCACCCCACCGTCTGGGTCGAGCGGCTGTTCCGGCCCTGGCTGACCGAGCTGATGAACTTCTTCTACACGATCTACTATTTTTTCATCGCGGCAATCGCCTTCCCCCTGTATTTCCGGGGGAAACGGAAGGAGACATTTGAATTTCTCTTTCTGGTCACTTTCACCTTCGCCGTGTCCTTTCTGCTGTTCCTCGTCTTTCCGTCCGAGGGCGCCTGGGTCATTCTGAAGGACAAGCACACGGTCGAGCCCGTAGGCGGATTCTTCCTCCACTTCATCCAGTGGGTTCAATCGCGCGGCACGATGCGGGGCGGCGCGTTTCCCAGTTCGCATGTCGCCGCCGCGTTCACGATCACGCTGGCCGGCCTGCGTTACAACCGTCCCGTGGGGCTCGTCATTCTGCCGCTCGCCGTCGGTGTCGCGCTGGCGACGGTCTACTGCCGGTACCACCACGCCGTCGACGCCATCGCCGGCATCATCACCGGCATTCTTCTGTACGGGATCGGACGCCGCATTCTCCGTTCCGCCGGCCGTCCGCACCCGGTGCGGGGGTGATCCCGCGTGCGGGTTTTCCAGTTCGCCTCCGCCCGCGCCTGGTCCCGGTCGTCGCTGACACGGGAGGAGATCGGCCGCGTGCTGGAACGCGTCGCGGACGGAACGGATACCCGCGACCTGGTGGTCGCCCTGTACCTCCTGCCCGGCATTCACGCCAGCCGGGGCACGGCCTATGTGCACCGCTGGATGACGCCGGACGATTTCACGACCGGCCGCGGCAACTGGAAGTTCACGCTGCGTTTCGGCGCGGCCGACGGTCTTCCGGACCGCTTCAAGCTGATTCGCATGCGGCTTGACCCGGACCCCGCCACATACCCGCGGGACGAGCGGGACGGTTACCGCTGGCTGTTCCGGTACGGAGCGTTCCGCGACCATCTGGCCGCTCTGTTCGGCCATGAACTGCACCACTACAGACGGCATCACCTCGGAATGCATCCCCGGGCGGGGGAACACGCGGCCAACCGCTGGGCCCTGGAGCACGCGGTGCGGCTGGGATACGATGTGCGGGGGAAACCCGGGCAACCGGCCCGGCGTCGGCCGGTTCCACCGCTCGCAGGGCTGTACGCGGGCTTGAGGAGAAAGACGGATCCGTACGGGACACTGAGGCGGCTCCGGGCGGGCGAACGGATCCGCATCGACACGGACCCGCAAAACCGTTACACCGGGGAGTCGGCTGAACTGGTGCGTCCGGTCCGCGCCAACGCGAAAAGAATGGTCATACGCACAAGCGATGGATTGATCTGGCGCTGGCCTCTCGCATGGGTGAGCGTTTTCGAGCCAGCCGGAACCATTTCTTTATTCGAGGCGAATGCGTTGGAAAGGCGGGGAAATGAGAATCAATCACAGCGATCCGGGTAAATATTTGTTTATTTTGAAATAACTACGCACCCTATCAATCATTGCCTCCATTCCGAGGCCCTCCGCTAAACCCGCCTGATCGTTCTTTTTGGTGTAATAATTGCTTGA
>CAZNXX010000398.1:0-1614 GCA_964577095.1 uncultured bacterium | reverse complement strand
CCGCCATTCTCGGAACGGTTCCGGTGAAAGTCGTCTCATACGAAGCGATGATCGTGGCAACGGCCCCGGCTGAATTCACGGTCGACCCGGTGACGGAGACCTACGGCGGCTTTCTGGAGGGCACGGCGATCAGAGCCATCGCCGTGGACAGCCAGGAGAACCTGTACGCGATCTTTGCGACCCGGAGCGTGGTTCGCGTGGGCACCGACGCCTCGCACACGGCGCTGGATTCCACGAAACGGGCGGCCACGGACGCGGTCATGTCCTCAGACGGCAAGATTGTGGTGTTCGCCAACAATACCGTGGTCACGAAATTCAATCCCGCGGACGGAACCGACGTTCAGTTTGTGAAGGTGAACAAGAAGATATCGGTCGGTGACATAGACTCGAACGGCATTCTGTATATGTCCGGCAAGACGGCGGATGTGTTCGTCGTGCAGACTGACGGCAGTTACGCGGCCATTGGCGTGTACGCCAATGACGATGTGAAGGACATCCGGGTGTTTAACGGTTTTGTTTACGTCTGGTCCGAGGGGAAGACCCAGACCGCTCTCTGGCGTCACCCGATTCTGGATGCGGCCGGAGCGCTCGGGCCGCGCGAGCTGGTGCTCGACAAGGCCAATGCCATGGCGCCGTACAACACGGCGGTGTTCAAGGACATGGCCTTTTCCGCGGACGGCCAGATATTCATCTCCACGGACAACCCGAACCCCATGTTCGTTCTGAACCCCGATGGAACCCAGGACGCCTTCTACAAGGGCATTCTGCCGGCCGGCATCGAAAAAACCGTCTGGGGCACGGGAAACACCATGTACGCCGTGACCCTGATTGCAGGGTCTGGAAACGTGCAACGGATCGACATGGGAGAGCCCGGAGAGCCCTATTTCGGGAGGTGGTAGGCCCGGTTCAGGAAGCCCACTCCGTTTTCGCCCTCCGGGAGGCTGTCCGCCTCCCGGAGGGTTTTTTTTGTCTTGTCGTCCCGAGTTTCGACTCCTTGCTTCACCCCCGAAGGACCTTGTCTCGTGTGTCTATCTCCCCGCAGGGGCTCCCGCCCCTGCGGGAAATAGAAGAAACGGGACGGATGAAATCCATATTGATTTGATAATCATTCCCAAAACCAAAAAATACCACTTGCTTTTGAAAATCTCAATTTGTATAATATTCTAATTTCATTAAAGTCCTTCTGTTACCCATCACGCACTTCAACGGAAGGGGGGAGAAAATGGTCGATGGATTCCGTACCGGAAGGATGATCCTTTGCGCGGAAATTCCAGGCGACGGTCTCCATGCCCTTCAACGTCTGAACGTTCGAGGATTCATCGAGTCCTCCATTCATCGATTCACTCGGCTTTTTCATGCGATTCACGAAAAAAATCCTTCCCGGAAAACCGGGGTCCAAGAAATGGGTGCGAGAATACGGCGAGCGCCTGGTATGCGTGCGGTATCGCTACGATTCAGAAACGCGGGAGAAGACCAAATCCATAGAAATCCTAATCGAAAGGCAGGGCTGGTCACCGAAAATGTCAGCCCCGCCGCCGAATAAAAAGGTCGCTTTGCGTATCGGGTTCAACGAAACATACCTGAGAAAACTGGTCAAGTGTTCAGGCGGTAAAT
>CAZNXX010000397.1:0-1627 GCA_964577095.1 uncultured bacterium | reverse complement strand
CCGCCGACCAGACCATCCTGCTCCCCAACGTCAATGTCGCCTGGAGCCCCCTGCCTTTCATGAAGTGGCGCGTGGCCGCGTACAAGGCGCTGGCGCGGCCGGACTTCAACATGCGGTTGGAGCGCTACATCGCCGGCCGGCCGGCCGAAGTGGGCGGACGGTTCGAGGTCTGGGTCGGAAACCCGAATCTGAAGACCGCGACCGCCTGGAACTTCGAGATCAACCCGACCTTTTACAGCAATACTATCGGTATGATTTCCCTGTCCGCTTATTACAAGGAAATCGACAATATGTACCACATGCTGAACCGCTTCAACACCATCGGGGACTCCC
This sequence comes from uncultured bacterium, assembly GCA_964577095.1. Taxonomy (GTDB): domain Bacteria; phylum Zhuqueibacterota; class QNDG01; order QNDG01; family DTFT01; genus JAFGAX01. Next base: position 1,294 of record CAZNXX010000397.1, on the reverse strand, counting down.
TGCTCTATGATTTCGACATAGGGTGGGCGAGCCAGATGAAGAAGACGGCCTACGACCTGACCCTGCCGTACAATTCGCCGAAGCCCGCCAGGGTCTGGGGTTTCGAATTCGAACACCAGATCGCACTGAAATTCCTCCCCGGTCCGGCCAAGCATTTCATCCTGTCCTACAACGCCTCCGCCGTCCGATCGGAAGCCGTGCTGTTCGGTTCGAAAACTGTCACCTGGGTCGATTCCTCCGGGCTCTTCCATCTCACCAAGTCGAAAAACGTCCTGGTGGAGCGGAAGCAGAAACTCGAGGGGATGCCCGAATTCTTCGGAAACGTCTCGCTCGGTTACGACATCGGCGATTTTTCGGCCCGGGTTTCGGTTTTCCACCAGGGCGAGCACAATGTCTCCTATTCCGCCAGCGGGCTGAGCGACCTGGTCACCAACGCCTTCACGCGGGTTGACCTCGCCGTGAAGCAGGGCATCACGAAGAACCTGTCCGTTTTTCTGAATGTCAGCAACCTGACGGACGTCGAAGACGGTTCCTCCATCGTCAATCGGGTCCATCATCGTAAACTGTTCAATCAAAGCGAGAAGTACGGAGTGACCGCGGATTTCGGCATCACGGCGCAGCTGTAGGTTACGCGCCGGACGCCGGGTCGCGGGGGGGAAGAAGCGGGCGGGGCCCGCGATGTCCCGGAAAACCGTGCTTCGTCGCCGAAAGCGAGGAGGTGATAGCGGAAATCGTGTGTGATCTGCGGGCCTCGCGCCCGACTCACGTGTACCAACATCAAGGAGGTTCCAAATGTGGGGTAAGAAGTCAGGAATGGCGGTTCTCGGGGTGCTCCTGCTCGCAGGTTCCCTGATCGCCGCGGAAACCGTTGTGCCGCTCGTTCCCTTCGACGGCTCCGCGGCAACCTACATCAACCGGCAGATCGCGGCGGACACCGTCGCCAACGGCGGACTGCAGGCCGACCGGGTGTACGAGCTCCAGAGAGGCGCGATCTATCTGGCCAACGCCGTGTACACCGTCCCGAACGGGGACTGGCTGAACATCCGGGCCGCGGCCGGAACCGGCGCCAAACCCATCGTGTACCTGTACGAAACAGGATCGGGTACCACGCCGACCAATCCTCCGGGCACGTTCGCCACGCTGAACGGCGGCAACTGCAACCTGAAGGATTTCTGCATCGTCGGCTATTATGAGCCGGAGCCCGATCGCGTCGACGGGGTTCAGGGCGGCCTGTTCAATACCAATGCCGTGGGCAGCACCATCATCATGGACGGCATGGTGTTCTCCAACATCA
>CAZNXX010000396.1:0-1636 GCA_964577095.1 uncultured bacterium | reverse complement strand
CCGAATACCGGGATCTCGCGGTTCGCAACATCCTCCAACCGGATCCGGCGCCCCAGGTTCTCCCGGATGACTTCATCCGGTCGTGGAGCGCGGAACGCTTTCGCGACCGGATATCCGCGCTGGCCCGGTCCCTGTTCCCGCCGGCCCGCGTCATGGCGCTGATGTACCCGGCCTCTCCCGATTCGTGGCGGATTCTCCTCTATTATCCGGTTCGCTGGCGGGATGTCCTCTCTCGATGGGGGAGAACCTGCCGGGATCTACTGATGCGGAAAAAAGAGGCGTCGGAACGCATGCGGGATGAAAAAACGGGGGTCGCGTTCACGGACTGGCTGAAAACGAGGGAAACGCCGCGATAGACGCGCCCGGCGGCAGCCGGATCGAATGGACGATTCGTCCGCGTAAGCGGCCCGGACGCTCTGGCCCTCGTTGAACGGCATCACTGATCCGATCCAATCCGATTCAAACCAGTCTTTCGGGAGGAACCGATTCATGAGCCCGATGAAAGCGGAATCGCGTGATACGCTTAAGCCCAAAAGGTATTGCAAAACGATGGAATTGAAAGCGGATCCGGCGTTGATGCGGGAGTACATCGACGCCCACGCGCCGTCGGCCTGCTGGCCGGAAATCGCGGAAGGCATGCGTGAAATCGGCATACTCGACATGCAGATATACCGTGACGGCACGCGGTTGTTCATGATCATGGACACGGTTCCCGATTTCGATCATGACCGCGCCATGACCGAACTGGCCGGGAAACCGCGGCAGGCGGAGTGGGAAGCGAGAATGTCCCGGTTCCAGGCCGCTTCAGCCGATGCCACCGCCGGGGAAAAATGGAGATTGATGGAACGAATTTACAATATGGAGGATTCCAGGGGACCTGTCGAATGAAGATAGACATCCTCCGATGTCTCGGGGAAGGCATCGAGAAATGGCTTGACATTGGCGAATAAATAGAGTAAGATATTTCGATAAAACTTACACGAGTAAGTCAATGCCCATCATCAATCAATCCGAGATCGCCCGGAAACTGAAAGTCAGCCGCGCCACGGTTTCCAAGGCGCTCAAGGGCGATTCGGATATTTCGGAAGAGATGAAACAGCGCGTCCGCGAGCTCGCGGAAAAGCTGAATTACATCCCGCATTATCACGCCAGGGGGCTTCATTCCAGAAAATCCTTGACCATCGGCGTCGTCGTTCCCGATATCTCGAACTCGTTTTTTTCCTACGCGGTGGACGGCATCATGGACGCGGCCTTCCGTTCCGGATACCACGTGATTCTGGCCGTTTCCCGCGAGAGGAGCGAGATCGAGAGGACGAGCATTCTCAATCTTCTTTCCATGCGGGTCGACGGTCTGCTCGTTGCGGTTTCGAAGGAGACACCGGATGCCGCCATTTATCAAAAGGTGAAGCTTTCCGATGTGCCTTTGATTTTTTTCGACCGCGTCCTGGAGGAGCAGGGTTCCGGATTCGTCGGAATTAACGACCGGGTAGCGGCGAAAAAACTCGTGGATTTCGTGATCCGTTGCGGATACCGGAAAATCGGTCACTTGGCCGGGTCTTCGCTTGTCCGGATCGGCCGCGACCGTCTCGAAGGGTACCTGGATTCGCTGAAGGATCACGGGTTGCCGGAACGTCAG
>CAZNXX010000395.1:0-1637 GCA_964577095.1 uncultured bacterium | reverse complement strand
ACGCGGATTTCAGGAAGGCTGGAACGACAAAAGTCCCCGCGAGCCCGGTCAGTCCAGCCTGAAGGAAAGACCTGCGATCGATTCTCGGTTTCATGCGCTGTGCTCCTTCGCGGTTATTTCAGTACCAATTCATTCCGTACGGATGAACTGATTCCTTCGGTGTTTCATGACAAGGGATGAATGGTGCGGATTTCCGGCCGTTTCCGCATCGCACACTGGATTACCGATAAAAAACGGGACTTCCATCATTTTTCAGCGCAATGACCGGGTCCATCGCCTGAGCAGGACATTCCTTTTAACACGGAACCCGGAACCGTTTTTCATTATGAACCATGAACTATGAACTCTCTTCCACCATTCCCCCCACCAGCTCCGTGACGGACGCGATTGCTTTTTCCTCACAGTAGCGCCGCAATCCATCGAGGATGCGGACAGGGCCGTCGGGCTCGACGAAATGCAGCGTCCCGGTCTGAACGGCTGTGGCTCCGGCCAGAAGGAATTCCACCGCGTCCTGCCACCGCATGATGCCTCCGATCCCGATCAGGGGCAGTTTCACCGCTTTCCGGACCTGGTACACCTTGGCGATCGCGATCGGCTTGACCGCGGGTCCGGACAGGCCGGCGGTGCGGCGCGCGATGAGCGGCCGCCGCGTCTCGATGTCGATGGCCATGCCAAGAACCGTGTTGATCAGGGACAATGCGTCCGCGCCCGCGGCTTCGGCTGCGCGCGCGATTTCCGCGATGTCCGTAACATTCGGCGTCAGCTTCACGATCACGGGTTTCGACGTGGCGGCTCGAACCGCGGCCGTCACTTCGGCCGTGGCGATCGGGTTCGTCCCGAAAGCCAGGCCGCCGTGCCGGACATTCGGACAGGACACATTCACCTCAATCGCGTCGACGCGCGGATGCGCGGCCGCCCGGGACGTCACTTCCGCGTATTCCTCCGCCGTGTTGCCCGCGACGTTCACGACGACCCGGGTGTCCAGGCCCCCGAGGGCCGGAAGCTTTTCCGAGAGAAACCGCTCGATGCCGACGTTCGCAAGGCCGATGGAATTGAGCATGCCCGCAGGGGTTTCCGCAAGCCGCGGCATGGGATTCCCCTCGCGCGGCTCCAGGGTCACCGTCTTCGTGACAATGCCGCCGATCCGGGAAATGTCGAAATAGCCGGCGTATTCCATACCGTATCCGAATGTCCCGGAAGCGGCGAGCACGGGATTCTTCAGGCTGAGGCCGGCGATGCGAACGGACAGATCAGTCATTGAAGTCCAACTCCGCCAGGTCGAAGACCGGGCCGTCGGCGCAGACGGTTTTGTACGCACGGTTTTTCATCCGTACCACGCATCCCTGGCAGACGCCGACGCCGCATGCCATCCGCTCTTCGAGCGAGGCCTGCCAGGGAAACCCCGAGGACGCGGCCAGCGGTTGCAGCGTTTTCAACATGGGCATGGGGCCGCAGGCAAATCCGCGGAAGCCGGAGCCCGGGGCGTATTCCCCGGCGAGACGGCTGAACAGGTCCGTGACACGTCCGTGAAATCCCTCGCTTCCGTCCTCCGTGGCGACGTGGATAGATCGTTTTCCGCCGCGGAGCGCGTCGAGGCAGTAGAGTTCCGCCTTCGACCGGACGCCCCACAGCACAAC
>CAZNXX010000394.1:0-1645 GCA_964577095.1 uncultured bacterium | reverse complement strand
GAAGGTCTTTTCGAAGTAGGAGAAGAATCCGGACAACCTATAGTCGATCCAGTCCCTGGACTGGAAGGCGCGCAGCATCAGCCAGTGACGTTTTCCGAGCTTCCAGTTGAACGCGATGTTGGTGTCGTAGAACGTGTTCGGCGAGTCGAACAGGTAGCGCGACACCAGGTCGTAGTAGAACCGGCCGGACACCATCATCGTCGCGTTCCGGCCGAGGGGGAAATCGAGGACCGCGTTCGTGCCGGAAAGCGTCGGCTCGATCTCTCCGTGCAGCCTTTCGTTGTTCCCCTCCCGCGTGGTGACGCTGAGCACGGACGAGTTGCGGCCCCCGTATTCCGCTCCGAATCCGCCCACGAGTATTTCGACGTTCTTGACGGCGTACAGGTTGAACAGGCCGGAGGCCTGGACGTTGTGATAGGGATTGTAGATGGGCACGCCGTCCAGCAGCACGAGGTTCTCGCCCGGGTCGCCGCCGCGCACCGAAACCAGCGGGGAGACGGGGTCCACGCCCGAGACGCCCGGCAGGTACTTCACGGCGCTGAACACGTCCTTGCGCGGCTCGGGGATGCCGGCGATGGCCTGGGGCGTCATCCGCCGGTAACCGGGCTCCATCCGGTCCGGATCCCCGCCGGTCTTTTTCCCCGTGACCGTCACGGCGTCGAGGCCCAGCGTCCTGGGGCGCAGGGCCGTGTTTTCGAGAACGATTCCCCGGTCCTTCACGTCCACTGTGACGCTCCGCGGCCGGAAGGCGACGTGCGAAAAGTCCAGACGGATGGGGCCGGAGGGGACGCCGCCGATTCGGAAGTACCCGTTGTCGTCCGTGACCGCGCCGATCGACAGGCTCCGGACCGCCACGTTCACGCCGATGACCGTCTCGCCGGTGGACGCGTCGGTCACGTATCCTGAAAGGGTGTGGCCGGGACCGCCGGCCCCGAGCGCGGCGCGCCAGAGCAGGAGAACCGCGATCCAGGCGACGGGCCTCACAGCTTCACCCCCGCGTGGAACAGCACCGCGACCCTGAAGCGCCAGTCCCTGGACCAGAGATAGTCGAGGTTTTCCTGCACGCCCGCGCCGAGCACCACCGACCGCCGGTCCAGGGCGTCGAAGAATACGGACTGGCTCAGCGAACAATCGAAGAGAAAGGCGTCCGCGAAATGCCGCGGGGCGGAGGCGAGGTTCATCCACCGGTTGACCCCGAACAGAACGAGCGACTTGCCGCGCAGAAGGACCCCGGGATGAATCCTCCGGAAGAGGTAGTCTTTGGACAGCCCGAACTCGATCGATTCGAATCGCTTTTCATCGCGGACCCGGATGTTGTAGCCGCCGCTCCTGAAAAAGCGGGACGAGGCCTCGCGGCGGGAGAAGAACACCTCGGCGTCCACGGTCCGGATTCCGCCGGAGAACGCCGCGTCCGCGCCGATCATCAGGAACAGGGGTTTGATCGGGTCCGTTCCGGGCCGGAAGTTCGGCGACCCGGACAGTGCCGCGGGATCCGCCGCGGCGATGCGATTCACGTCCCGGACGAAGCTCTCCCGCCATCTCCGGAGCGCCGCCTCGTAGCCTCTCCTCGGGTTGTCCCTGAACGGCGGTCTGCGGACCGTCGTCTCGTAGAGCAGTTGACCGGCCGGGGAGACCTCCCCGGAGC
>CAZNXX010000393.1:0-1646 GCA_964577095.1 uncultured bacterium | reverse complement strand
CGCCGGAATGGAGCGACCAGCTCGGAGACAGAACGGCCTGCCGGTTGCGGACCACCAGGTGCCGCGTCTCGTGCGGGGGCCCCATGAGGTGGAAGACGGCCTGGTTTTCCGGTACGTCGAAGTAGAGGTACGCCTCCATGCGCCTGCCGTGGGTGTGCGGGGGCATGGTGTTCCACACGCTGCCCCCGGCCATTTCGGTGAATCCCATGACGAGCTGGCAGCTCGGAATGCCGTCCGGGTGGATGTACCGCCTCAGCGTCCTCCGGTTGCATTCGTCGTCCGAACCGAGCGTCGCGGACCAGGCCTCGGCCATTCGGACCGCAGCGGTCGGGTATTCCCGGTGGGCCGGGTAGCTGAGCAGGTAATACGCGGCCGGATCGGACGGCTGGTTGCTGGCGAACACGACCTCGCGGCTGCCCCGGCCGACATAGAGCCCGTCCCGGTTGTTCAGGCTGAAGGCCCTGCCTTCGACCGTGACCCGGCCGGCGCCGCCGACGTTGAGAACCCCGAGCTCGCGCCGTTCCGCGAAGAAGGCGGACCGGAGCTCCGGAGGGCAGGCCATCGGCAGGGGCCCCTTCACTGGAACCGCGGATCCGACGATGGCGCGGTCGATGTCCGAATAGACCAGCGGGACCGCGTCCGGCCCGAAAAGGGAATCGACGAGAAAGGTTTTTCTCAACTCGTCCGTGGTCATGCGCGGGAACCGCTCCGGGTCCGCGGTGTATCGTGTTTCCATGGCTGCTCTCCTTCGGCGGGTCCGCCGCCCTGTTCGGTGCCCTTTCCGCGGGACGTTTCCATGCGGCGCGTCCGACGGCACAACTTAACGAATTCGGAAACGATTATCAAGAAACAACTGTATAGGGTACGGGGATTTATTAAACCGCCGACCGGATGGCCCGGGACATTTGTTCCGGGCCGTCGGGCTGGTCGGTCTTTCAGCCCAGGACATTTGTTCCGGGCCATCGGGCTGGTCGGTCTTTCAGCCCGGGACATTTGTTCCGGGCCGTCGGGCTGGTCGGTCTTTCAGCCCAGGGCTCAGTAGCCCATGACTGAAGTCGTGGGCTGTAAATGAATTGATAAAATTCGTTTTTTAAAATTCGTGATGAATGCCCCCCAATTGTCTTTCCGAAATTTCACTTTGTTTTCTCCCGATTTACCGTTATTTTATTCGTTTCATGGCCGCGGCGCTGCGCGTCCGCGGATCCGCCACCCGCATTCCTAGGAGGTTCCGATGCCCGCTCTGGACGATGCCGCCGGCTCTTTTCACCCCTCGGGCCGGCCGTACCGGTTCACGATCCTGGCCTTTGTCGCATTGCTGACTTTCGGCAGTTACTTCGCCTACGACATCATCGGCGCGGTCGCGCCCAGCCTCGTCGAACAGCTCGGCGCGGGCCGGGGTACCGTCGGCACCCTGTACACCATGTACAGCGTGGCCGCCATCCTGTCCGTGCTCATCGGCGGCATTCTCATCGACCGCCTGGGCACGCGGCTCGCCAGCATGATCTTTTCCGTTCTGGTTCTGGCCGGTAGCCTCATCGTGGCGTACGCGGATAGCATTCCGCTCCTTTTTCTCGGACGCTTCGTGTTCGGGGCGGGCTCGGAACCGCTGATCGTCGCCCAGATGGCCATGGTGTCGCGCTGGTTCA
>CAZNXX010000392.1:0-1664 GCA_964577095.1 uncultured bacterium | reverse complement strand
CCGGTTCCGAGTAGACGCTGATCCACCCGTTGTGCATCTTCACGATGCCGTAGACTACGGACAGCCCCAGGCCGGTTCCCTTTCCCGGGCCCTTGGTGCTGAAAAACGGCTCGAAAATCCGCTCCCGGACTTCACGGCTCATGCCGGAGCCCGTGTCCGAAATCGAGAGCCGGACGAACCGGCCCGGCCGGGCCTCGGGGACCATGCGGCAGTAGAAATCGTCCAGCTCGACGTTTTCCGTCCGGATCGTGAGCTTGCCTCCCTTGGGCATCGCGTCCCGGCCGTTCACGGACAGGTTGACGATGACCTGTTCCAGGGTGCCTCGGTCGGCCAGCACGTTCCACAGGTCCGGATTCGTATGCGTGACGATTTCGATGTCTTCGCCGATGAGCCGGTGGAGCATCTTCAGAAGATCTTCCACTGCCCGGTTGACCTGAAGGGGCGCCATGTGGGTGAGGTGCCTGCGGCTGAACAGCAGGAGCTGGCGCGTCAGCTCCGCGGCCCGCTGGGACGCGGCCTGGACCTCCTGCAGATCCCGGAGCGCTTCGTGGTCTTCCGGAATCTTCATCAGGGCGAGATCCATGCACCCCTGAATGGCCGTCAGCAGATTGTTGAAATCATGCGCCACGCCGCCGGCCAGCGTTCCGATCGCCTCCATTTTCTGCGACTGGAAGAGCTGGGTCTGAATCTTGGTCTTCTCGGCTTCGGCCCGCTTCTGCTCCGTGACGTCCAGCCTCACCTCCACCGCGCCGATGATTTCGCCGTCATCGCCCCGCACCGGATACGCCCGGCCGGCCCAGATCCTGCCGTCCGGAGCCGTGTGCTCCGTCCGCCGGGGAAAACCCGTCTCCAGAATGTCGGGAATCGGGCAGTCGTCGCAGGGCCGGTCGGATCCGCTCCAGAGCTCGTGACAGCGCCGGCCCTCGAGCTGACCCGGCGCGGCGCCGAAGGTCTGCTCGGTCAGTGGGTTCGCCCAGATGATGCGTCGGTCGAGGCTCTGATAGGTGACGCTCTCGAGCACGCTCCCGAGAATCAGGTTCTTCTCCCGCTCCGATTCGCGCAGCGCCTGTTCGCTCTTCCGGAGCGCCTCTTCGGCCACGGTCTGCTCGGTGACGTTCTGCGAGACGATGATGGCGCCCTTGGGAAAAGGCGAGATCGTCACCCGGATGTATTTCGACTTGTACTTGAGGGCGGGAAAGGTCTTCGAGGCGTTCCGTTCCATGCAGGCCATGAGCTCGGCGTGCATGTCGGTTTCGTGGTGCGCGGCATAGTCGACGTACATGAGGTCGCCCCGGTCCGGAAGCCGGCCCTCGGACGCCTTCTTGGCGAGGTTGAAGTCCGTGACGCGGCCCTGCCGGTCGACGATGATGGTTTCAAGCGGATGATAATGGAACAGTTCGAGATCGAGCGACGGATCGGCGGAGGGAATCCGGCCTTCGCGCGCTCCCGTCGGATGATCCTGCTGCGCAAAAACTCGGGAGCGCGCGCCGTCTCCCGCCGACGCGGTTTCCCCTGGGGATGGCAATTCCATGGTTCCGTGGGTTCCTCATTGATGCTGCCCGATGTCGCCGAAAGCGCAGCTGATTCTCGAAATCGGATATAGAATTCTAAGTTCAGGAAAAACCGCTGGAAATGCAAGCCCTTTGAGAAATGTGACGAAAATT
>CAZNXX010000391.1:0-1674 GCA_964577095.1 uncultured bacterium | reverse complement strand
TTCAAGGCGCCGTCCAGTTTGAACGCACTGCTCGCCGATATCGGGCCAAAACGCCAGCAGGCGCGGCTCCGCGTGGAGACCGTGCTCGGCCGTTTCCATCCGGCCCTGCTGATCAACAAGGCGGATCGCGACGAGGACGAGTCCAACTGCCTGGCCGTCCGGGTGGCTGCGCGCGATCTGCTCGGCATCGATATGCCCTATCTCGGCCGGATCCGGCGCGACGACGCGGTTCCTGCGTCTCTAGAGGCCATGAAGCCGTTCATCGCGCATGACCCGAGATGCAGGGCCTCCCGGGACCTGGCGGAAATCGTGCTCGAGAAATTGATGCATTACGGCATGCTGAAAGCCATGTTTCAGAAGCGGCAGATCACCTCCCGACGGACCCAGAGCGCGCGGCAGCCCGCCCCGGTTCCGATCTGCTCCATCCAGTGCTTCTACTGGGAGGAGTGCGCCTACAAGACGGGCGGGTATCCGTGCAAGCTGCAGCATCTGACGCATATCAAGGGATTTGTGGCGGATTGACACCGTTCGCGGATCTGTGGAGAACAGAGAAATGACGCAAGAGCCGGGAATCAAAGAGTATCTGACCATTGCCCTCCGAAGGCGGTGGATCCTGATCGGCGGTCTGGTTTCCGCGGTTTTCCTCTTTGTTTTTTACCTCATCTTCCAGCGCGACATGTACCAGTCCAGCGCCATGCTGATGATCGAACTGGAACCGTCGGATCCCAACAAGTATTACCGATACTATGCCCGCTCACAGGGGATGTTCCAGAGGGAAGAGGCCAAACCTCTCGAGTATTATCAATCCGTTCTGGGAAGCCGGGCGCTGCGAAACGAGTTGATGCGGCGTATCGAAGCCGACGATTCGCTGTGGGCCGCCCTGCCGAAGAGCGGGGATGAACTGGCCCGGATCGCCGGGGCCCCGATCAGCCTGATCCCCTCTCCGGGCTATGAGAATTTCGTGATGCTGGTGGTCCGTTCTCCGCATCCCCGGATCTCCTTCCGCCTGGCGTCCATCGCGACTGTCCTTCTGAAGGAGCAGTGCCAGACCCTCGGCCGGGAAGAGCTTCAGAACGCCGTGAATTACATCGAACAGCAGAAGGATGAGGGGCGCCGGAACCTGGATGAGGCGGAAAAAACCCTGCAGGAATTCAAGAAGACGCATAACCTGGCGATGGCGCAGGACGGCGGCGGCGCGATGCGGATTCTGTCCGACATGGAAGAGAAGCTGACCGCCATCGAGACCGAGAAGCAGTTCGCGGCCGCCAATCTTGCGGCTTATGCGCGCCGGCTGAAACAGATGGAATCGGGAGGCGTGCAGAGAGGCGCCGGAATCGAATCGCCTCTGGCTGCGCGATACAGGGATGACCTGGACAAGCTGGAGCGTCAGCGTTCCGAGCTGATCCGGCTCAACCGGAAGGACGATCCGGCGATCGCGGAAATCGACGGCCGCATCGAGGAGAAAAAGCGGGAGATGATCTCCCGGCTGCTGAAATCCTCGCGGCCGGAAGGGGACGAGGGAGGGGATGCGGGCATCTCCCTCTGGAAGGAAGTGTATGAGCGGAAGATCACCGAGGAACTCAACCATTTCGTGCTGGAGAACCGGGAACGATACTTCCGGAACCAGATCGAGGAATTCAAGCGGCGGAATCCGAAACTGATGGAGAACGCCGT
>CAZNXX010000390.1:0-1685 GCA_964577095.1 uncultured bacterium | reverse complement strand
AGACAAGCGGCGGGCCTTCAATAATGAAATAATCCGATAGCTTGGTCCGGCGAAGCCGGGGAATGCGCTCGCTGACAGATTCACGGCACCCAGGCCGATCCCTTCTCGATGTACGCCGGCTTCCACCGGATGGCCTTGAAATGCTCCAAAGAGCGGGTCGGGGGCTCCAGGCCGGCCGGGATCGGACGCTTCGAGAACGTCTGGAAATACAGCACGCAGGCGTCGCGCCACCAGGCCGCGTCGCGCTCCTGCATGCGCAGGCGTTCCTTCACGTCCGCGAAGCGCTCGGCATCCACGCGTCCCTCGAGGCCGTCCCATGTCCCGCGCATGGAGCGCACCGAGTCCACGCCCGAATAATACAGATGGCAGAGTTCGTCCCACAGCGTCCGTCCGGACGCGCCCGTGGGACGGTCCCAGGTGATGTGGTGGAACCAGAGCAGAAGGTTCTCCGGGCAGGAATCGGGATCCGCGTAGACGCGGTCGAGCGGCGGAAAATACTGCGAAGCGGCATCGCTGCCGGAGGGGCCCCGGTCGAAACCGATGCCGGCCGAATCGGCGCGGTGGTAGTACACGCTGTTCCAGTCGGGCCGCTCGGCCATGTCGACCCAGGGCCCGGGGCCGTAATGGTGGCCCCAGCCCATGATGTGGTTCAGTCCCAGGGGCGTCATGTAATCGACCGCGGTCTCGCGGGAGCCGAGCATGAGGCGGAGCAGAACGGGCTCCGCGGACGGATCCCGCGTCAGCGTCATCCGAATCCATTCCTTCGCGAGTTCCGAAGAAGAGGCGGACGGATTCCACGCGAGCCTGCCGAACGCGTACCAGTTGGCGGACGCGAAAGTGTGGCCGCACCAGTTCCGGTCCGTGCCCGTGTTGGCGACGCCCGCGATACCGGTTTCCCGATGGCCGAAGAGGGACCCGTCTGCGACCTTTGACACGAACGATCCGGGCCCCTTCGCGTGTGTGTCCGCGTCCAGGCATTCCTCGTACAGCGGCGCCAGGTACACGAGATGAACGGAGAACCCGAAGTATTCCTGGGTGATCTGGAGCTCGGGCATGACCGGCGTGGCCGGCATGGCGCCGAACAGCGGGTGGAAGGGCTCCCGCGGCTGAAAGTCGATGGGCCCGTTCTTTACCTGGATGATCACGTTCGGCCTGAACGCGCCGTCCAGCGGTTTGAATTCGCGATAGCCCTGTCCGGCCCGGTCGCCGCCGTCCGGGTTGTACACGAAGGCGCGCCACATCACAACGCCGCCGTGGGGTAAGAGCGCGTCGGCCAGCATGTTGGCGCCGTCCGCGTGACTGCGTCCGAAATCCTGCGGTCCGGGCAGGCCCTCGGAGTTCGCCTTCACGAGAAATCCGCCGAAGTCGGGGATGAGGCGGTAGATGGAGTCCGCCTTGGCCTTCCACCAGGCGGAGACGGACGGATCGAGCGGATCCGCGGTCGCGAGCCCGCCGAGCTTCATCGGGGAGGAGAAATTCACCGCGAGATAGACCCGGATACCGTAGGGCCGGAACACGTCCGCCAGTGCCGCGGCCTTCCGCAGATAGGCGTCCGTCAAAATCCGCGGCGAGGCGTTGACATTGGTCAGCACCGTCCCGTTGATCCCGATCGACGCGTTGACGCGGGCGTAGTCCCGGTACCGGGAATCGATCCGGTCCGGCAATTCCTCCCATTTCCAGAGCGA
>CAZNXX010000389.1:0-1714 GCA_964577095.1 uncultured bacterium | reverse complement strand
ACGTCAGCAAGATGACGTTCTACAAACATTTCAAGGACAAGAACGACCTGATCCGGGCCATCCTGCACCGGCTGTTCGAGGAAGGCAACGCGCGGCACCGCTCCGTCATGGATTCCGAGGCTCCCTTTCCGGAGAAGATCCAGTCCATCATCCGCCTCAAGCTGGAACAGTCCGAGGCGGTCGGGAACGATTTCGTGAAGGATCTGCACCGGAGTTCGGATCCGGACATCGTCCCGATGATGGAGGACATGATGCGGAGGAACCGCGACGCGTGGATGTCGGATTTCGCGGACGCCCAGCGCCGGGGCCACATCCGGCCGGAGATCCGGCCCGAGTTCATCCTGTATTTCATCGACCGGATGATGGAGATGTTCGTGGACGAGAAACTGCAGGAGCACTACGGGTCGCGGCGGGAATTGCTGCTGGAAATGATGAATTTCTTCTTTTACGGCATTCTGGCCGGCGCCGGAAACGCCCGGCCGGATACGGCGGCGGGAGGGAACGCGCCGGCGGACGTTTTTCCCGGAACCTCCGGACGAAACGGATGAACCGGATGAACCGCAGGCCCGCGTGATCCGTCACGCGGACGCGAAACCAGGGAAATCGAGGAAGATGAACCGGATGCGCAAAGGCAAAATGGAGGAGAAGATGAGCGGTTTGAAACGCATGGGGACGGCCGTGATCGCGCTGTGCATCTGCGCGGCCGGAACGGTGCGGAGCCAGGACACCCTGCGGCTCGATCTCGGCAGGAGCGTCGAAACGGCGTTGAAACAGAATCCCGAAATCCGCATCGCGGAGAAGGAGCTGTCCAAGGCCAGGGCGGGCGTCGCCGAATCCGTCGCGGCGCTTCTGCCCAAGGTGTCCGGCAGCGTGAACTTCCAGCATTCCTGGGAGATTCAGGAGAGCCTCATCCCGAACTTCATCAAGGCCGCCATGCGGCTGCCGGACGGCAGCTACGTGATGCCCGGCGTGGAGGGCATGCCCGACTACCTCAAGCTCTCGTTCGGCGTGGACAACACGTTCCTGTACGGCGCCGCGCTGACCCAGCCCGTTTTTCTCGGCGGCGCCGGCTGGGGTTCGGTGCGCATCGCGAACGGCGCGAAACGCGCGGCCGAAGGCGGGCTTGAGTCGGCGAAGCAGGCGGTCGTGTACAACACGGTGAACGCCTTCTACGCCTGCCTGCTGGCCCGCGAAGTGGAGGCCGTGCAGAAACAGGCGCTGGAGCAGTCGCAGGGGAATCTCGACCTGGTCCGGAAGAAATACGACGCCGGAAACGCGTCGGGGTTCGACCGGATGCGGGCCGAGGTGGATGTGGCCAACCTCAAGCCCCAGGTGATCTCGGCGGGAAACGCCTATCTCTCGGCCCTGACCGGACTGCGCATGGTCATGGGTCTGCCCGAATCCACGCCGGTCAGCCTCGAGGGCCGGCTCGCGTACGCGGGCGACGCCATGGACAGCCTGTCGCTCGCGGATCTGAGAATGATCGCGCGCAAAAACCGGCCGGAGTACAAAGCCCTGAGCGGACAGAAATCCATCGCCGCGGGAGCGGCCATGGCCGCGCGGAGCGCCTTTCTGCCCAAGGTGTTCTTTCAGACAGACTATTCCTTCATGGCCATGCGGACGGACTACAAGTTCACGCAGGATGACTTCAGCAAGGGCTTCACCTCGGCCCTCAGCCTGCAGATTCCGCTGTTCAACAGCGGCGCCAACTGGT
>CAZNXX010000388.1:0-1734 GCA_964577095.1 uncultured bacterium | reverse complement strand
GAGGACCCATGGCACAGAACCGCATCCAATGGTCGGAAGGCCGGGTGATCGTCGCTTTCGGATTCATCCTCATCGGCCTGCTTCTGCTCATGCCCCATTTCGGCTTTGATTGGAGCCTGGACCTTTGGGATTTCTGGCCCTGCCTGCTCATCCTGCAGGGACTTTCGGTGCTCGGCAGGAGCGGAGGCCGCCGTGCCGACGGATGGCTCTGGGTCGGCTTCGGCACTTTGTTCCTGGGGTCCTCACTGGGATTCTACCGGATGGACATCGATTTCATCTGGCCCCTTCTCATCATCGCGATCGGCCTGATGCTGCTGTTCCGGTCGAAAACGGGCGCGTCGCCGTCCGGAACCGGTGACGGGGCGGCCGTCTTTCCGGAATCCGGAAAGGACGCACGTACCGCGGGCTCACCCGGCATCCGCAGTGTGTCCGATCCGTCCGATTCGCCGGAGATCCTGTGGATTCTGGGAGGCACGCATCACCGCATCGACTCGAAGCGCTTCCGGGGCGCTCAGGTGACTTCCGTTCTTTCGAAGGGAAAAGTGGACCTGACCCGGGCCGAGATGGAAGTCGAGGCGTCTCTCGATGTGCTCTCGATTCTCGGCTCGGTAGAGATTCTCGTCCCGCCGGGCTGGGAAATCGTGATCCGGGGAACCTCCCTGATCGGAGACATGAAGAATGAAACCGCACCCGGGACAGCCGGCCGGCGTACCGGTTCGCCGGTTCCCAAAAAACTCACAGTGAAAGGCCTGGCCCTGCTCGGCGATGTTTTTATCAGGAACGGATGACGCTCTCGCGGCGTACCACAGTCATCGCATCCGTTCCTGAACCCGACTGCCGGAGACAACCGACATGAGAAGCGTCATTCACCTGTGTCTCATCATTCCCTATCTGCTCGGCCCGTACGCCTCTTCCGCCGCGCGATCGGACCTCGGCGACGCCTTTCTGGACCGGATCGAGAACGGATGCCGCAGGCTGGGAGAGCCCCCGCCGAAATCCATGACAGCGATTCAAACGGTGAAGGAAATGGACGGGGAGGGGCGCGCGAAGTCCATCACCACGGTTTTCAAGGCCGTCGCGTTCCGTGATTCGACGCGCGTGGACTCGGTGCTGAATGCCGTTGAAAAAAAAGACGGAAAGTCCATCGACGTCACGCAGGAGTGGATCAAACGAGTCGCGAAGGAAAGGGCTGAACAGGAGAAGAGGAAGAGAGAAAATAAAAAACACGCCGGCCAGAAAGAAGATTCTCATTCGATGGACAGCGAGGAACTGTTCGTTTTCAGAAAGGCAGTCCGGGGTGATTACCGATTCTTCTGGGTGAAAGACACGGTGATCGGAGACCGCAGTTACCGGCGGTTCACAGCCACGCCCAGGGTTCCGTCCGAAGACCGTTTTTTCGCGGAATACATACTGTCCGAGGACTCGGCGACTGTATTGTCCGCCCGGCTCAAGCCCGGAAAATTCCCCAAAATGGTGAAGCACATGGACATGTCCATGCGTTTTACATGTGACCCGGAAGGCCGGTATTTCATGGATCATTTCGCGATGCGCTTCAACGCCAGTCTGATCGTTAAGAAAATACGGATGGAAATCACTGAATCTTATAAAGATGTACGATACTGAGCACCCGGGTCCCGGCCCTTAACAGCAGGGGCTGGCGCGTGACAACTTGACGTAGACACGTCAGATCCGTGAAGATTTTTCTCTCTTGAATCACAAATCGCTTGACAAACG
>CAZNXX010000387.1:0-1746 GCA_964577095.1 uncultured bacterium | reverse complement strand
CCACGCCCGGCACGCTGACCGAGGAGCGGCTTCTCGAAGGGAAACGCAACAATTTTCTGGCCGCGGTTGTGTTCGGGGAGACTATATGCGGGCTGGCGTGGGCGGACGCGTCCACTGGAGAATTTTGCGCCGCGGAATGCCGGCCTGAACGGCTCGCGGAAGAGCTGGCCTCGGTGCGGCCGGCGGAAATACTGGTGCCGGAAAATCAAGCCGGCAGGCTGGCCGGTCTTCTTCCCGCGGACGGAACAGCGCCGCCCGTCACGAAGCGGGAGCCCTGGATTTTCGGCAAGGCCTATGCGTCCGAAACCTTGAACCGCCATTTTGGAACCGTTTCTCTCAAGGGATTCGGCTGCGAGGACCTGAACGAAGGGCTCGGCGCTGCCGGAGCGGTTTTCGCCTATCTCAAGGAGACCCAGAGAAACGAACTGGGTTTCATCCGATCTTTAAAGCGCCATTCCGCAGACGACTACATGCGGCTCGACCCGTCCACGCGCAGGAGCCTGGAAATCGAATCTTCCATGGCCGTCGGAAGCCGTGAGGGCACTTTGCTTTCCGTTCTAGACCGGACGCGGACGCCCATGGGTGGACGGACGCTCGTTTCCTGGCTGGCCAGACCGCTGAACCGCGTTGAATCGGTGCTCAACCGCCTGGAAGCGGTCGAAGAACTGGCTGGAAACCGGGACCTCCGGGCCGGGCTCGACGCTCTGCTCAAGGGCACCGGAGACGCGGAGCGCCTGATGGCGCGCGTGGCCGCGGGCCGCGCCGCCCCTCGCGACCTGCTCGGGCTTAAAAAAGTGCTTGAAAAAATCCCCGGTTTCATCGAGGCGCTTGCCGGCGTCCGCGCCGCCAGGCTCGCGGCATGCAGGGACGCATTCTCTCCCTGCGATGAGACGGTGCGCCGCATCTCCTCCGGCCTTTCCGACGATCCGCCCGCTTCCCTTTCGGACGGCGGCGTGATCCGCGACGGTTACAACACGGAACTGGACGAGCTGCGACGCATCGGCTCCTCGGGCAAGGAGTGGATCGCCCGGCTCCAGAACACGGAGCGTGAAAGAACGGGCATCTCCTCCCTGAAGGTCGGCTACAACCAGGTGTTCGGATACTACATCGAGGTGACCAACACCCACCTGTCCCGGATTCCGGAGGGATACACCCGCAAGCAGACTTTGGTGAACGCCGAGCGGTTTATCACCCTCGAACTGAAGGAGATGGAGGAAAAGATACTCCACGCCGAGGAGAAACTCGGCGGCCTGGAGTCGCGCCTCTTCGACGACCTGCGGCGGTCCGTGGCCGAGGACGCGGCTGCCGTGCAGGAGAACAGCCGCATTCTCGGAGAGCTGGATGTGCTCCTGTCCTTCGCTTCCGCGGCCGAGGAATACCGTTATGTGAAGCCGGACATCGACGATGGCGACAGCATCGACATCCAGGAGGGCCGCCACCCCGTGGTTGAGCGCCTTCTGCCGCCGGGCCAGCCGTTCATCCCCAATGACGCCGGCCTGGACGGCCGGGAGAACCAGGTTCTGATCATCACCGGCCCGAACATGGCCGGAAAATCCACCTTCATCCGGCAGGTCGGACTCATCGTGTTCATGGCCCAGGTCGGCAGTTTCGTGCCCGCCAAGTCCGCCCGTATCGGCCTGGCCGACCGAATCTTCACGCGCGTGGGCGCGCGGGACAATGTCGCGGGCGGTGAATCCACCTTCCTCGTCGAGATGAACGAGACGGCCAACATCCTGAACAACGCGA
>CAZNXX010000386.1:0-1750 GCA_964577095.1 uncultured bacterium | reverse complement strand
TGCCCGTGAACACGGCCGCGACCCCGTACCCGGCCGAGCCGTCCGTCAATTCCCGGTAATACAGGCCGAGTTCAGGATGAAGTTCCGAGGTCCGATTGAAGGAAGAGGTCATGTACCGGTCGTCGTAAAAACTGGACAGAATGATGTACTCCGGATTCCGGCCCAGAAGCCCTTCCCGGGTGAAGGCCGAACGGTTGCCGGACCGGCCGGAATCGGACGCTTCCGGTCCGTCCGCTCCGGATCCGGCGAGTCCGGGTGAATCCCGCACAAAATCCGGATTGATGCGTTCGACAACCAGCCCGGACGGAATCCGCGGCAGGTACATCTTGTAGGAATAAGCCTCGATCCGGCTTCCGGCAGGCATGCGTTCCGCCATCCAGCGCTCAGCCCGGACCCTGGAATCAGCCGTGAAGCTGAGCAGGTTCCGGAACGACCCGAATGCGGAAAACACAAAAACAGCCGCGACAACAGCCAGAACCGGACGCTTCAGCCTCGGTTTGGACAAGGCCAGACGATCGATCAGTATCACCGCGGACAGGATCAGGAAGGGGACCATGGGCAGCACATAGCGTATCGCGGTGATGCGCCAGGTGCTGATATAAAGATAGTAGATGATCGGGGGAAAAACCGCCAGCGCCTCGATCGCGGACGGCCGGATCATCCATCGGATGAACAGGCCGGCCCACGCGGCCAGGACAAGCGGAAACAGGACAGGCCCGAAGCATACGCCGAGAAGCTCGAAATTCCCGGCCCAGGCAGAGACACCTGCGAACACCTTGTATCCTTCCTTTGCGATCACGCTCTGCCTGGATATATACTCAAGGAAAGCCCGGTAATCCAGAACGGCGAAAGGCGTGGTCAGCAGGAATCCCGCGGCCGCGAGGCCGGCGCAGAGCAGGGCCGGCCGGAACGGGATGGCTGCCAAAATCCGACTGAAACGGCTTTCCGGACGGCCATCGCCCGAGCCCCCGGATCCGGCCGCCGGCATCCTCCGGAAGCGCCTGACGGGACCTCCGCTCACCGGACCAGCCGCCTTTCCCGCTTTCACAGCCGCTGCTGTCATGGACGCCAGCAGAATGAGCAGGATAACGGCGGCAAAAAGCGCGGCATTGTACTTGATGGACACAGCCATTCCGGCCGTGAAAGCGGCCAGGGCAAGGTCTCGGGTTTTCCGCGTCTCCAGATACCGGAGGCCGAACAACAGGCAGACCAGAAGCATGACCAGAAGCGGCACTTCCATGTATGCGAAATGGCTGTATGCGGCATATGCCAGATTGATCGCGAGAAAGAGGCTGGCCAGCCGGGCCGCGGCTTCGCCAGCCATGCGCTTCGCGACGCGGTGCATCAGCGTCACGCCGAAGGCGCCGGTCAAGGCGGTGGCGATGCGGCTGATCAGACCGAGTTTCCCGACCAGGGCTTCATAATCCGCGGCGGAGACATGGAACAGTTTGATGGCCGCGAAAACAGGAGTCAGGATGGCCAGAAGAAAGTAATAATAGAGAGAACCCTTGTTGAACACGTGCGGATTGAGGTCCAGATTGCGGGCCATGGGGATGACGATTTGCTCGAGCGTCTCAGGCTCGTCCGGATACCAGAGGCCGGGCAGGCCCCACCGGATGCCGATCAGGCCGAAAGCCAGGGCCAGCACGGCCGCGGCCGCGGGAAAAAGCCGGCTGAGCATGGGCTGTTTCCGGTTGAAGCTCCCCGCGGCAAGCCGCGGGGATTCTTCTATCTGTAGAGAAGAAATCAT
>CAZNXX010000385.1:0-1752 GCA_964577095.1 uncultured bacterium | reverse complement strand
CAGGGGATATCCGTTCTCGGTCGGAGCGAGGGGCGGAGAGCCGACGGATGGCTCTGGGTGGGCTTCGGCGTTTTGTTCCTGGGCTCTTCGCTCGGATTCTACCGGATGGACATCGATTTCGTCTGGCCTCTTCTGATCATCGCGGTGGGCGTGATGCTTCTGCTCCGTTCCAGGACGAACACGGCGCCATCCGGGCCGGCCGTCTCCCGGGAACCGGGAAGAGAAGAGCGGTTCGACGACCCTTCCGGAATCCGAAGTGTTTCCGATTCCTCCGATTCACCCGAAATCCTGTGGGTGCTGGGCGGCACCCACCACCGCATCGATTCGAGACGGTTTCGGGCCGCTCAGGTGACATCCATACTGTCGAAGGGAAAAGTGGACCTCACCCGCGCCGAGCTGGAAGGCGACGCGTCGCTCGATGTGCTCTCGATTCTCGGCACGGTGGAGATCCTCGTTCCCCAGGGCTGGGAAATCGTGGTCCGGGGAACCTCCCTCATCGGAGACATGAAGAACGAGGCCGCGGCCGGAGGATCCGGCCGGCGGACCGGTTCGCCGGCCGCGAAGAAACTCACCGTGAAAGGCCTGGCCCTGCTCGGCGACGTATTGATCCGGAACGGATGACCCCCCCGCAGCGTTTCACAGTCATCCCGTCCGCTTCCGAATCCCACTCCCGGAGACCGCCGCCATGAGAAGCGTCATCCGCCTGTCCATTGTGATCGTCTGCCTGCTCGGTTCGAGCGCCGCTTTTACTTCACAATCGGACTTGGGAGATGCTTTTCTGGACCGGCTTGAAACCGGGTGCCGCAGGCTGGGGGAGCCGCCGCCCAAATCCATGACAGCGGTTCAGACCCTGAAGGAACTGGACGGGGACGGTCGGCTGAAGTCCGTCACCACGGTTCTCAAAGCCGTCGCGTTCCGCGATTCGGCGCGCGTGGACTCGGTGCTGAAGGCCGTTGAAAATAAGGATGGAAAGTCCTTCGACGTCACGCGGGAGTGGATCAAAAAGGCCGCGAAGGACAGGGAGGAACAGGAGAAGAGCCGGAGAGAAAAAAAGAAACACGCCGGTCAGAAAGAAGGCTCCTATTCGATGGACAGCGAAGACCTGTTCGTTTTCCGGAAAGAGGTCCGGAGTGATTACCGTTTCTTCTGGGCGAAAGATACGGTCATCAACGGACGCAGTCACGGGAGGTTCAATGCTTCGCCCCATGTGCCGGCCGAGGGCCGTTTTTTCGCGGATTACGTTCTGTCACCGGATTCGGTGACCGTGCAGTCCTGCCGGATTACGCCCGTGAAATTTCCCAAAATGGTGAAACACATGGACATGTCCGTGCGTTTCTCCCATGATTCGGAAGGCCGGTATTTCATGGATGATTTCGCGATGCGTTTTCAGGTCAATCTGGTCATCAAGAAAATACGCATGGAAATCACTGAATCTTATAAAGATGTGAGATACTGACGAACCGAACCCCGGTGGGAGAGGCAGGGGGCGCTGCCGGACAAGATGACGTAGACACGTCAGATCCGTGAAGATTTTTCTTTTTTGATCCACAATTCGCTTGACAAACGGTCATCCGTTTTGTAAATTTATAGGCTGTTGAAAATCAAGTCCGAAAAATAAATGTAAAATTCATTTTTCCACTTGACTTTCCCTGGACAAAAAGTTATATTATCATCTGTCCAAAACGAGACAGCACAACAAAACACCCGTTCTTTGAAAACTTCGCGTGCACGGCCTTCGCAGTTCGACGCCTT
>CAZNXX010000384.1:0-1755 GCA_964577095.1 uncultured bacterium | reverse complement strand
GAAGGTGGTGTCCGTGCCCCAGATGTCGTTGTCAATGGTCTTGGGCACGCCCACGATGTGCACGCCCTTCTGCGCGAGCCCCTTGGCAATGGCCATGGACCCGTCGCCCCCGATCACCACGATGCACTCGAGCCCGAGCTCGCCGATGTATCGAACGACTTCGTCTGACACGTCCGCGAAGGTGACTTGATCGCCGTCCTTTTTCGCCGCCCACTTGAAGGGATTGGCCGTGTTGGAAGTGCCGAGTATCGTCCCGCCCAGAGTCAGGATCCCGGACACCTGCTCCCAACCGAGCGGCATCACCCGTTTTTCGATCAAACCCTGGTAGCCGTCCTCGATGCCGACGATCTCCATGCCGTAGGCTCCGATGCACGCCTTGGATACGCCCCGGATCACCGCGTTCAGTCCGGGGCAGTCCCCGCCGCCGGTGAGCACACCGATCCGCTTGGATGTTTTTACCGCCATGATTGCCTCCATATATGATAAAAAAGTATAGGCATTTTTTATTTTGAAATCAATTCAAATATTGAAGCTCCCCGCCGCCCGCTGCGCGGGGCCAATTTATTACATTTTTAGAGCGTATTGAAGGCAAGCGGCGGGCCTTCAATGAGAAAAGATCTTGTTACTTGGTCCCGCGCAGCGGGGGAATGCGCTCGCTGACAGATTCAGCGGAAACGGTGCGGCCCGGATAATCGGAAACCCTTTACTCTTCCGCGTCGTTAATGCAGCAACAGACAGGAGCGGCATGCAGATGAAGCGAGGACATATCCCTCTGATTCTAATAGGCTTGGCGTTTTTCCAATGCCAGGCCGGAGCACAGGATCCCATGACCTACAACAAACTGACACCTGAAGAGGAACGCGTCATTCTCCACAAAGGCACGGAAAGGCCCTTTTCGGGCCGTTTCGTCGACCATAAGGAAGAAGGGACGTATACATGCCGCAGATGCGGCGTTGAGCTGTACCGGTCCGCGGACAAGTTCCGGTCGGATTGCGGATGGCCGAGCTTTGACGATGAGATACCGGGCGCCGTGAAACGCGTTCCGGACGCCGACGGCAGGCGCACCGAAATCGTGTGCGGCAATTGCGGAGGGCACCTGGGGCACGTTTTCGAAGGAGAGGGCTTCACTCCGAAGAACACGCGGCATTGCGTGAATTCGATTTCCATGGACTTCATCCCGGCGGCGGCGGACGGTGCCGCAGAACCGGACACGGCCGTGTTCGCGGGCGGGTGCTTCTGGGGCGTGGAACATCTGTTCGCGGCGGAACCGGGCGTTCTGTCCGCCACGTCGGGTTACACGGGAGGACGCACGGCCGATCCTTCCTATGAAGAGGTGTGTTCGCATACGACCGGACACGCTGAGGCCGTGGAAGTGGTGTTCGATCCGGCCCGCACGTCCTACGAGAAACTGGCCAGGCTGTTCTTCGAGATCCACGATTTCACCCAGGTGAACCGGCAGGGGCCGGATGTCGGGGACCAGTACAGGTCCGCGGTGTTCTACCGGAGCGCGGACCAGAAGCGGATCGCGGAAAACCTGATTCGTCAGTTGTCGGAAAAAGGATTCAAGGTCGCGACAAAACTGGAACCTGCGGCGGCGTTCTGGACGGCGGAGGAGTATCACCAGGATTATTATCGGAAAACCGGGAAACAGCCGTATTGCCATTTCAGGAGAAAAGTTTTCGAATAAGCTTTATGGGGTTCAATCCAACCGTAGGTCCGAAATGCCCCTTCGGGGCACCCGCATCTTCTTGCGGG
>CAZNXX010000383.1:0-1756 GCA_964577095.1 uncultured bacterium | reverse complement strand
CCCTCCGCCGCCGTCCGGTGGCCGTGTGCCCGCGGCACTCGCCCAGGTCCGTGATCTTCTCCGCGTCCGCTGAGGCGCGGGCCGAGGGCGTCCATGACGGGTTGCCGGTCACCGAGGCGCTCAAGCGCTGTCCCGGGCTCGTCATCCTGCCGCCGGACGACCCCCTGTACCGCAGGGCCGCGGCGGCCGTGGCCAAAGTGCTCGGCCGGTATTCGCCGTCCGTGGAGCCGGGCGGATGGGGCCGGTTCCACGCGGACCTTTCGGGAACGGACCGGCTGTTCGGCGGCGGCCCTGACGCGGCGCGCCGCATCCTGGCCGACGTCGGAGAGACCGTCCGGTTCGAAGGCACGGCGGGCCTGGCCTCGAACAAGCTGGTGAGCGGGGTCGCCAGCCGGGTCATACGCCCGGCCGGAGGCGTATGCCGGGTGCCGGCCGGAAACGAAGCCTCGTTTCTCGCGCCGCTCCGGGTGCGGCTCCTGCCCGCGGTCCGTCGCGGAGCGGAGGCCAGCCTGCTGTCGGAATTCAACATCCGCGTCATCCAGCAGCTGGCGGGCGTGCCCCAGGCCCAGCTCGCGGCCGTGTTCGGAAGGACAGGCCTGGTGCTCCACCGCCAGGCGCTCGGCATCGACGAGGCGCCGGTCCGCGCCCCGGAGAGCAAGCCCTTCGTGCTGGAGGAGGAGACGCTCGCGGAAGACACGAACGACGACGCGAAGCTCCTGTCCGTGCTGTACGGCATGACCGAGGCCGCGTGCCTGAAGCTCCGCGCCAGGGGCCTTCTGCCGTCCACGGCCTGGGTGCACGTCCGGTACAGCGACGGCATGGACGCCACCCGCAGGCTGGCGATCGAAAGGCCCACGGCCGTGGACCCGGCGCTGTTCCGGCTGCTCGAGCCCCTGTTTCTCAGGACCAACGCCAGGCGCCAGGCCGTCCGGTACCTGTCGCTCACCCTGACCGACCTCGCGGCCCCGACGGCCCAGCTCGAGCTGTTCGACGGTCCGGCCGATTCGCGCGAGGAGCGCCTCGTGGCCGCGGTGGAGGCGGTGCGGAAGCGGCAGGGCGCCGCTGCGCTGCGTTGGGGCCGCGGCCCCCAGGTCGGGGTTTAATACCGTAAATCCGGGAAGCGATATCATACTCAAGGAGCTGATTTGATGCGTTTCGTTACGAGAAATCCCCGCGTGCCGCGGGGAAAACCGATCAAGGAATGGGAGGGATGGATCGTGCAGAATTCCATGGCGAAGATCTGGATTCACGCCGTCTGGAGCACCCGTGACCGTCTACCGCTTCTTCGGGGGGAATTCAAGGGCGGGATGGTCTCTCGCATCCGACTGATGCTCGAACAGTCGGGATGCGCGGTACGGGCGGTCAACGGAACCGTGGACCACGTGCACTCGCTGTTCGCGCTCGACATCGAGAGGACGCTGGCGGAAGTCATGCAGACGGCGAAGGGGGAATCTGCCCGCTGGTTCAACCAGCAGAGGTATTTGCAGGTGGAGTTCGCTTGGCAAGCGGGATACAGCGGCTTTTCGGTAAGTCCGCAGATGCTAAGAAGCGTGGAAATATACATCCGTCGCCAGGAGGAACATCACAAGCGGATGACGTTCTGGGAGGAAACCGAGCGGTTTGTGAAACTGGCCGGCGTGCCGGCAGATGTGGAAGTGTACGAACCCGAAGCCGATGATCCGCGGGTTTGGCCTTCGACCAAAATCGAAGGCTGCTGATTCCCTGGGAGCCGCGGCCTCAAGACCGTGGTATTAGC
>CAZNXX010000382.1:0-1759 GCA_964577095.1 uncultured bacterium | reverse complement strand
TACTACGGTCCAGAGCCGCATGTCCTACCGTTGGACGACTCCCCAGTGGCGGACCATCCCTTTCCGGGATTGAGCACTTAATATAGCCACCGGAATTCCAAAAGTCAAATTCTTTTTGTTCAGGGCTTTGCGGGCGATTCCATAGTTGCGAGCCAACCCATCCTTTTCTTTTTACTGGATTTGTAACGGGAAGAGTTCCGCGTTCCGAGTTCCTGGTTCCGAGTTAAAGAACTGTTTTCCATCCAGAAGCGCTCCGCGGTTTTCAACCCGGAACCCGGAACTCCGAATCCGGAACCAGGTCATCTCATTTCCCCGCAAGCCCCTCATCCACCTTCGGCATCCACCCGGGAATGTCTATCTTCTGCGGGCATTTGTCCAGGCATTCGCCGCATTGCGCGCAGACCGAAGCTTTTCCCGCGTCCGGGAAGAAATTCGCGTAGCTGAAACGGGGCGCCCCGGGATTCTCATGCATGAACATGTCATTGTATAATCCGAAATTGGCCGGTATCAGGACGCCGTGCGGACAGGGCATGCAGTAGCCGCAATTCGTGCACGGGATGGGCGCGCATTCCCTGTAGGCCTGCCGTACCGATCCGATCCAATCACGGTCCGCCTCCTCGAGCATGCCTGGTTCGGACCGCCCCGCGATCGCGAGATTCTCGATCACCTCCGGCATCGCGCTCATGCCGCTGAGCACCGTGGACACCTCGGGCTGGTCCCAGAGCCAGTCCAGCGCCCATTCAAGCGGGGTCCGTCGGACCGGACGGGCCTCGATCATCCTCCGGATCTTCAGCGGCGGCCGCGCCAGCCTTCCGCCCAGCAGGGGTTCCATGACGACCACGGGAATACCGCGGCCGGCCGCTTCCCGGAGACCGCGGGTCCCGGCCTGGTTTTCCACGTCCAGGTAATTGTATTGAATCTGACACATCGCCCATCCGTGATATCCGTCCAGAACGCGCACGAAAGTGTCGAACCCGTCGTGAAAAGAAAAGCCCAGGCCGCCGATGCGCCCATCCGCGACCGCGGCTTCGCCTTTTTGCAGAAGGCCGTGCCGGAGGACGACGTTCTCCCACCGTCCTGTGTCCAGGGCGTGAAGCAGGTAATAATCGATCCGGTCCGTTGCCAGTCTGGATAACTGCTCGTTCAGATACCGGTCGAAATCCTCCGGCTTCTGAATCAGCCAGACCGGGCTCTTGGTCGCAAGCCGGACCCGGGACCGGTACCCGTCGGCCAGCGCCTTGCCGACGACGGTTTCGCTCAAGCCCCCGTGATAGGGATACGCCGTGTCCACGTAATTCACGCCGCCGTCGATCGCGGCCCGTATCATCCGGACGGATTCCTTCTCGTCCACCGCCGGACCGCCGTCACGGCCGTCCGTGACCGGCAGGCGCATGGCGCCGAATCCCAGAGCGGAAACGTTCCAGCCCGTTTTACCGAATGGCCTGTATTTCATATCCGATCCGATCGGTCATTTGGAGGTTTTACGTCGTCAGAGGCAACCGGTTCCCGCTCCGGCCGGCCGGTTAAAAAAAGAGTCGGGTATCCTCCGGAGGGAGGATACCCGATCACATGGAATTAATCATTCAGGGTTTCATTGAAAATCGCAGCCGGGTGTCCGACAGCCCCGCCCCTCAAGGGGCTCGGCATATCGGACCACCAACTGCTGTCCCCAACCCGGAACCCGGGACTCGAAACCCGGAACCGTCTCTCAACCATGAACCATGAACTATGAACTCATTTTGCTTCTGAGCTCGAACGG
>CAZNXX010000381.1:0-1777 GCA_964577095.1 uncultured bacterium | reverse complement strand
CGATGTGCGGCGGCGTGGGCTGATCCGGATTGCCCATTCCGAAGTCGATGATGTCCTCTCCGGCGGCCCGGGCCTGGGTCTTGAGCGCATTGGTGACCGCGAACACATACGGCGGAAGGCGTTTGACGCGCTGAAAATTGTCGTTCAGTTCCATGGCCGCTCCGGGGTTGTTTCCTGCAAGCATCCCCGCCGGCCGGTCCGGAAAGAAAAAGTCCGCCGGTCTCTCGATGGATAAACCGCGCGGGCGGGGGAGGTGAAAAATGAATACAAATATAATAAAAGAAAGAGCTTTATGCAAACCGATTCTGACCCTGGACGGCCCAAAAACAGTTTGATTCTCAGAGGAAATCGCTTTACATTATTCCAAGGGTTCTAAATCGATGTTTTCGGAGGAATCGGCATGCGTCCAGTCAGGGTCGGGGTCATTGGAACGGGTCATCTGGGCCGTTTTCACGCGTTGAATTATTCCCAGATGCCCGAGGCGGAACTGGTGGGAGTGACCGACCTGGACGCGGACAGGGCCGGGCAGGTGGCCGCGGAAGCGCATTGCAGGCCGTTCAAGGACGCGGAATCCCTGCTTTCGGAGGTCGAGGCGGTCAGCGTGGCTGTGCCGACCGACCGCCATTTCGAGGCCGGATCCCTGGTTCTTCAAAGAGGCGTTCACCTGCTCATTGAGAAACCGATCACCCGTACGATCGAAGAGGCAGACGGCCTGATCCGGCTGGCAAAGGACAGGGGAGTCGTGATAAACGTCGGTCAGGTGGAACGTTTCAACCCGGGCATTCAGGCGCTTTCCGGCTTCCCTCTGGCCCCCCGTTTCATCGAGGCGCACCGGCTCGCGCCGTTCAATCCCCGGGGCACGGAAGTGTCGGTCATACTCGACCTCATGATACACGACATCGACATCCTGTTGCACCTGGTCCCCTCGGAGATCACGCGCGTCGACGCGAGCGGCGTGGCTGTCGTATCCAGCACCGTGGACATCGCGAACGCCCGCGTTCAGTTCGCGAACGGCGCGGTGGCCAATCTCACGGCCAGCCGGATTTCACAGAAAAAAATGAGAAAGATGCGGATGTTCCAGAAGGACGCGTACATCTCCGTCGACTTTCTCGAGCGCATGGCTGAGATTTACGCGTTGGAATCGGACACGTTCACGGGCGACATGACTTTGGGAGAGATCGGCGTGGGCGACCATAAAAAGAGAATCGCGTACAAGAGGCCCGAGGTACCCGGGAAGCAGGGGCTTCAGATGGAGCTGGAGGCGTTCGTCAAGGCCGTGCGGGGCGGTCAAACCGCGGCCGCGGACGGGGAAGCCGGAAAACGGGCACTGGCGATCGCCATGCAAGTGCTCAAATGCATGGAGGCCTGAGTGGACATCCGTCGTTTTTTCTTCAAGCACCGAGGGTTCACGCCCGTTCCATTCATCCTGGCCGCGCTGATTCTCGCCCGGCCGACCTGGCTCAGCTACTGCCTGGGTCTCGCAGTTGTGCTCGCGGGCGAATGCATCCGGTTCCGGGGCGTTTCGTATTCCGGGAGAAGCACACGGACGGTCAAGGTCGGCGGAAGCCGCCTGGTGACAGCCGGCCCTTACAGCCATGTGCGCAATCCCCTGTACATCGGCAACTTTCTCATGGCCATCGGATGGACGATCATGGGATGGCCCTGGATGCCGTGGATGGCACTGATCGTGCTCGTGTTTTTCGCGGTCCAATACCATTTTATCGTGGATCTCGAAGAGGAATTCCTCTCCGCCAAGTTCGGAGCCGCGTACGAATCA
>CAZNXX010000380.1:0-1800 GCA_964577095.1 uncultured bacterium | reverse complement strand
TGGAAATGGAATAAGGAGACCCCGGGGTCTCCCAAATCTTGATAGCGCCAGGGTTCCACCCTGGCACAATCATCATTAAATCACCAAGCAAGCGGACGGCTGGCGATCTTGTCCGTAAAATGCGTCAGTTGCTCCAGGTTCGAGCCGTCTATATCAACCCGGTACAGATTTCTGGGTTTGGAGTAATCGTTCTGAAATCCATTCACGAAATAAACGGTCCGATTGTCCGATGAAAAGGATGTGTACAGCGGGATCCCCGGGACGGACGGGGATATCTCATGCAGTATCTGATTGGATTCAAGATCGACCACGATGATATCGCCTTCGTTTTCAACGTACCGGGGCGACACGATGAGACTGCCGTCATAACTGACTGAAAATGTGTTCAAGTTCGCCCTGCACGATAGAATTTCCCTGCAATTTTCACCATTCTGATCCATCCTATATATGCCGTGGAATCCATTCAATTTCCTGGTAAAATAAATCCATTGGCCGAATTGGCTTATTACGGGGTTTGCTTCAGGGTATATCGACTGACTGATCTTTCTGAAATTCTCCCCGTCTCTGTCCATGGCAGCGATTCCGGACATCCCTCCGTCCTGCGATGAAAACAGGTACGAGCTCAGCATGGCTGAAAAATGCATAAAAAGGACATTGTGGGGATAATAAACGCATTCCGATACCGGCCCGATTTCACCGTCCAGGGAACGGATTTCAATTGAATAATTCGCCAGATTCTGATACGCGATCTTGTGCTTCAGGTCCTTCCAAATCGGATAACCGTATGGACCCTGAAGGATCAACTTGGCGCTCTGACTGCCCGGATCCGTGATATAGATGCCGATATCCTCGTTGTTCTCCATGGAGATCGCGTAAAAAAGGACCAGATCTTCCGAACTGCCGAAATCAAAAATCGGTGCAAACGGGTTCTCGATGCATCCTGTCTGGAGAAGGGCTATGCAGGCGGCAATAAGAACGATGATTTTCTTTCTCATTTTCACCTCCCTTTTCATTCATCCCGGCTTTTCAATCTGTTCATCCGGATATCGAGATAGAAACTGTAAGATGGGCCGCCAGGCCCACCTTTTTTATTTTACCATTTTATCCATTATCTCCATCAATTTCATCGTCGTGTTCCAGTTGCGTATGGTCATGGATTTGTAAACCCGCGATCCCATGATTTTATTCAGTCGGCTCTTCGTACGATGCGCGCTGAGCCGTTGCGAGTAGATGACCCCGCCCCCTTGCCAGATTTTATCCACTCCCTCCCTGGGATTGAACACGGACATGGCCTGGACCGGGTCAACGTCCATCAGAAAAATTGCGTCGCTGTGGTATTTCCCCGGCTGCTTACCGAAACCCTTCGGTTTTTTGTGGATGACGTTTTTCAGCTGAGCATGAGTCAACACCAGAACCTTGATGAGCGCATCATCCGTTTTGAAGTTTTTCTGCAGCAACTTTTCAATCCGGGACTTGATCGCGTCGGCTTTTTTATCGGATTTCAGGATGACGTTCCCGCTCGCGATATAGGTCGAAACATCCTCAAACCCCGCATCTTCCAGTACTTTTTTCAGCCCGGCCATGGGGATGATGTTCTTTCCGCCGACATTGATGCCGCGGATGAGAACGACATAGGCATGCATGGTGCGGTTTTTCCAATTTTAATTGTGTGGTTCCAGGGTTGTTTCTGTCGCCGTCAAATGTCCGCCTCCTTTAAAAACCGGATAAATATCTCCGCGATGGTATCGTCATATTCATCAAACACGAAATGCGTCTTGTTCGGCAGGATGCAAAGCCTGG
>CAZNXX010000379.1:0-1822 GCA_964577095.1 uncultured bacterium | reverse complement strand
GCGCACACCGCTGGAGGCGAGTATCTCGGAAAGAAGCTCGGCACCTGGGGAGACATCGGTTGTTTCAGTTTCGAAGAGAAGAAGTGCATGACCACCGGGGACGGCGGCATGATCTGCAGCGACGATCCGGATCTGCTGAAGGATGTCCGCGCCATGCGGTGGGTCGGCATCGACAAGGACAATTGGCGTTCCGCCCGGGAGTACACCCGGGCCGACCGGGATGCGATGCACTGGTTCTATGAATTGAACGTTCTCGGTTACAAGTACAACATGAATGATCTCGCAGCGTCCATCGGGTTGGCTCAGCTCGCCAAGCTGCCGCGTTTCAACCGGCGGCGTTCGGAGATCATCCGCCGCTATCTGAACGGATTGAACGGCATTCCGGGCATCCGGCCCCTGCTTCCCTTCGAGCCGGAGAAATACCCGTATCAGATGTTCGGCATCCGGTCCGAAGACCGGGACCGCTGCATGATCCACCTGAAATCACGCGGAATCGCGACCGGTTGCCATTATACTCCGCTGACGCGTCAACCGCTTTTCAAACCTTACGCAGCCGGATGCGGTTTCATCGAGCGGGAGGCTGATCGGTTGATCACGCTTCCCCTGCATGCGGACCTGACCGACGCGGAAGTGGACACGATTCTTCATGCCCTCCGGCGCTTCACGGAAAACGGATGAGCATGAAAGCCGCGTTCCGCCGCATCGTCCGTCGCATTCTGAACGGGTCGGGACTCCTCCGGTTCGCCCTGCGCGAGCGGCTGGTCGGTTTCGACCACGCGAATCAGATCATCGCGGGGCTGGATAAAACCACCCTCTCAATCGTCTTGAGGAGATACGGGGCCGTGATCGGCGAGGGATGCGACATCGAAACGGGGCAGACTTTCCATAATTGCCTGGATTACTCGAATCTCCATGTGGGGAATGGCTGCCATATCGGGAAAAACTGCTTTTTTGATCTCCGGGGCAGGGTGGAAATCGGCGATCATTCCGTCGTCTCCATGCAGAACACCTTCATCACCCACATGGACGCCGGAAATTCACGATGGTCGTCCCTCTATCCCGCCAGGAATCAGGACATCCGGGTCGGTGAACACTGCTACATCGGCGCAAGATCGACGATTCTGTTGGGTGTGACGATCGGCGCGAACAGCCTGGTCGCCGCCGGTTCGCTGGTGATCCGGAACGTCGACCCGGGCAGCCGCGTCGGCGGGAGTCCGGCGGGCCCGCTCCGGATGAGCCCCCGAAACGGAAAACGCCGCCGGAATGCGTCCGCTGGAAGGAAAACGGCCGATCCATGAAAAAGTGCATTGTGATCACCACGATTCATGAGAAAACGAGAGCGCTTTCTGAATTCGAGAGGTTCCGGAACTGGCATCTCATCGTCGCCGGAGATGTCAAAAGCCGTCCCATTCCGTCCTCCGGGAACCTGACCTTTCTGCCGGTCGAGCGCCAGGCCGCGATGGATTCCCGGTTTCAGGCATTCTGCCCGTTTCACCATTACGGAAGAAAGAACCTCGGTTACATCCACGCCATTCGAAACGGCGCCGAATGGATACTGGATACGGACGACGACAACATCCCCTATCCGGACTGGCAGGAGGCCTTCGATGTCCGGCCGGAGGAATGCGAACGGGTCCGTTCCCCGAAGTTCGTCAATATCTACCGTTTCTTCTCCGATACGCGGGCATGGCCCAGGGGATTCCCCCTGGACCGGATTCACCAGCCGGATCCGGTCCTGACGGAGCGGGGGGATTCCCGGGAAATCGCCATCCTCCAGGGGCTTGCGGACAGGGATCCGGACGTGGATGCGATCCACCGGATG
>CAZNXX010000378.1:0-1844 GCA_964577095.1 uncultured bacterium | reverse complement strand
ATGCGCTGCGCGGCCGCTCCCGTGTCGTCGTTGATCCGGGCCTCCGCGTCGAGAATGGCGGACGGACCCGCCTGGGGTTCTGCTGGATCTCCTGCGAAAACGGATGCTCCCGCCATCAGGATTGCGCCGGTGGTCCCCCATAAAAGACGTGATGGGACGAAATGCATGGTCCGTTCCCTCCTCTACTTCGTGAACCTCCCGCGGGTTCGTACGACGACGACCCCGGGGTCCCTCAGACCCCGGGGTCGAGGCGTTTTCATTCGGTCACTTCACCAACGCGATCTTTCTCGACGCCGTGAACCCCTCAGCCACCATGCGGACGATGTATATGCCGGACGCCAGGCTGGAAGCGTCAAAACGGACAGTGTGGTTCCCGGTCGTAAACCGGTCGTCCGCCAGAATTGCCGCCTCATTTCCAAGCGCGTCAAAAACCTTCAGCGTCACGCGGCCTGCTTCCGGAACCCGGAACGGCACGGTGGTTAAAGGATTGAAAGGATTCGGATAGTTACGGCCAAGGTTGAAATCGGACAGGGGCTTCGATTCCACGGCCACTGCATCCGGCCCCGAGGCGAGTGTCAGGTGTCCGAGGGTTTCAGCCGCCTCCCACAGTGCGCCCCTGGGCCACTCACCCGCGTACCCGTAATGGTAGGCGTAAAAATTTCCCGGATCCGAAACAGCGATCGAGAATCCCACTGTCCCTCCCGGCGAAAACGGAAGCGGCGGATCGAGAATGGGCACGGCGCATTCGTATTGCACGGTCTCCCGGACATGCGAGATCGCCGTGTTCATGAACGGGGCCGGAAGGGCCGCGTCTCCGCCGAGACCGTCCGGGTACACGCCCCAGTAGCCCTGGAACCCGGCTCCCGCGGGAGTGAATGCGAGCAGACCCTCGGTGCTGGGCCCTGCAGACGGCCACTGGCCGTTATGGTTCAGGTCCAGCAGTATTCCGCAGGTGGTGGCCGCTTCCGCCGCCTGGTCCGTCCGGTCAATGACCGCGAGATAGAGGCTGTCCGCGTCGTTCATCACGAAAAGGCTGACCTCGGCATGTCCGGACGGTTCCGAAATGTCGACTTCCGTCGCTGTCATCCATTCCCCGAGCGCCAGATCGCCGTTCACGCCGGGCCGCGCATCGCACCACGCGGATGCGACCGCGTGCCCGCCTGCGGCCGGAGTCACGATTCCGGACCAGGTGTGCATGGCGCCGGGCTCATCCGTACGGACCGCGTACGCGTAACTCCGCCCGTTTTCAGCCGTGGCATCGATGAAATCGAGCATGCGGTTGGGCAGGAGGCGTCCCGACACATCCACGGTCGCCAGTTCGGAGATCGTGCCCGCTGCGACGTCCATCCGATGCACCTGGTACCGGACCGGATGCCCGCCGCCGAACGGCGCCTCCCAGGTGACCGGCACCAATCCGTCGAATCCGGATCCGGCCGTAACCGATGCGGGAGCATCCAAATTCAGCCGCGTGCCGTACACGTCGAAATCCACGCCATTTCTGCGGTCTTGCCAGACCATCTGCAGGATGCCGTCACCGTCCGTGGCGATGTCCGGTCCGAACTGGAGTCCGGGCGTGTCATTGACGGGTGTGCTCGGGGCCGCAAGCACGCCGGCCGCATCGCAGGTACGAAAGTAGATGTTCCAGTCTCCGGCCACATTACCGGACCATAGAAATATCGAATGGCCGTCGTCAAGCCGGCACACAGACAATTCGCCCTGAAATCCGAATTTGTCGTCCTCGTCCACGAAGAAGGGCCCGACGACGGGAGTCCCTCCGGAATCGTACAGGCAGGCCCTGCGCCGGATGACCCCGTCCCCGTAATCGGTCATCCAGAAAACCGTCG
>CAZNXX010000377.1:0-1852 GCA_964577095.1 uncultured bacterium | reverse complement strand
GGCCCGAGCCCCAGCGCACGATGTTTGAACGCATCATCCTGGAGCGGATCGGCGAAGTGAAGGGCCGTAAAATCGTCGTGCTCGGAAAGCCCGAAGCGGCCCCGGGCGGCTTCACGGAAAACACGGCGGACGCGATCATCCATCCCCACCTCAAGCGCCGTGAAATCATCCCCCTGATGCGGGGCGCCCGGCTGGTCGTGTGCCGCTCCGGCTATTCCACGCTCATGGAGCTCGCGGCCATGGGCAAGGCCGCGATTCTCGTCCCGACGCCCGGCCAGACTGAGCAGGAATACCTGGGCCGTCACGCGGCCCGATCCGGATTCTTTCACTGCGTTCCGCAGAAGGATTTCGATCTTCGGGATGCCCTGTCCGAAGCGGAACGCCTCCGACGGGGAAATCGTATGTTTCTGCGTTTCAACCGGACGGATGAGATCCTCCGCCTGCTGGACGGGTGAACGCGCCGTGTTTCCGTTGAGAGGAGGCCTCGAAATGCGGATGCGAACGAACCATGCCTCCTGTTCCAGCGTTCGGATCGTGCTCATCGCTCTCATCTGCCTCGCCGTTGAACCGGCTCCGGTTTTCGCCGGCACGATCTATTGCTCGCCGACAGGATCAGACACCAGTCCAGGAACGCATGACCGGCCCTTCCGCTCACCGGGCACTGCATCCCGGCTGCTGTCCCCCGGGGACACGCTCATTCTTCTGGCCGGCACTTATGTTCTTTCCGAATTCGACGCTGACATCCTGACGCCTCCGGACGGCCGGCCCGGCGCCTGGGTCACCATCCGCGGGCACTATCCGGACCGGCCCGTCCTGGCAGGACGGAACGACCTGTTCTGCGCGGTCTTTCTCTCCAGTTACCTCCGCATCGAAAACATCGAAATCACCAGCGACGGAGACGCCTTCTTCAGAGACGGCCTCAACGGCACCGACCGTCCCCTGCAAAACGTCGACCTGTCGGGCCTCAACGTCCACCACCTGGACGGAATGGGCCTCGACATCCGGGATGTCGATTCACTGACTGTTGAAGACTGTATCTTCTCGCATTGCGGATTCGGCGGCATCGGCGGTCCTGAAGGCGCGGCCGGAGGATTGCGGCATGTGCGCGTGAGCGACTGCGCCCTGTCGTATTCCGGCCGCTATTACCGTGGCATCCCGGACAATCCGGACAACCCCTATGACCGTCCGGACGGTTTCGGCATCGAGCCGTCGGACGGCCCGGTGGAAATCATCCGCACCCTGACGGAACACAATCGGGGCGACGGGCTGGACAGCAAGGCGGCGAATACAACCATCCGACAGTGCCGTATCGAAAACAATTTCGCGAACGGCGTCAAACTCTGGGCGGGCGGAAGCCGCATCGAGAACACGCTCATCACCGGAACCGGGGACGGCGATCCTTCATCGCCCTGGGCAAACATCGTGATCGAATGCGCGGACCGCTCGTCCGGGGGATTCGAAATCGTTCATTGCACCGTAGCCGATAATCCCGGCCGCCGCTCCTATTCCATGCACGTACAGTACGATACGCCGCTTCAGCCTGTCGCGGTCACCGTTCGCAACTCGATATTCTCCGGGGCGTATGGATCCGTATTCTTCGGCGATTCGGTACGTTTGACCTGTGAATACAACCTGTTCAACCGTCCCTCGGGGGATATTCAAATCGAGGCCCATGGCTCGGGATACACAACGCCGGACATTCAACAGGGGCTTCCTGGACCCGGCAACCGGACCGGCGACCCGCTCTTTGTCCGGCCGGCGTGGGGGACAGCCGGAGATTACCGGCTTCAGGATGGAAGTCCCGCGATCAACGCGGGGATGGACGTTTCGATCCTGACGGATCTGGATGACG
>CAZNXX010000376.1:0-1893 GCA_964577095.1 uncultured bacterium | reverse complement strand
TCAACCCGGCCGGCGCGACCCAGTTCGGCAAGTGGGAAATCGGTTTTTCGGCCGGCATGATCATGCCACGGGGCAGCTACGAGGCGTATCCGTATCCGGCCGCCCCTTTCGCGGGGATGAAGACCGAAGTGGTGGATGCCACGGACAGGAACTTCCTCGTACCGGCGCTCGGCATCTTCTACAAACCCTGTGAAAAATGGACTGTCGGTCTCGGAGTGTATGCCCCGAACGGCCTCGGCACGGAATGGGATCTGATGGACGTTCCGGCCGGGTACGGACCCTCCGCGATGACGAAGGAGAAAGAACACTTCAGCGACCACCAGGTTATCGACATTCAGCCGACTGTGGCCTACAAGGTGACGGACAAGTTCTCCGTGGGTCTCGGCGTGAAATACACGTGGGGCAAGATGGTCATGGATCAGGTCGCGTTTCCGTACAACCCGCTGCTGGAGCGGTCAGAAGTTGCGCCCGGAATCATCATGAGCAGTTGGGAACAGATCAATGCCGGCCTCAGCCAGATCCATGTGCTCGATCCACGTGTTCCGGCAAATCTTCCCTGGAATGAGGATTGGAACCGCCTCATTGCAGTCAGCAACCTGGACGGATCCGGTTCCGCTTTCGGCGCCACTCTCGGTCTCCTGTACAAGGTTTCGGACAAGTTGTCCGTGGGTTTGAGCGGCCGTTACTCCACTGACCTCAAGCTCAAGGGGAGCATGAAGACCAAACTCATCCTCCCCACGAATACCGGCTACATGCAGGCACTGGGACTTGCTTCTCAGGATGTCGCCGCGATGGATTCTGTTAACGCCGCTAAGTTAATGGAGGCTGCCGGCGTATTCTCGGGACAGCCCTACCCCGACGCCACCACGGACATCGATGACATCGAAGCCGCATTGCCCCTTCCGTGGATGGCCGGCATCGGCGTCGCCTACAAGCCGATCTGCAAACTGACCCTCACAGCCGACGTTTCCATGACGAACTGGAGCGCCTGGGACCAGGTCGAAGTCAAGCAGGGCGACGAAGTGCTCCAGACCCTCCTGCTCGACTGGGAAAACACGGTGGAAATCGGAATCGGCGCCGAGTACCTGGCCTGGGACGCGGGATGCAAGAAGCTGTTCGTCCGGCTCGGCGGCTACACCGTGCCCTCTCCGGTTCCGGATGAGACCATGAATCCGACCCTGCTCGATCCGAACACCCGCACCGTGATCACGGCCGGTCT
Organism: uncultured bacterium; assembly: GCA_964577095.1. Classification (GTDB taxonomy): domain Bacteria; phylum Zhuqueibacterota; class QNDG01; order QNDG01; family DTFT01; genus JAFGAX01. Next base: position 674 of record CAZNXX010000376.1, on the reverse strand, counting down.
CGGCCTGAATCTCGGCAAGGTCGCCCTGGACCTCGCGTACGAAAACGTGATGTTCGGGGAAAAGGAAATCGCGGAATACAATCCGGTCAATTCTCCGGACGGCATGTACGAAAATTTCGCCGGCAAGTACAATTTTAAGGCGAACGTGTTCACCCTGGCGGTTTCGTATTCGATTCCGTAAGGATCTGAAGAACACTCAGGAGTAAAAGCAAGACCCCGGGGTCCTTTGGACCCCGGGGTCTTTTCACGAAGAAACGCTCCAGGCCTTCACTATTCAAGAAATATAATAACTTGGTCCCGCGCAGCGGGCAGGTTCCGAACCTCCCGGAAAGTTACTTTTATCGGAGTGCCCGGCACCCCCAAGGTGCCGGATTCTTTGTCATCTCTTTACCGCATCAGCAGCATCTTCCTCTGCTTCACGAAATCCCCGGCCTGAATAAAAATCACGTACACGCCGGACGCGACGGGCCGTCCGCTGTCGTCGCATCCGTCCCATCTGGACTCGTAATAACCGGGATGGAAGGGCCCGTCCTCGAGCGTCCGCACGGTCCGGCCCCGCAGATCGAATATCCTGAGTTTCACGGGTCCGGGTTTCGCCACCTGGAAGGGCACGGCCGTGGACGGGTTGAAGGGATTCGGGTAATTCGGCTCCAGCCCGAAACGGTCCGGCGCTT
>CAZNXX010000375.1:0-1899 GCA_964577095.1 uncultured bacterium | reverse complement strand
CCTCGGACAGGGCGAGCAGGGCGTGGCACTGGGCCAGGGTCACGCCGCAGCAGTACTCCTCGCGACGGGAGGTGAGGTCGAGGAGGCTTTCGAACACGCGCAGGGCCGACCGGAACCGCCGGACCCGGGGGTCGATCGTTGGTTTTTGCAATTGTTTCATAATACAACAAATATAACCGAAAATCCGTGGGGAGTCAAGTTTTATTTGATGTTTTTAAACAAAAAACGGCCGCGTCTGAAACGCGGCCGTTTTTCTGAAATCGAAGCTTGTTCGGACCGTCTTACCGCAGAAGCACCATCTTGCCGGTCCGACTCGAACCGGAAGCCGTGACGCAGTAATAATACATGCCCGACGGAAGCCCCTCGGCGTTCCATGACGCGGTGTATGTGCCGGGCTGATGAGCGCGGTCCGCCAGCGTCTCGATCACCCGGCCCATCGCGTCCAGAATCTCCAGCCGCACCCGCCCCGCCTCTCCGACGGAGTAGGCAATGACCGTGGCGCTGTTGAACGGGTTGGGATAGTTCTGCGCCAGGCCGAATCCGTCCGGCACATGGCCGGCGGCGTTTTCAACCGCGGTGGGAGCGGTTCCGTAGAACCGTCTGGCCATGATGTTGGCCCCGGATGTGTCGGTCCGGCCCTGGTAGGTGTCCGCCACCAGAAACTCATTCAGGGTCCGGTTGTGGGCGATGCCGAGAAGGCTTCCCTCGTATTCTTCGGTCATGTCCACCCGGATGTTGTTGGTGCAGTAAGCCGTGTCCATCCGGTTGTCCTCCATGAGGCGCATGACGTTGGACGCGTCGATGTCGAGCCTCTGGACATACAGGTCCAGGTCCGGATAGGCGTTCTTGCGCGGGTCTCCCCAGGCCACCAGAAACTCGTCGTCCTGATTCCCGTAGGCCAGATCCATGACGCGGACCATGCCTTCCTGCACGCTGATCGGGAAAATGGAGGGCGTTTCGGTCTGAACCCCGTCCCGGTTGAGATAGATGATTTTGTAGGTCTGCCCGGCCGCTTCGAACCCGATGCGCTGGCCGTAAATGTCGTTGTCCGTGCGCGGGGGCAGAATGCCCTTCCAGATCACCAGGTTCTCGTTGCCCTGAGCCGCGGTTTTACGGAGACCCTGGGCGTATTCGGACCTGGACTGGACCTTGGCCTGAAGATCATCCGGGCCGTTCTGGAAAACCGGGGATACGACGAAAGCGGACGGCGATCCGCCCGCTTTCGCGAGCATGACCGTGCCGTTTTTATCCACGAGGCGGCCGAGGTGATCGACCCTCTGACCCAGCACCTGGCCTATATCGATCCCGCACACGACCATGAATTCGTTGACGAACGGGTTGTAGGTCACATCCGCGACGCTCTCCTGGAGCCATTCGTCGGCGAGCACGGGAAAGTTGACCGCCGGATCGGACGGGTTGGCCAGGGTACCGTCCGCCAGGATGATCTGCCCGAATACGTCCACGCCCGCCGAATATCGGTCGGTCGGTTTCTTATTGCGGTAGTCTCCCCAGACGGCCAGAAAGACGTTCTCGTTGTAGTTGAAAGCCACGGAACAGGTGTAAATGCTGGAGTCGTGCGAACTGATCGAGAAGCTGTGGTCGGCTTCGGATGCCGGCGCGTCCGCAAGCAGGCCGTCGGACGTGACAAATACGCCGCGAATGTCGCCGTTCTTGGGGCCTTTGCGCCAATCCTCGAAAACGACCAGATACCGGTTCAGCACCGGATCGAAGTCGAGATGCGGCCAGTACTGGGAATTCTCGGCCGTGCAGATAGGAAAGTTTTCACCGAGCGGCGAACCGTCACCTCCGAGCAGACGGCCGTATATATCCGTATTGGCGTTTCCCATCCGGTTGTCCTCCCAGACCACGAGGTAGCGGTCCAGGTTCGGGTCGTAACCG
>CAZNXX010000374.1:0-1923 GCA_964577095.1 uncultured bacterium | reverse complement strand
CCTCCCGCGGTGTGGGCGCAATCCTCGATGATTTTCAGGTTCTTCCCGCGGGCCCAGTCCGTCAGCCGGTCCATCGGCACGGGATGTCCGGCGTAATGGACCGGGATGACCGCGACACAGTCCTTGTCGCACTTCTTCTCCAGATCTTCCAGGCTGATCCCCAGCGTTTCAGGGTCCGAATCCACAAAGACGGGAATCAGCCGGTTGTACAGCACCGCGGAGGCGGTTGCCGAGAAAGTCAGGGCGGGAACGAGCACCTTTTTGCCTTCATCGAATTTCCAGACCGCCAGCGCCAGATGCAATGCGGCGGTCGCCGAATTCAATCCGATCGCTTCCCTGCACCCGATGAAGGTTTTCCAGGCGGATTCGAACTCGGCGACCTTCGGCCCCAGGCCGATCCAGGAACGCTCGAATGCTTCCCGGACGGCCTGAAGCTCCTCTTCTCCGAGGGACGGTTTGAAAAGCCGTATATTCATGGACGCAATCCTTTGTATCGCGAGGAAAACTCGGCGAATGTCATATTCCGCCCGTCTTTCGACGAGAGAACCGGATTCTTCTCCGGCCAGTTGATCCGCAGATCGGGATCGTTCCAGAGAATGCCTCCTTCATGCTCCGGGGAATACTGGTTGTCCACTTTATAGAGAACCTCTGCCGCATCCGTCCGGGTGCAGAACCCGTGCGCGAAACCTCTGGGGATGAGGATCGCATTCCGGCTGGACTCGCTCAATTCCACCGAGTCCCACTGACCGTAGGTTTCCGAGTCTGACCGAAGATCGAGAAATACATCGAGGATCGCACCCCGGATGCAGCGGACGAGTTTCGATTCGCAGAAGGGGGGAAACTGGAAATGAAGTCCCCGCAGAACGCCCTTTCGCTCGGACCGCGAGTGGTTCTCCTGAATCCATTCGCGGTGCAGACCCGCCTCCCGGAACGCGCGCGCGTCGAATGTCCGCATGAAAAAACCCCGCTCATCATGATAGGGATGAAGCCGGATCTCGAAAACCCCGCTCAATCTTCTCGGGACGATTTCCATTTTTCCTCGAAGGAAACGATTTGACCCTCTGAAAACGCCAGCGTATCCGCCGATGCGGGCTGGCGATGCCAGTCGACGGTCATCCGGATCGCCTCATCGAGATCCCACACAGGCTTCCAGCCGAGCCTGCGGACGGATTTTGTGTTGTCGAGCATCAGCAGGTTCGACTCGTGGTGTTCCCCGGCGCCCGCGCCGTCGATCCACGCGCCTTGCCCCAGGCAGGCAAGGACTTTTTCGACGACCTGCCGGACGGGTCTGGCATCGCGCAGGGCGGGACCGAAATTCCAGGCCTCCGCGTACTCGGCCGGAGACGCCAGAAGGGCGCACGCCAGACGGAGGTAGCCGGCCAGAGGTTCCAGCACGTGCTGCCAGGGCCGCACGGCTCCCGGATTCCGGATGCCCACCGGCACACCGTTCCGGACGGACCGCAGGATGTCCGGGATCAGCCGGTGATCGGACCAGTCCCCTCCCCCGATGACATTCCCCGCCCGTGCCGAAGCGACTCCGGGCGATCCGCCCCGGCTGAAAAACGACTTGCGGTAAGCGTGAATCGCCATCTCCGCCGCGCTCTTGCTGGCGCCGTAAGGATCGTCCGCGCCGAGCCGGTCGGATTCCCGGTAGCCCCACGCCCATTCCCGGTTTTCGTAGCATTTGTCGGTCGTCACCATCACGGCGGCCTTCACCGAGCGCGTGCGGCGGATGGCCTCCAGCACGTGCACGGTCCCCAGCGTGTTTGTCTCGAAAGTCGCGACCGGATTCCGGTAACCCTCCAGGACCAGGGGCTGAGCCGCGAGGTGAAAGACGATTTCCGGCCTTTCATTTTCGAACACGTCGACCAGTTTTCCGAGATCGCGAATGTCTGCCCGATGATCCGTGATATGGCGAGACAC
>CAZNXX010000373.1:0-1928 GCA_964577095.1 uncultured bacterium | reverse complement strand
GTCTCGAGAATGATCCGGATACGCGAGCCGCCTGGCTGACGGCCCGATCGGCAGCAGCGGCCTGGGCCGGGACGCTCGGTTCTCTCTGGCTGCCGGACCTTTCCCTGAACGCGGCAGCGACCCGATTGTGGTCCTTTCCGGACGGTTTCAACATCCGGGACGCGAGGGATTCTCTGACCGTTTACCGGGCCGAGGCCGGGCTCTCCTTTCTGCTCTTCGATTTCGGGGCAAGGGCCTCGTCCACGGCCATGGCCCGGGAGGCCCTGCTGGCCGCGGACTGGACGCACAACCAGGCCATTCAGAATGCCGTTCTTGAAACCGAAACCGCGTTTTTCAATTACGGCGCCGCGCGATCCCTGCTCGAAGCCAACCGGACTTCCCTGGCCGAAGCGGAAGAGCACCTCCGGGCGGCGGAGGAAAAGCACCGCGTCGGTCTCGCAACGCTCGCGGACGTGCTTCAGGCCAGAACCGCGCATTCCGAAGTGCGGCTCGCGGTTCTGGCGGTGGAAGGCCAGGTCCGGATCACCCGTGGCAGCCTCGCGGATGCCATGGGATTCCCGGCCCACGCGTTTCAGGATATCGGCGTGATCGATCCGGGTCCGCCGACTCCGGGTGTCGGCCGGACCGTGGACAGTCTGGTCACCCGGGCGCTTGCCGCAAGACCGGACCTTCAGGCCGTCCGGGCCGCGGGCCGGGCCGCCTCAGCCGCGGCGGAAGCGGCCCTGTCCCGCATGCTGCCGACCCTGTCGCTCGCGGGCGCGGTCTCGCGCGTCCGCGTGGACGGTGTTCCGGGACACATGGACGACGCGTCCGGCCGGCTGGTCCTGAGTATCCCCCTGTTCAACGGATTCTCCCGCCAGGCCGATTATGCCTCTGCCAGAGCCTCGGCCGAGTCGGTCCTGGAACGCGCCCGTTCCGCGGAGCAGTCGGTCATTCTGCAGGTGGTCGCGGCGCACAGCGACTGGCTCACAGCCGAGGGCCGTATTCAGGCCGCGGACGACCTGGTCGCAGCAGCAGAGCAGTCCGAGGCCGTGGCTGCGGGCCGATACAGGGAAGGCGCGGGGAGCATGCTCGATCTTCTCACGGCCCAGCGGGCACTGGCTTCGGCGCGCGCTGAAAAGATCAACGCCCGCCTGGGCTGGTTCACCGCGCTGGCCCGGCTCAGCCATGCCGCAGGAACGCTTGAAAAAACCGGACGCATTTCCCCGGCGCCCGAAGCTCCTCCAATTGAGGTGAAACCATGATGGGTCCGATGAACGCGGCTGTTTCCCGCGCCTGCTTTGTATCGTTCCGGCGGCTGTTCCGGCATTGCCGGATCGTCATCCTGTCCGGCCTGTCCGTGTGCCTCATCTGCACTGCGGGATGCGGCGGAAAGAAAATGCCGCCGAGGCAGGCCGTGCCCGTGAAAACCGGAAAGGTTGCCGTCGAGCCGCGGCCGGTGTCGCTGTTTTCCGTGGGAACCGTGGAGCCCGTTGAAACCGCGGTCGTGCGGCCGCAGGTGGGAGGCGTGATCACGGCCGTGGCCTTTTCCGAGGGCCAGGATGTGCGCCAGGGCCAGCTCCTGTTCCGGATCGATCCCCGGCCGTTCGAGGCCGCGCTGGAAGCGGCCCGCGCGCAGTTCAGCCGCGACAGCAGTCAGGCGGCCAACGCCGCCCTGCAGGCCGGCCGGTACTCCGAACTGGTCCGGAAGGATTATGTGACGGCCGAGCAGTACGATGCCATACGGACACAGGCTGAAATGCTCCGGTCCGTCGTCCGGCAGGACGAGGCCGCCATCGCCCAGGCGGAGCTGAATCTGGCCTATGCCTCGGTCCTGGCCCCGATTTCGGGACGCGCGGGCGGCCTGCTTGTGAAAAAGGGGAATGTGGTGCGCGCCAATGACGCGGCGCTTGTGGTCATTCACCAGATGCGGCCCATACGCGTCCGGT
>CAZNXX010000372.1:0-1928 GCA_964577095.1 uncultured bacterium | reverse complement strand
GTCTCGAGAATGATCCGGATACGCGAGCCGCCTGGCTGACGGCCCGATCGGCAGCCGCGGCCTGGACTGGAACGCTCGGTTCTCTCTGGCTGCCGGACCTTTCTCTGAACGCGGCCGCGACCCGCTTGTGGTCTTTCCCGGACGGTTTCAACAATGGGGGGGCAAGGGATTCTCTGACCGTTTACCGGGCTGAGGCCGGGCTCTCGCTTCTGCTCTTCGATTTCGGGGGAAGGGCCTCTTTTATGGCCATGGCCCGGGAGGCCCTGCTGGCCGCGGACTGGGCGCACAACCAGGCCATTCAGAATGCCGTTCTTGAAACCGAAACCGCGTTTTTCAGCTACTGTGCCAGCCGTTCCCTGCTCGAGGCCAACCGCACGTCCCTGGCTGAAGCGGAGCAGCACCTCCGGGTGGCGGAGGAGAAGCACCGCGTCGGACTCGCCACGCTCGCGGACGTGCTTCAGGCCAGAACCGCGCATTCAGAAGTGCGGCTCGCGGTTCTGGCTGTGGAAGGCCAGGTCCGGATCACCCGGGGCGGCCTCGCGGCCGCCATGGGATATCCGGCCCACGCGTTTCAGGATATCGGCGCGGTCGACCCGGGTCCGCCGGCTCCGGGAGCGACGCAGACCGTGGACAGCCTGGTGACCCGGGCGCTTGCCGCAAGGCCGGACCTGCAGGCCGTCCGGGCCGCGGGTCGCGCCGCCGCAGCCGCCGCGGACGCGGCCCTGTCCCGCATGCTGCCGACCCTGTCGCTGGCAGGCGCGGCCTCGCGCACCCGCCTGGACGGGGTTCCGGGACACATGGACGACGCGTCCGGCAGGCTGGTCCTGCAAATCCCCCTGTTCGGCGGATTTTCCCGCCAGGCCGATTATGCGGCGGCAAGGGCATCGGCCGGGTCGGCACTGGAACGCGCCCGCTCCGCGGAACAGTCCGTCATCCTGCAGGTGGTCGAGGCGCACAGCGACTGGCTCACGGCCGAGGGCCGTATTCAGGCAGCGGACGACCTGGTCGCGGCGGCGGAGCAGTCCGAGGCCGTGGCCGCCGGCCGGTACAGGGAAGGCGCCGGGAGCATGCTCGATCTTCTCACGGCCCAGCGGGCCCTGGCTTCGGCGCGCGCTGAAAAAATCAATGCCCGCCTGGGCTGGTTCACCGCGCTGGCCCGGCTCAGCCATGCCGCCGGAACGCTTGAAAAAACCGCGCGCATCGCCCCCGCAGGCGAAGCTCCTCCAATTGAGGTGAAACCATGATGGGTTCCATGAACGCGGCTGTTTCCCGCGCCTGCTTTGTATCGTTCCGGCGGCTGTTCCGGCATCGCCGGACCGTCATCCTGTCCGGCCTGTCCGCGTGCCTCTTGTTCGCCGCTGGATGCGGCGGAAAGAAAATGCCGCCGAAGCAGGCCGTGCCCGTGAAAACCGGAACCGTGGCCGTCGAGCCGCGGCCGGTGTCGCTGTTTTCCGTGGGAACTGTGGAGCCCGTCGAAACCGCGGCCGTGCGGCCGCAGGTGGGAGGCGTGATCACGGCCGTGGCCTTCTCCGAGGGCCAGGACGTGCGTCAGGGCCAGCTCCTGTTTCGGATCGATTCCCGGCCATTCGAGGCCGCGCTGGAAGCGGCCCTCGCGCAGTTCAGCCGTGACAGCAGTCAGGCGGCCAACGCGGCCCTGCAGGCCGGCCGGTACGCCGAACTGGTTCAGAAGGACTACGTGACGGCCGAGCAGTACGACGCCATCCGGACGCAGGCTGAAATGCTCCGGTCCGTCGTCCGGCAGGACGAGGCGGCCATCGCGCAGGCGGAGCTGAACCTGGCCTATGCCTCGGTCACAGCCCCGATCTCGGGACGCGCGGGCGGCCTGCTCGTGAAAAAGGGGAATGTGGTGCGTGCCAATGACGCGGCGCTTGTGGTCATTCACCAGATGCGGCCCATACGCGTCCGGT
>CAZNXX010000371.1:0-1930 GCA_964577095.1 uncultured bacterium | reverse complement strand
GGTTCGCCGGATTGACGAATCCTGTCCCTGTGTAGCCCGCGATGTCGGTGTCCACTGTCCCGGGGGTAACAGTCCCGGTCTCCGCTTCGACGAGCACGGCCTGGTCCGTCACGAACACGTGAACCGGGTCCGACGTGGTCGAGTCATTGTCATTGTCCACAGCAACGGCGGTCAGGACGTAACTGCCAGGAGCCGGTTTTCCCCAGTGGTATTCCCATGGGGAGGAATTGTCCGTGAATAAAAGATCGGTTCCCTCATAGAAATTGACACGAACCACGTCCCCGTCCACGTCCGACGCGTTCACCGTGACCGTCACGTCCGTGTCCGGACTCAGGTGAGAGGGGTCCGCGGGCGAAACGATGCGGACCGAGGGCGGACCGTTGACCTTGTCCATTTCCCAGCACATCATGAGGAATGCTCCGAGTCCATGCGGATCGTCCTCATGTTTGGCGACACCGACATAGTTGGCATAAGAACTGTCCGCGATCACGCCCGCTGAAATGTAGGTCAGATGGATCGGCCCCCCCGGATAGTATATGATCCGGTTCTGCAGTATACCCTCATAGGCCAGCACGGCCACACCCCGGTACGTTTCCGGAACATACCCTCTAGCGACGGCCCTGCACACCGCGTAGGCAAACATGCAGGAGCAGGAGCTTTCAAGCCAGTTGCCGTCCCGGCCGCCCTGGTCCACGACCTGGTACCACAATCCCGTGACCGGGTCCTGCTCCGCGGCAAGGCCTTCGATCAGGGCCGCCAGTATGCCGATCAGCGCCGGCCTCCTGGGATGGTCCTCGGGCATGCAGTCCAGAACCTCCACCAGGGCCATGCTGAACCAACCCATGGCCCTTCCCCAGAAAATCGGGGAATGATGCGTCACCGGGTCCGCCCAGAATCGTGAGGCGTCCTCGTCGTACGCGTGATACAGAAGCCCGCAGGCATCCTGCAGATGGACCGCGTACCGGATGAGCTGATCCGCCGCGTCCGTGATGCACGCGGTGTCCCCGGTCACCTGGCCGTATTTCGCGTAAAAGGGAAGCGCCATGTACGCCCCGTCCAGCCAGAGCTGGTCCCAGCCTTCGGGATTGTCGTCCATGGAAAAGCAGTCGTCCGAGGTGCGGGGATACGTGGACAGCGCGTTCCGGATTTTATCCGCTGCCAGCCCATATTTCGCGATCCCGGTCTCCGCGTACAGCATGAGCGTGACATAACCGGGTTCGACCGGGTTCAGTCCGTTGATCGGGCAGTCGAGATTCCCGTCGCTGTCCACGTGCAGATCGACCCAGTCTTTGATGTACTGTAAATACGCGGACTGACCCGTTTCCTTGTAAATCCGGTACTGGCCCAGCAGATAGAAACCGCACCAGTATGACCACCCATAATCCTCTTCCAGTTCGGATGGCGTTTTCTCCTGTATGGTGTAGTTCACAACGCGCTGGGCCCAGACGATGGGCCGGTCGCCCGCGGTCAGGGCCTGCGTGAAAAGCGCCGTCAGGCAAACGCAGGCCGTCCGGATCCATATTTCGGTTTTCTTCCACATGGCAATACCCTCGTTCAATACCGCCGGATGACTTTTACGCGGTTTTAAAACCTTTTCGCGGAACGGTAAAAGCCGCAATTTCTTGATAAATATTCATTTATAGCAGACGCCGATGAATCAGAAAGAGAGGAAAAAACTTGAGCCCGGCAGGAGGAGAAAGATTGTCCGTATTGAATCTGAAATAATATATGCCCATGAAACCGGATTGTCAACGTGAATTTACCCGATATCGCTTCTGCTGTTTGCATCACGAAACAAAGCCCTCCGCTTGAGTCTGGAGCCCACGGCTTCAGACTGGAACCCACGGCTTCAGCCGTGGGTGAACCGGGAATATTTGTCATTGGAAACCGTTTCAACGGTTTCCGGCAATTGAAAAAGATGCAATTTTTT
>CAZNXX010000370.1:0-1939 GCA_964577095.1 uncultured bacterium | reverse complement strand
TGTGCCGGAGAGGCGCGCTCAGGTCGTGCGAGATCGAAGAGGCGAACGCGTCCAGCTCGGCGTTGGTCTGCTCGAGCTTGTCGGCGTACCGCTGCAGCGCCTCCTTCGCATGGACGATCACGCTGGAGTGGAACCAGGCCAGCAGGAAGGACAGGGCCAGGCTGAGGAGCGCCGCGGTTCCCAGGGTCGCCAGGATGCTCCGGCGGGTTCCGGAAACCAGGGCGTATGCCTTGTTCTGTGGGTACACCAGAACCACGCGCCATCCCGTGACCGCCATGGGGTACGCGTATGCCAGGTGCCTCTCGCCGTTGAAATCGAAAGCGACGGTGCGGAAAACCGATGCGGCGCGGGCGCCGGCCTGGGGAAGCGGATACGGCAGTGGCTTCCCCGAGCCGATCTCCGCGAATCCGTTCCGGAACAGGACATCCCCGTTCCGGTCCAGCACATAGATCTGCCGCCGCATCGGAGAGACATCCTGGTCGAAGGCCTCCAGAGACGGATTCATCCTGAAAACGCCGCGCACGGTAAGCAGGGGTTTTCCTCCGGTGCGGTCGGCCGCTTCAACCGGCAGGAAAACGGAACGGCCGGAATCGAGCAGAACCGGCCGCCCCACGGTCTCCCCGGTCTGACGGAAGGAGAACAGACGGGTCAGCTCGTCCGGATCCTGGCGGTTCAGCTCCTCTCGGAACGACCGGTTGATGTAGTGACGGGGCTCACGCCCCCCGGCCGTCTGCACCGAGAGAACGGCCAGATCATCCTCCTGCCGGAATGCCTGGTCCACCAGGTGGTCGAACGATTCGGGCAGCCCGGATCCGGCGCGCGGCGCCGATGCCAGCCCCCCGAGCAGGGCGGCCCACGGCCGAAGATTGGAGTCGCTGATTTCCACGGCGATCGCGCGTGCGATCAGGTAATTGCTCTCGTGGAGCGAGCTTTTCAGTTCCTCCTCGGTGCGGTTCAGGATGATGAAGCCTGAAATCAGAACAGGCAGCACCGAAACCAGCAGGAATGCGGCGAGAAACGTGAAGAAGAGGATCCGTTTATTGAGAATCTCGAATGCTCGCATCGTTCGCTTCGTTCAGGAATGAATGGACTGGCGCGGCAGCCGGAACCGGCCCGGTTCCGGCGCGCGAAAGACGATCACGGGATACGCCTGGTGTTGCCCAGGTAATCAGAGACGGCCAGGTCCCTCAGAACCGGCGTCCCTGCGCATCCGGACGGAACGGCCAGGCTCGCCCGGAATTCGTCCGAATTCGGAGCCCGCTTCAGGAGAACCGGAACCCGGACGCCGCAGCGGGGAATCTCCACGACGCAGGACGCGGTTCTCGCGGTCCCGGCACCGGAGTCCGCGGTCCGAACGATCGCTTCGATGGTTTCCCCGCCGGAGGTCCGCGGCGCGGAGAGCGCGGCTGAGACCACGACCGGCGGTACGGTGTCGAGAAAGACCGTGAACCTGCGCTCGGACGCGTTTCCCGCCGGGTCCACGGCCTCCAGCCTGAAGGCGTTGGGCCCGTCCCCGAGGCGGGCGGAAACCAGAAAACGGCCGGAGTCGGACGGGACGAGACGCCCGTTCAGCCGGAGATCGCAGGGTTCCGACACATCTCCCTCAAAACGCAGTTCCGGCCGGTTCGTGAATTCCGGCGGATCGGGCATCCGGAGAAGCGGCGGCGTGGCATCCGAAATGACGGTGACCGACCGGCTCCTGTCCCCCTCCTCCGCCGACACGGCCCTGAAGTGAAAAATATTCTCCCCTTCCGCGAGCGCGCGCAGCAGACTGAAAACATTCGAGCGGATCTCGACGGGCACGCCGTCCAGCCAAAGCCGGACACCCGGTTTCACGCGGCCCGCGAGCGTCACGTTTTTCGCCGCGGTACGTTCGGCCGGCTCCGGATCGAGGACGAACAGTTCCGGGCCCGAGGAAACGGCCACCCCGCGGCTGATG
>CAZNXX010000369.1:0-1960 GCA_964577095.1 uncultured bacterium | reverse complement strand
GGTTCGCCGGATTGACGAATCCTGTCCCTGTGTAGCCCGCGATGTCGGTGTCCACCGTCCCGGGGGAGACAGTCCCGGTCTCCGCTTCGATCAGCACGGCCTGGTCCGTCACGAACACGTGAACCGGGTCCGACGCGGTCGAGTCATTGTCATTGTCCTTTGCGACTGCGGTCAGGACATAACTGCCCGGAGCGGGCCTCCCCCAGCGATATTCCCAGGGGGGATTGTTGTCCGAGAACAGGAGGTCCGAGCCTTCATAGAAATCGACGCGGATCACGTCTCCGTCCACGTCCGACGCGTTCACCGTGACCGTCACGTCCGTATCCGGGTTCAGGTGAGAGGGATCCGCGGGCGAAATGATGCGAACCGATGGCGGGCCGTTGTATTTTTCCATCTCCCAGCACATCATGAGGAAGGCGCCCAGGCCGTGCAGATCGTCATCGTGTTTGGCAACGCCGACATAGTAGTCATACAAGTTGTGCGCGCCCACACCCGCCGAAATATAGGTCAGGTGAATAGGTCCGCCCGGATAATAGATGATCCGGTTCTGCAGAATACCCTCATAAGCCCGAACGGCCGTGTCCCGGTAGGTGTCCGGAATATACCCCCTGGCGACGGCTCTGCACACCGCGTAGGAGAACATGCAGGAGCAGGAGCTTTCGAGCCAGTTGTTCGTCCGGCCGCCCTGATCCACGACCTGGTACCACAATCCCGTGACCGGGTCCTGCTCCGCAGCAAGGGCCTCGATCAGAGCCGCCAGGATGCCGATCAGGGCCGGCCGCCTCGGATGGTCGTCGGGCATGAAGTCCAGCACCTCCACGAGCGCCATGCCGAACCATCCCATTGCCCTTCCCCAGAAGATCGGAGAATGAAGCGTCACCGGATCCGCCCAGAATTCCGAGGCGTTCTCGTCATAAGCGTGATACAGAAGCCCGCCGGAATCCTGCAGGTGGCCCGCGATCCGGATGAGCTGATCGGCCGCATCCGTGATGCAGTCGGGTTCCTCCATCACCTGACCGTATTTCGCGTAAAAGGGAAGCGCCATGTACGCGCCGTCCAGCCACAGCTGGTCCCGGCCGGCTGTATTGTCGTCCATCGCGAAACACCCGTCCGCGGTGCGGGGATACGTTGAGAGTGCGTTACGGATTTTTTGCGCCGCCAGCCTGTATTTCTCGATCCCGGTCTCCGCGTACAGCATGAGCGTGACATAACCGGGCTCCACCGGGTTCAGGCCGTTGATCGGGCAGTCGAGGTTCCCCTCGCTGTCCACGTGCAGATCGACCCAGTCTTTGATGTACTGCAGATACGCGGACTGGCCCGTTTCCTTGTATATCCGGTACTGGCCCAGCAGATAAAATCCGCACCAGTACGACCAACCATAACCCTCTTCCAGTTCGGACGGCGTTTTCTCCTGGATGGTGTAGTTCACCACGCGCTGGGCCCAGACGATGGGCCGGTCGCCGGCGTTCAGGGCCTGCGTGAAAAGCGCCATCAGGCAAACGCAGGCCGGGCGGGTCCATATTCCGGTTTTCTTCCGCATGGCAATACCCACGTTCGATACCGCCAAACAGCTTTTGCGCGGTGCTCCAACCGCCGCCGCGCCGGGAATCGTTATCGCAATTTATTGATAAACATTAATTTAAGTCGGACAAAGACGAAACAGAAAGAACGGATAAGATTGAAGCCTGGCAGGAGGAGAAAGATTGTCCGTATTGGATCTGAAATAATATATGTCGTCGGAACCAGTTTGTCAACGTGTTTCTTCCGGGCAGCATTCAGCGCTGGTGTGTGACAAAAACAGCCCACGGCTTTGCGCTCGAGTAGCCCACGGCTTCGCGCTCGAGTAGCCCACGGCTTCGCGCTCGAGTAGCCCACGGCTTCAGCCGTGGGTGAACCGGCAATGAATGTCATTGGAAACCGTTTCAACGGTTTCCGGCAATTGAAAAAGATGCAATTTTTT
>CAZNXX010000368.1:0-1970 GCA_964577095.1 uncultured bacterium | reverse complement strand
GATCCGTGTGGTACACCCGGATGACCGGGAATCCGCCGTCGCGGAAGGCCTGAATAACGGTCGGAATGACCCACATGGCCATACCCTTGTCCGCGGGATCAATGTACGGGAGATACTGATTCTGCACGTCGACGACCAGGAGAACGGGGCGCATTCTTTCGGACGCAACCGTCTCTTTCGGAGCGGCTGCGGATCCGGATAGTGCGGACAGAATCAGCAAACACACAAAACGTCTTTTCATGATTCATCCCTTTCTGAAAATCATGGTTCAAAGTTGAAAAAGAAAATATGCCGGCTTTTCAATATCTCCTTTAACAATGAACTATGAACCATGAACTATGAACTGCTTTTAAACCGCTTCCATCGTTGACGGCGGTTTGGTCGCGATGTTGTAGGTGACGCTGACCACGCCCGGCACCTTGCGGGTGATGTCGTTCGCCAGCTTTTCGAGAACCGCGAACGGCAGGCGCGTCGGTCTGGCCTTGCGCGCGTCCAGGCTGTCCCAGCACCGGATCTCGATCTGCTGGCCGAACTCACGTTTATTGTCCCGCATGCCGGTCACCCGGTCCGCGTGCAGAATGGCCATGTACTGAAAGGCTTTCGTTCGGCACAGGGCCTTTTCGACGATCACCGTGGCTTTTCGGACGGTGTCGATGCGCTCCTGCGTGGCCTCGCCGATCACACGCGCCGCGAGCGCGGGCCCGGGGAACGGGATTCGCTTGAACGATTCCACGGGCAGGCCCAGCGCCTTCCCGACCTTGCGGACGCCGTCCTTGCGCAACTGGATCAACGGCTCCAGAATGCGGTACCCGAAAGTCTCCTGGGGATCGATGCCGAGCTGTTCGAACACGTTGTGCTGGCGCTTGATGCCGGCCACGGTTTCGTCCACATCGGTCAGAATGGTGCCCTGCAGAAGAAACCGCGCGCCGCTCTCGCGGACGATGCGGCCGAACACATGCTTGTAGAACGTCTGCGTGATGGCCTCGCGCTTCTCCTCCGGATCGGTGATGCCCCTCAGTGCGGCGAAGAACTCGTCCTTCGCGTCCACGACCTCGACTTTGACGCCCAGCTTCGCGAACATCGATTTCACCCGGCCGGCCTCTCCCTCGCGCATGATGCCGTTCTCCACGAACACCGTGCGGAGCCGCTTGCCCAGCGCCCGATGGCCCAGCAGGGTAACCACGGAGGAGTCGACGCCTCCGGACAGCGCGTTGATGGCCGTGCCGTCTCCCACCGTCTCCGCGATCCGCGCCACCTCCGTTTTGATGAACGCCCGGGTGTCGAGTGTGGCGGCCTTGAGTTCCTGGATCATAAGGCACCCTCCTGATTGCAGTGAAGAAGTTCGTTTTGCTGAGGCCCTGACAAATAGGTTCCGAGTTCCGAATTCAAAACGGGTTATCAACTCGGAACCCGGAACTCGAAACCCGGAACGGCTGTCATCTAAAGATCCCTGAATTTCCCCGTAATCTCCGCGATCCGCTCGAACTTCGACTGCACCTGGTCCAAAGCGACGCCCATGCGGTAGGTGTCCTTGTCCAGCCGTCCCGAGGGATCCAGCTCGGATAGAACGTTCAGTTTGTTCAGATCCGGTGCCGGTTTCCGGTAGGGCCACAGCCGGAACGATCCGCCCGTGATTTCGTCGATCACGAGCGCCTCTCCCCCGATCAATCCGTACTCCAGTTTCATGTCCACGAGCTGGAGCCCGAACGCGGCAAAGGCCTTTTCCAACTCGAGCAGGACCTTCACGTTCTGGTCGCGCATGGCGGCATACCACTCCCCGCCCTGCTTGTTCTTGACGATGAAATCGATATACGACTCGTCGAGCATGGGGTCGTGCAGGGGGTCGTCCTTGTAGTGGAACTGGGTGACCGGCGGATCGAACCGGTCGCCTTCGGCCGCCCTGCCCCATTTCAGAATGGAGCCCGCGGCCACGCGGCGCGACACCACCTCGAGGTTGATCTTGAAGTCGA
>CAZNXX010000367.1:0-1993 GCA_964577095.1 uncultured bacterium | reverse complement strand
GATCCGTGTGGTACACCCGGATGACCGGGAATCCGCCGTCGCGGAAGGCCTGAATGACGGTCGGAATGACCCACATGGCCATACCCTTGTCCGCCGGATCGATGTACTGGAGGTACAGGTTCTGCGTGTCGATCACCAGCAGAACGGGACGCATTCTTTCGGATGCAACCGTCTCTTTCGGGCCGGCAGCGGATCCGGAAAGCGCCGACAGGAGCAGCAAACAGACAAAACACCTTTTCATGATTCCTCCCTTGCTTAAAGTTCATGGTTCATGGTTGAAAAAGAGAGCAAGTTGATTTCCCGATACCTCTTCTGACTATGAACTATGAACCATGAACGATGAACTGTTTTTTCAAACCGCTTCCATCGTCGACGGCGGTTTGGTGGCGATATTGTAGGTCACGCTGACCACGCCCGGAACTTTCCGGGTGATGTCGTTCGCCAGCTTCTCGAGAACCGCGAACGGCAGGCGGGTCGGTTTGGCCTTTCGCGCGTCCAGACTGTCCCAGCACCGGATCTCGATCTGCTGCCCGAATTCCCGCTTGTTGTCCCGCATGCCGGTCACGCGGTCCGCGTGCAGAATGGCCAGGTACTGGAAAGCCTTGGTCCGGCACAGGGCCTTTTCGACGATGACCGTGGCCTGACGCACGGTTTCGATGCGCTCCGGCGTGGCCTCTCCGATGACGCGGGCCGCGAGCGCCGGCCCCGGGAACGGGATGCGCTTGAACGATTCCACGGGAAGGCCCAGCGCCTTCCCGACCTTCCGGACCCCGTCCTTGCGCAATTGAATCAGGGGTTCCAGGATGCCGTACCCGAAGGCCTCCCGGGGATCGATGCCGAGCTGTTCGAACACGTTGTGCTGGCGCTTGATGCCTGCCACGGTTTCGTCCACGTCCGTCAGAATGGTGCCCTGCAGGAGGAACCGCGCGCCGCTCTCCCGGACGATGCGGCCGAACACGTGCGTGTAGAACGTCTGCGTGATGGCCTCGCGTTTCTCCTCCGGGTCCGTGATGCCCCTCAGGGCCGCGAAGAATTCTTCTTTCGCGTCCACCACCTCCACCTTCACGCCCAGCTTCGCGAACATCGAACGGACGCGGCCCGCCTCGCCCTCACGCATGAGGCCGTTCTCGACGAACACCGTGCGGAGCCTCTTGCCCAGCGCCCGATGGCCCAGCAAAGTGACCACGGAGGAGTCCACGCCTCCGGACAGGGCGTTGATGGCCATGCCTCCGCCCACGGCCTCCGCGATCCGGGCCACCTCCGTTTTGATGAACGCCCGCGTGTCGAGTGTGGCGGCTTTGAGCTCCTGGATCATGAGGCACCCTCCTAATTGCGGTGAAAAGTTCGTATTGCTGAGAACCGGATAAATAGGTTCCGAGTTCCGCGTTCCGAGTTCCGAGTTCCGAATTCGAAACGGGTTATCAACTCGGAACCCGGAACTCGAAACCCGGAACGGCTGTCATCTAAAGATCACTGAATTTCCCCGTAATCTCCGCGATCCTCTCGAACTTCGACTGCACCTGGTCCAAAGCGCCGCCCATGCGGTAAGTGTCCTTGTCCAGCCGGCCCGAGGGATCCAGCTCGGACAGCACGTTCGGCTGGTTCAGGTCCGGTGTCGGCCTGCGATAGGGCCAGAGCCGGAACGAACCGCCCGTGATCTCGTCGATCACGAGCACCTCTCCCCCGATCAGGCCGTACTCCAGTTTCATGTCCACGAGCTGGAGACCGAACGCGGCGAAGGCCTTTTCGAGCGCGAGCAGGACCTGCGTGTTCCGTTCGCGCATTGCCGCGTACCACTCCCCGCCCTGCTTGTTCCGGATGATGAATTCAACGTACGCGTCGTCGAGCATCGGATCGTGCAGGGGGTCGTCCTTGTAGTGGAACTGGGTGACCGGCGGGTCGAACCGGTCGCCTTCCCCGGCCTTGCCCCATTTCAGGATGGAGCCCGCGGCCACGCGGCGCGACACCACCTCGAGGTTGATCTTGAAGTCGA
>CAZNXX010000366.1:0-2001 GCA_964577095.1 uncultured bacterium | reverse complement strand
CCACGCCCGGCACGCTGACCGAGGAGCGGCTTCTCGAAGGGAAACGCAACAATTTCCTGGCCGCTGTGGTGTTCGGCGAAAAAACGTGCGGGCTGGCCTGGGCGGACGCGTCCACAGGAGAGTTTTTCGCGACGGAATGCCCGCCTGAACGGCTCGCCGAAGAGCTGGCCTCCGTGCGGCCGGCGGAAATCCTGGCGCCGGAAAACCAGGCCGGCAGGCTGGCCGGCCTTCTGCCGTCGGACGGGACAGCGCCGCCCGTCACGAAACGGGAGCCCTGGATATTCGGCAGGGCTTACGCGTCCGAAACCCTGAACCGCCATTTTGGAACCGTTTCTCTCAAGGGATTCGGCTGCGAGGACCTGAACGAAGGACTCGGCGCCGCCGGAGCGGTTTTCGCTTATTTAAAAGAAACACAGAGAAACGACCTGGGTTTCATCCGTTCCTTGAAGCGCCATTCCGCGGACGATTATATGCGGCTCGACGCGTCCACCCGCAGGAGCCTGGAAATCGATTCATCCATGGCGGCCGGGGGCCGCGAGGGCACTTTGCTTTCCGTTCTGGACCGGACGCGAACGCCCATGGGCGGGCGGACGCTCGTCTCCTGGCTGGCCAGACCGCTGAACCGCGTCGAATCCATTCTCAACCGCCTGGAAGCGGTCGAAGAACTGATCGGAAACCGGGATCTCCGGACCAGTCTCGATGGCCTGCTGAAGGGCACCGGCGACGCGGAGCGCCTGATCGCGCGCGTGGCCGCGGGCCGCGCCTCTCCCCGCGACCTGCTCGGGCTGAAAAAAGTGCTTGAAAAAATCCCGGCTCTCCGGCAGACGCTGGCCGGCGTCCGCTCCGCCAGGCTCGCGGCCTGCCGGGACGCATTCTCTCCCTGCGCTGATACGGTGGGCCGAATCGCATCCGGCCTCTCCGACGATCCGCCCGCTTCGCTCTCGGACGGCGGCGTGATCCGGGACGGTTACAGCGCGGAACTGGATGAGCTGCGGCGCATCGGCTCCTCGGGCAAGGAATGGATCGCCCGGCTCCAGAACACGGAGCGCGAGAGAACGGGCATTTCCTCCTTGAAAGTCGGCTACAACCAGGTTTTCGGATACTACATCGAAGTGACCAACACCCACCTGGCCCGTATCCCGGAGGGGTACACCCGCAAGCAGACCCTGGTCAACGCCGAACGGTTTGTCACTCCCGAACTGAAGGAGATGGAGGAGAAGATACTCCATGCCGAGGAGAAACTCGGCGGCCTGGAGTCCCGCCTGTTCGACGAACTTCGGCGGTCCGTGGCCGCTGACGCGGCCGCCGTGCAGGAGAACAGCCGCGTTCTCGGCAAGCTGGACGTTCTCCTGTCATTCGCGTCCGCGGCCGAGGAATACCGCTACGTGAAACCGGACATCGACGACGGCGACGCCATCGACATCCAGGAAGGCCGCCACCCCGTGGTCGAGCGGCTTCTGCCGCCGGGCCAGCCGTTCATCCCCAATGACGCCGCGCTGGACGGCCGGGGAAACCAGGTTCTGATCATCACCGGCCCGAACATGGCCGGTAAATCCACCTTCATCCGGCAGGTCGGGCTCATCGTGTTCATGGCCCAGGTCGGCAGTTTCGTGCCGGCCAAATACGCCCGCATCGGCCTGGCCGACCGAATCTTCACGCGCGTGGGCGCGCGGGACAACGTGGCGGGCGGGGAATCCACCTTTCTCGTCGAGATGAACGAGACGGCCAACATTCTGAACAACGCGACCCCGAAAAGCCTGGTGCTCCTGGATGAGATCGGCCGGGGCACATCCACGTTCGACGGGCTTTCAATCGCGTGGGCCGTGGCCGAATATCTGCACAACCATGCTCCGGCGCGCTCCCGGACGCTGTTCGCCACACACTACCATGAGCTGACCGAGCTGGCGCTCATTCTGCCCCGGGTGAAAAATTTCAACGTGGCCGTTCGCGAATGGGGCGATCATATCGTGTTCCTGAGGAAGATCCAGCCCGGCGGCGCGG
>CAZNXX010000365.1:0-2009 GCA_964577095.1 uncultured bacterium | reverse complement strand
GGTCCAGCGCATGACGGCGCGCTTTTCCCTCTAAGGCAAGGAGAACGAGATGAAAATGAATACAAGCGGTCGGGCATGGCTGACGTCGGCTTGCGCGGCGATACTGCTGACGACAGCGGGCTGCGAGTATGACGTGGCGGAGCCCAAGTATTATGACCCATACACGGTTCCACCCACGCCCACCATATCCGCCGTCGTACCGGCGCGCGCGACCGCGGGGGTGAATCGCATCACGATCGAGGGGCAGAATTTTTCGGCTTCGCCGGACAGCAACAGGGTGTATTTCGGAAACACCGAGGCCGAGATGGTGTCCGCCTCGACGACGAGCCTGGTGGTTCTACGGCCCGCCATCCTCGGCACGGTTCCGGTCAAGGTCGTTTCTTACGAAGCGATGGTCGTGGCGGCGGCCCCGGCCTTATTCACCGTTGACGCCGTGGTGGAAACCTACGGAGGCTTTCTGGAGGGCACGGTGATCAAGGCGATTGCCGTGGACACTCAGGAGAACCTGTACGCGATCTTCGCGGACCTGAGCGTGGTCCGCGTGGGACCGGACGCCTCGCACACGGCACTGGGATCCACTACCCGGGCGGCCACTGACGCGGTCATGTCGTCTGACGGGAAAATCGTGGTGTTCGCCAACAACACAGCGGTCACCAAATTCAACCCCGCGGACGGAACCGATGTTCAGTTTGTGAAGGTGAACAAGAAGATATCGGTCGGAGACATCGACGCGAACGGCATTCTGTACATGTCCGGAAAAACGGCGGATCTGTTCGTGGTTCAAACCGACGGCAGTTTCGCGGCCATCGGCGTGTACGCCGCGGACGATGTAAAGGACATCCGGGTGTACAATGGGTATGTTTACGTCTGGGCCGAGGGCAAGACCCAAACCGCGCTCTGGCGGCATCCCATTCTCGATGCGGCCGGAACCCTGGGCAGCCGTGAGCTGGTGCTCGACAAGGCCAATGCGATCGCCCCGTACAACACGGCCGTGTTCAAGGACATGGCCTTTTCGGCCGACGGTCAGATATTCTTCTCAACGAACTATGCGGACCCGATGTTCGTCCTGAACCCGGACGGAACCCAGGAAGCATTCTACAAGGGCATCCTGGCGGCCGGGATAGAGAGAACCGTCTGGGGCACCGGGAACCAGGTGTACGCGATGATGCTCATCGAAGGGGCAGGGAACGTGCACAGGATCGACATGGGCGAGCCCGGAGCGCCGTATTTCGGGAGATGGTAGGCTGAAGGAAATCCCACTCTGTTTCCACCCTCCGGGAGGCTTTCGGCCTCCCGGAGGGTTTTTTCGTCTGTCGTCCTGAGCTTCGCCCTCCTGCTTCACCCCCGAAGGACCTTATTAAGGGTCTCCTGCCCGCAGGCCTTCAATACTGAACGAATGTAATTGCCTGATCCCACTTTTTCTCTCCCCGCAGGGGCTCCCGCCCCTGCGGCACATAGATGAAACTGGACGGAGAAAATCCATATTGATCTGATAATAGTTCCCAAAACCGAAAAATTCCCCTTGCTTTTAAAAATCTTGTTTTGTATAATATTCTAATTTCATTAAAGTCCTTCTGTTACCCATCACGCGCTTCAACGGAAGGGGGGAGAAAATGTCCGATGGATTCCATACCGGAAGGATGTTCCTTTCCGCGGAAATTCCCGGAACAGATCTCCAGGCCCTTCAATATCTGACTGTTCCAGGATTCATCAAATCCTCGATTCAACCGGTTTCTTCATGCGATTCACGAAGAAAATACTACCCGGAAAACCGGGGTCCAAGAAATGGGTTCGCGAATACGGCGAGCGCCTGGTATGCGTGCGGTACCGCTATGATTCGGAAACCCGGGAGAAAACCAAATCCATAGAAATCCTGATCGAAAGGCAGGGCTGGACACCGAAAACGACCGCCCCGCCGCCGAATAAAAAGGTCGCTCTGCGCATCGGGTTCAATGAAACATACCTGAGAAAACTGGTCAAGTGTTCAGGCGGTAAATGGGATCCTGAAA
>CAZNXX010000364.1:0-2028 GCA_964577095.1 uncultured bacterium | reverse complement strand
GAGCGCGTCGTCCTCGTCCGCGATGCGAAAATCGCGGGTCCGCCCGAAACGGTCCGGCCGCTCCCGAAGCAGGGCGTGACCGAAGGAATGGAAGGTCATGACGGAAGGAATCCGCTTGCCTTCAACCGGCCCCCCGGTGTCCGCGGACACGCGGCCTCGTATTTCTTCGGCCGCCTTGTTTGTGAAGGTGATGGCGAGAATACGCTCCGGCGGAACGCCATGGTCACGGACCAGCCGCAGAATGCGGCCGGTCAGGACCCGTGTTTTGCCCGTTCCAGGGCCTGCCAGCACCAGCGCCGGCCCGCCGCTGTGATCCGCAGCCGCTTGCTGCTCCGCGTTGAGTACGATGCCGCCGGCACCGGCGTCTTCCTTCTCCGCTTTCGCCTTTACGGAAGCGGTCGATGCCTTCCGGCCTCCGGATGCTTCGGACGTTTTCTTTCGTCCCCTCCGGACCGGCGGACCGGAAAGCGCGCCAGTTCCGATGAACAGGCTCTCCTGGCTGAGCGACTGCCTGTCCTCGGGGCCGAACACGCGGATGCGGCCGTATTCGCCGTCATAGCCCGCCTCGACGGACACGCGTCCTTCCCGCATCCGGCGCACCGCCTCGACGAGCAGTTCTCCCCCGGCCGTCCGGATGTCCTCCTCGGCCGCGTCAAGCAGGATGAAGAGCTCGCTTCCGAGCCCGCGGATCAGGGCCGCATAATCGGCCTGCACCGCCTTGCTGTGCGGCCCCGTGCCCCGGATCTCGGACAGGACTTCGCAGAGCGGAATGATTGACTGGAACGGCGGACAGCCGGCTTTTTGATCCGGGCTCCGGCGGTCCGCCAGCTGATGCACACGATTGAGAACGCCGACGGTCACTTGTTTCCCGCACACGGGACAGATGCCGGCATGCCCCTCGGTTTCCTCCGGCGTCCAGGAGACGCCGCATTTGCGGTGCCCATCGTGGTGGTACTTGCCTTCCTGGGGAAAAAACTCAACTGTTCCGAGAAACCGGCCCGAGTCCGGATGCTTCAGCGCTTCCGTGATGGCAGGGTAGGAAAGTTCCGCGTCGAAACGGTTCGCCTCGCGACCGAGTTTCTCCGGCGAATGGGCGTCCGAATTCGAGATGAGGGCAAAGGGATCGAGTTGACTGCACAGCCAGTTCATCGCCGGGTCGGACGAAAGCCCCGTTTCCACGGCGTGGATGTGATCCGCGAGGTCCGCGTAGCATTCGCGTATCGAATCGAACCCGGACTTGTCCCCGAGCGCCGAGAACCACGGCGTCCAGATGTGGGCCGGGACGAAGAAGATATCCGGGGAGGCGTTCAGCGCGAGTTCGAGCAGATCGTGCGAGTCGAAACCGAGAATGGGCCGTCCGTCCGAGGTGATGTTGAAGTCCATGGAACGGAGCCGGCTCTGGACGCGCTCCACGCTCTCGAAATCCGGAGCAAAGAGAACGTTGTGCACCTTGCGCACTCGGCCCGACCGCTTGTAGATACAGCTGATCTCCGCGGTCAGCATGAAACGGACGCCGTCATCCGCGTCCGAGGGGCCTCCGAACGCGGGCAGGCGGAGTGACGGCTTGAGCCTGTACAGGCCCGGTTCCGCCGGATCCAGCTTCTCCTTCAATTCCGCCACCCAGCCCGGGTGGGTGAAGTCGCCGGTTCCGACGACCCGGATGCCCTTGATGCGGCCCCACCGGTCGAGATGCTCCGGCTTGAGCAGGCCGCTCGTGGCGAGCGAGAAATGCGAATGGATGTGAAAGTCCGCGATGAATTTCATCGCGACAAGTTAGGCAGGGTCGGGGGGAATGTCAACCTAAAATATGGTTCCGGGTTCTGAGTTGCGGGTTTCGAGTTACTATTGAATCAGGCGTGAATTCATACGTCTCTTTCAACCCGAAACACGGAACCCGGAACTCGGAACTGCAAATCGATCCGGTCAAAAAGAAACGGGGTCCCAGAGAGACCCCGTTGATTTGTATTCATGAAGCGGTTTGCGCTTATTCCACGCTCACTTCGATCTGTTTCGGCTTGGCCGCCTCGG
>CAZNXX010000363.1:0-2036 GCA_964577095.1 uncultured bacterium | reverse complement strand
CCCAGTTCGCTCTGGACCTGAATGGTGCCGCTGTGATTCTTGACGATTCCGTAAACCATGGAAAGGCCCAGGCCTTTTCGTTCATTGGCCGGCTTCGTGGTGAAAAACGGCTCAAAGATACGGGACTTGGTCCGCTCGTCCATGCCCACGCCCGTGTCGTGAAAACGGATCAGGGCGTAATCGCCCGTCTTGATCCCGACCTGCGTCTCCGGGGATTTTTCATCGACATACACGTTTTCGGTCGTGATGAGGATGCGTCCGCCGCCGGGCATGGCATCGACCGAGTTGAGGCAGATGTTGACGAACGTCTGGTGAATCTGACGCGAATCGCCGCGCACCGGCCAAAGGTCGTCCGAAAGACGCGTTTCGAACTCGATGGACGGATCGACGGAATGGCGCAGAATGCCGACCACATCCTCCGCGATCTTGTTGATCCGCAGCGTCGAGACCTGATACTTGCCGCCGCGCGCGAACGCCAGAAGCCGGTTCGTGAGATCCGCCGCTTTTTTCGCAGTCTCGGCGATGGCCAGCAGATCCTGGTAGTAGGGATGGTCTTCCTTCATCTCGGTGAGCAGGAGGGACGCATATCCCAGAATGCCGCCGAGCAGATTGTTGAAGTCGTGCGCAATGCCGCCCGCCAGGGTGCCGATGGATTCCATCTTCTGGGTTTCCAGAAGCTGGCTTTCCCACAATTTGCGCTGGGAGATGTCCAGGACGTTGCCCATGACCGTTGGCTTTCCCTCGACCTCGATGCGGCGGCAGTGGATCTCGCACCAGCACCGGGACCCGTCCTGACGGATATAGCGCACCTGATAGTGCTCCTCCACGGGCTCGCCCATCTCACGGCGGGTTTCCCGGAGCGTGACCATGCTGCGCTCCTCCGGATCGATTCGGTCGAAATAATTCGTCCCGGCGAGCGTCTCCGGCGAGTCCTGCAGAATCTCGGCGAAACGGGTGTTCGCGAAACGCACGGTCCCCTGCTGGATGATGAAGACGCCCACCAGCGACGACTCGACCAGAAGGCGGTACTTTTCCCGCTCTTCGCGGAGGCCCGCTTCCAGGTGTTTCCGCACCGAGACGTCGCGGATAAAACTCTGGACAGCCTCCTTCCCCATGAATCGGACTTTCCGGCTGTTCACTTCCGCGTCGAACCGCGATCCGTCCTTGCGCGTGAGCAGCGCCTCCACGGGAGACGCGAGATCGTTCCTCAGCGTTCGGACGAACGAAAGCGAAAGGGGCTCCACAAACCGCTCATCGGCCAGCCGCGGCCAGCCGAGGCTCAGCAATTCCCTGCGTTCGTACCCGAACAAACGGCAGGAGGCCCGGTTCGTCTCCAAAATGCGCCCGTCGCGGTCGTGAACGACCACGCCGTCATTGTTCCCTTCGAACAGGGCGTGGTACTGCAGTTCGCGTTCCAGAAGCTTCTTGGTGCCGTCTTCGATCCGCTTCTCGATGTGTTCGGCCCAGTCGTTGAGCTCGAGATCCTTCTGCTGAAGCTCTTTGTACAGGCGGTGGTTGTGAAGGGCAAGGGTCAAAAGGGGGCCGGCGTATTCGATGAGATCGTGCAGCCGGGATTCGTCGCCGAGGTCCGAGGGATTCAGCAGAATCAGCACGTCGGCTGAATCCTCCCGCACATGGAACGGATGGACGAGAAGGCTCCGGCAGCGCAGGGACCAGAATCGCTGTTCCAGCCCGGGATCTTCCGACAGATCCGCGAGCGACAGGATTTTCATTTCATCCTGAGAGCGCCGGCAGATGGTTTCGATCAGGTCGGCGGGAAGGATGGGGGGTTCATTTTCCGGAGACGAATACGGAATCTCCCATCGGCTGTCGCCGGCATGGCGCGAGACGATCATCGTCTGGTCGCACAGGCTGCGCTTCTGTATTTCTGCGAGCAGGTGGGATACGCGTTTGGCAGGATGCAGGGACCGGGCCAGGACATCGGAATGTCTGAGCCAGTCTCCGAAGGAGGGTGTATCCCTTCCGGGAATCCTCTCCTTTCTGTTTTTCTTCCGAAGCCAGCTCACAGGAATGCG
>CAZNXX010000362.1:1340-2039 GCA_964577095.1 uncultured bacterium | reverse complement strand
TGGATCGCACTTTCGCTGCTGCTTCTTTATTACGCGGTACTGCTCATTTATTTCACCCGGGGATTCGGCCGGCTCCGACGCCCGGGACGGCCCATCCCTCAACCGACGGTGAGTGTCGTCGTCCCGGCCCGCAACGAGATCCGCTGCCTGCCGGGGCTTCTCCGCTGCCTGGAGCGTCAGGATTACCCGGGTCGCCTGACCCAGATCGTTCTCGTGGACGACCGGTCAACGGACGGCACGCACCGTCTCATGACCCGTTTCGCGGCGGGCCGTCGCAACGTTCGGGTTCTGCGGATCAGGCGTTCCGACGGACAGATTTCCCCCAAGAAGGCCGCCTTGACCCGTGGAATCGCGTCCGCTTCCGGCCGCATCATCCTGACGACCGACGCGGACACCCTTCCCGGCCCCTCCTGGATCCGTGAAATCGTGCGCTGGTACGACAACGCCACAGCCGCGGTGATCGGCTACGCGCCCTACCGGACCGATCCTCCGTACGGCGGATTCTTTCACCGCCTCCTTGCGCTGGAATACCTTTCCATGGGCGCGGTCGCCGCGTCCACGGCCGGCATGGGCTCCCCCTCCACCTGCAACGGGGCCAATTTTTCCTTCCGCAGGGACGTCTTCCGGAAGCTGGACGGGTACGGTAAAACAGGACGCTGGCTTTCGGGGGACGACGATCTCCTCATGCAAAGGATCGTC
>CAZNXX010000362.1:0-1330 GCA_964577095.1 uncultured bacterium | reverse complement strand
CGCGGCCGCGGTATTCACGGATCCGCCCGCCGGTTTCCGAGATTTCGCGCGTCAGCGCATCCGCTTCAGCTCCAAGCATCTGGCGTATCCGCCGGGAATGATCGCCGTCCTGTCAGGTGTCTGGTTGTTTCACGCGTTCCTTCTCGCGGCGACTCTCGCCGCGCCCTTCGACCCCCGCTGGGTTCCGTGTCTCCTGGCGGTCTGGTCCGTGAAGGTGATTTTGGAAGTCCGCTTCATCCGCGCGGGAAGCGCGAAACTCGACCGTCGGAAGCTTCTCCGGTATTACCCGGTCATGATGCCGTTCCATCTCCTCTACGTGGTTTTGTTCCCGATCCTCGGACAGATACTCAAGCCGAAATGGAAGTAACCGCGATTGCGACCTCCCTCCTATTGATTCCACCTGTTTCGTATCCCTGGCACTCGGTTTGCATTTTCAGGAATCTCTATTGCGGAAGATCTTGTTTTAAAACGGACTTTCAGCGGTTCGAATAAATCAAGAAGTGAGTATTTGCCTTGGATCATAAACCGAGCTGAGCTTTTTTGAATTCATCCGATCGAGAACGCAACGCCGCATTTCAAATCGCACACGAGCATTGCAGCAAGGAGCATCCGCGACGAAATCCACGACTCGAAAACACCGCGGCCGGACGATTCCGTCCGACTTTTTTCCGCGAAACTTCTTTGCGGGTGGGGCGTTTCCCCGGCCGACGCTTCGGGCCCGATGCCACCGTTGCACGGCCCTTGCCTTGTTCGTCATCCTCGCATTCCGCAATGCCACAGCCCAATCGCCGTTTTTCCAATTCGAGCATATCGGGATTCAGGATGGCCTTTCGATGGCCAATGTCATGGCCATCGCCGAGGACGAACACGGGTTTATGTGGTTCGGAACCGAGGATGGACTGAACCGCTTCGACGGATACACCTTCACCGTTTATCGTTCATCCGCCGATGATTCCACCACCGTCAGCAACAGTTACGTGAGCGTTCTTCTGGTCGATCGCAGGAAACGGCTCTGGGCCGGAACGCGGGACGGGTTGTGCCTGTACGTTCCGGACCGGGACGCGTTCATCCGCACCCCGGTCGGCCTGAACCATCCGTCGGCTACGAACAACCGGGACATCAAGGCTCTGTTCGAGGATTCCCGGGGCCGGATCTGGGTTATCGGCGAAATGGGAGCCGACTGCCTGTCGCCCGAGAGCGCAAACATCCGTCACTATGTCAACAACCCGGGCGATCCGTCCAGCCTCAGCCACAATACCGCTTACACCGTCGCTGAAACCAGGGACGGTCTCATCTGGATCGGCACCGAGATGGGACTGAACCGTCTGGA
>CAZNXX010000361.1:0-2040 GCA_964577095.1 uncultured bacterium | reverse complement strand
GTCGCGGGCGAACACGCGCACCTGCTCGTGGATCTGGAGCACGCCAATCTGCCCGACCCGGTTCTCGAAACACTCCAGCACCTCCTGAACGAGCAGAACCGGATGAAGAAGCAGATGCGGGAAATGGAAAAGCGTCTGCCCGGCTGAGCCCGCCGCGTCCGGGCGTCAAGCGTCCCTTTTCCGCGTCGAACCTTACGAGGACACCATGGCCCCATCCGACATCATCACGGTTCCCCGCATTTCAGCCATGAAGGCAAAGGGTGAGAAAATCACCTGCCTCACGGCCTACGACTGGCTGACGGCCGGGCTTCTCGACTCCGCGGGGATAGACATCATTCTCGTCGGGGATTCCGGCGCCATGGTGTTCGCCGGACACGAAACCACCCTGCCGATCACCATGGAGCAGATGCTCTATCATACCGCCGCGGTTTCGCGAGGCGTCCGGCGCGGCCTGGTGATCGCGGACATGCCCTTTCTGTCCTATCAGGTTTCAGCGGACCGTGCGCTTGAAAACGCGGGCCGTTTCCTCAAGGAGAGCGGTGCCGCTGGCGTCAAACTCGAGGGCGGCAGGCTTGTCGCGGACACCATCCGCCGCATCGTTTCCGCCGGCATCCCGGTCATGGGGCATCTGGGGCTCACGCCGCAGTCGATCCGCTCATTCGGTAATTACCGGGTGCGCGGCGAAGCGCAGGATGAGGCCGACGCCATCCGCGAGGACGCGCGGATTCTCGAGGAAGCCGGTGTGTTCGCGGTCGTGCTCGAAAAAATCCCGGCCGGCCTGGCGGCCGGGATCACGAAATCCCTGTCCATTCCGACCATCGGCATCGGCGCGGGCCCGCATTGCGACGGCCAGGTCATCGTGACGCCGGACATGCTCGGGCTTTTCGAATCCTTCAGGCCCAAGTTCGTGCGGCGGTACGCCGAGCTGGCCGAAACGATAAGGTCCGCGGCTTCCCGCTTCGCCGATGACGTGAAAAACGGACGCTTTCCGTCGGACGAGGAGAGCTTCAAGTGAGCGCCCTCCTTCTTTTCTTTGCGATCGGCCTCGCTGAATTCTCAGGGTATGCCGCGTGGCAGGGCCGGCCGGCCCGGTTGCTTCTCTTGATCCTCCCCGCGGCTGGCATCGCCGCCGGGGCATTGATCGAGGTCCTGCCGGTCCGCTTTCCCGCTTTCGGCTTCCATCTCCCGGCCGGGCTGGCGATCTGGATCGGGGGCGTCAGCGGCCTGCTCCTGGCCCTGGTCGAAAGCGGACAGGGATTCCGGAAATCCTTCCTCCCGTTTTTCATCACCCCCCTGCTCGGTTTCATTCTGGCCGCGGCCGCCGCGGCTTTCGTATGGCTGACCGCATTTCTCCGGGGCCCCCGCCTGACCGCCACGGAGCTCTTCGGCCCGGTCCTCCTGGTTTCCGGCCTGATCGGCTTCGTCACCGCTTTCGGCTACACCCTTCCGCGCCGCTGGTTCCAGCGGTATCTGGAGTGATCCGCCGCAGGAACGGCGGGCGCGTGACCCCGCGGCGCGCGCGGCGGAGTCCGCCTGTGTTTTCCGGGAACCGGCCGGGCATCGCGGGGTTTCCGGGCCGGATGCCGTCCCGCCGTTCTCAAAAACCGTTTGCTATTTGAAGCCTGCCGAGGTATTTTATTCCATGCCTCCGAAGAACCCCTCCCCGACAGCCGACACCCCCCTGATGACCCAGTACCTTGCCGTTAAAGCGGAGCATCCGGACGCGGTTCTGTTCTTCCGCATGGGCGATTTTTACGAGATGTTCTATGACGACGCCAGAACGGCATCCGAAACCCTCGGGCTGACGCTCACCTCCCGCGGCCACGGCAGGGCCGGAGAAGTGCCGCTCGCGGGTTTTCCCTATCATGCCCTGGAAGGGTATCTTGGAAAGATGATACGCGCCGGGTACAAAGTGGCCGTGTGCGACCAGGTCGAGGATCCGAAACTCGCAAAAGGCATCGTCAAACGCGAGGTCGTACAGGTCGCCACGCCCGGCACGCTGACCGAGGAGCGGCTTCTCGAAGGGAAACGCAACAATTT
>CAZNXX010000360.1:0-2044 GCA_964577095.1 uncultured bacterium | reverse complement strand
ATGCCGCTTGACCAGCGAAAAGAAGACGAACAATCCGCCGGTCACCAGCAGCGTGATCCATCCCCCCTGGTTGAATTTCAATACGATCACGGTGCAGAGGATGAACAGCGTGAGGGAGAGGCCGACGCCGTTCACGGTCAGCTTCCGTATCCAGCCTTTCTCCTCGCGGCGCGCTTTCCACCAGTGCCGTACCATTCCGAGCTGGGACAGGCTGAAGGTGATGAACACGTTGATGGAGTACAGGACGAGAAGGAAGGTGACCGATCCCTTCGTCAGTCCGATCAGCACGAAGGCGGCGACGCCCATGATGAGAATGCCGTTCTGCGTGACCAGCCGGTCCGACAGGGTGGCGAACCGGGTCGGGACCCACCGGTCCGCGGCCATGTTCGAGAGAACCCGGGGCCCGTCCAGAAAACCGGTTTGCGCGGCCACGAACAGGAGGACGGCCTCCGAGAGCAGGGTTATCGAGACGAAACGCGGCCCCCAGACGCCCCAGCCGCGGGTCGCCTCCTCGAACAGGACCGCGTTGAGCGTCTTTCCAGGCGCGTGTTCCACCTTGTAGAGCAGGTAGGCCAGCATCAGCCCGAAGGCCATGAAGGCCAGGGACCCGGCCATGTAGACCATGGTCCGCTTGGCGGTCTGCGCTTTCGGTTCCCGCAGAATCGGGATGCCGTTGCTCACCGCCTCGATTCCGGTGAACGTGCCCGCGCCCATGCTGAAGGAGCGGAGAATCAGCACGATCATTCCCGCGAATCCCAGGGACGCGCTCGTGGCCCGCACGTCGGACGAGATCGTTGCCGTCCCTTCCGGCAGCTTGACCAGGTGCGTGACCACCGCGAGGAGTATCACGGCCAGGTGGGTCACGATGAACAGCAGAAAGATCGGCACGATCGGCAGGACCGATTCCTTCACGCCCCGGAGGTTCAGAAGGATGAGGAGCAGCACGCCGAACAGGGCGAAGCCCAGACGGTACGGGTACCAGGCGGCGGGCAGAAAGCTGAACAGGGCGTCCGCTCCGGAGGAGACGGACACGGCGATGGTCAGCACGTAGTCGATCAGCAGGGCCGATCCGGACAGCATGCCGATCCGGGGCGCCAGGAGCTCGCTGGCGACCAGGTAGCCTCCGCCGCCCGCGGGAAACAGCTCGATGATCTGCGAATAGCTCGCGCTGATGATCAGGATGGTGAGCACGCTGAGAAACGCCACGATCAGGCCGAGCGCGTGATGCGTTCCAAGCACGGCGAAGGCCTCTGCCGGGCCGTAGCAGGCCGAGGAGATGCCGTCGGCGCCGAGACCGACCCACGCGAAAAAGGCGATCAGGGAGAGTTTGTGAAAAATGTGCTTGTCCCGGACATCGCGGCTTTGTCCGATGAAAATGCGCTTCAGGTGGGATTTCAGGGATAAATCGGTTTCCATAAGGGAAGCGGGATACCTCTTAATTAACAATATAACAAAAACTTATGCCGTGTTCTGTTTTCTGAAACGATGGAAAAGATACATATTATTCTATCTGGAATCAAGATAAATATCCGTTATTCCATTAATAATGCCGCATCCTCGGATTCTTCAGACACAGGAAGGACCCGGCCCGCCGGAGAGGAGGGGCGGACCGGGTCCTTCCGAAAAGGCTACAGATTGATGTCCAGCTGGGTCGTGAAAGTGTCGTTTGGAACGACCTTGTCGTTGTTGAACAGCACATATCCGAAAATAACGCTGACGTTCGAGCTGAATGCGTAGGAAGCCCCGAGGGACAGTGATCCATACCAGCTTTTTCCGGAAGCGTAATCGACGCTGGCCCAGATCTTGTCGGTCAGGGTTTTATCCCAGGTCGCGATGACTCCGCCCGCCTGCTTCTCCCCGTTCTCGTCGAGGAAAAGGTCTTCGTTCAAACCCGTGTAATATCCGAGAGAGATCCGTCCGACCGTCGGCAGGGTCTTGGCCGCGAGGCCGTATACCATGTTATAATCCGTTACGTCCTTTTTCGTGCCGAAGTTGAACGCGCCCAGGGCCAACGCCGGCCAATCTTTTCCATGACCGTTGATTT
>CAZNXX010000359.1:0-2067 GCA_964577095.1 uncultured bacterium | reverse complement strand
CTGGGAGCCGGGGCTCTACGACGATCAGGGCTTTCAGGCCGCGGCCGGCTCGGAATTCAGCACTTCAGTGATACGGATCGTCCAGGCAGGCCATCCGCTCGCGGCGGGGCTGCCCCCGGGCGAGGCGCTGATCGTCAATGCGGACATAGGGGTCAGCTACGGGACGCCCGAAGGGGAGCCGATCGTCATCGCGGTCAATCCCAACGATTCCACGCAAGCGGTCCATTTCGGCTACGAGAAGGGCGCGCTCATGGCTTCCGAGCCGGCCCCGGCCCGGCGGGTCGGCACCTTTCTGCTGAACACCGTTGCGGAAGACATGACCGAGGAAGCATGGGCCCTGTTCGATTCGGCGGTCGTCTGGCTGATGCAGCCCGCAACGCCCGACGCGGTCCGGGAACGACTGGACGGCATTCCCTCCCGATTCACGCTCGGCAACAACTATCCCAATCCGTTCAATCCATCGACCCGCATCGGCTTTTCCATCCAGTCGCAGGAGAACGTGCGGCTGAGCGTATGGAACGCGCTCGGGGAGGAGATCGCGGTCCTGATCGACGAGGTGCGGCCGGCCGGGGATTACACCGCGGAATTCTCAGCTCCGGGCGCCGCAAGTGGTGTCCTCTTCTGCAGGCTCGAAACCGGTTCAGGGGCGGTCACGAAGAAAATGATGGTCCTGAAATAGGCCGTTGTTCATCGATGGGGGTACGGGGTTTTGAAGGAATACGGTGCTGTTGCGTGGTATCACATCACGGACTGCTTAAACTGACGATACCATAGAATCAAACGGTTATCAACTTATGGAAAAAAGTGCGACGCACCTGAAAGTGCGTCGCATTTTCTTTTCTGCAGTCCGGAGGATTCATCCTATATATAGGATAGGAGGTTGTGCCTCCCGGTGAGGCCGGTACTGAGAAGCGTTTTGGCCGACCCTGTCATGGCCGGTCCGGCGGACCGGTGAAGGAGTTCATTTTGCGGAGGTTCCAACCCGTTTCGCTGCCGGCTGACCACCACAGGCACCAGGGAGGGAATATATGGATTGCGCATCCTGCGGCAGGGACATCCGTCAGGCCGAGAAACAGTATGAGACCGGAGGACGGCTGCTCTGCGAAACCTGCTACATCTACCACATACGCGACCGCGAACTGCCCGCGGCGGAAGCTGCGGATTCCCATCTTTCGAGTGTGAAATGCCCGAAATGCGGCACCTTCGTCCAGGAAGCAAGCTGGAGATGCCGTGAATGCTATTTTGAGTTTGAGAATTACGATTTTGCCAGCCACCGGTTTATCGGCAAGCCCAGGGTCAGAAGGAAGAAAGGCCGGCCGGACCCGGCCTGGCAGCGGAGCACGAATCCGGAAAAAATGGAACACGGATTGAGCGGACCTCCGGCGGGGATGGACGCGGATAAAGATGGATAAAGATGGATAAAGCAGGTTATTCGCTGTTTTTGTATGTCAGGTGGCGAAACCATAAGACACGAAATCCGCCCGCAGGGTTTCATGTCGGATCTGCAAAAAATGACTGCGAATTATGAACCATGAACCATGAACTTCCTCATTCCTTCGGCGTCGTCATCTCCGACGCCGCTTCCATGCCCTCGGACACGTTCCCCGCGTAACCCCTGCTGATCCAGACCGGATGCGCTTCACGGCGTATTTCCGGAAGCTTTTTGAAAAACCACGCGGCGCAGATCAGGCAGAGGAACCCCCCGATGGCTGCGGCCCGCGGCGCGCCGATGCGGCTGGCCAGGCTTCCGACCAGCAGACTGCCGAGCGGCGTGGTGCCCATGAATGCCATGGCGTATAGCGCCATCATGCGTCCGCGTTTGTCCTCGTCCACGAGTGTCTGGATGAGCGTGTTACAGGAGATCATGAACGTCATCATGCCGAGTCCGATTACCGCCATCACGGCGTAGGAGAAGAGCGGCGACCGGGAAAAGGACAAGACGATCAGGCCGAAACCGAACAGGGTCCCGGCCGCGGGCAGAACCCTTTCGAGCCCTGACGGAGTCGTGCGGGACGCCATCGCGAACGCGCCGAACACCGCGCCGACCCCGGTCGCGCCCATCAGGAA
>CAZNXX010000358.1:0-2070 GCA_964577095.1 uncultured bacterium | reverse complement strand
CCGCCTCCGGCGACACCCGCGGGCGATGGCTCCGGGTTTTCGTCCTGGGGTATTCCGTTTTCTGGATTTTCATTTTTCACAATTTTTTCCTCCTGACGATACTGCGCGTGTCTTCCTGGTGCCCGTACGCCAGCAGCGTCGTCTGCCTGATCCCCTTTGTTTTTTTCAATGCGATCGCGTTTTTCGCCCTGATCCGGCCCGACGTGTTTTTATCCCGGAACCAGAACGGCCAGGCCGTTTTGGACGGGGGCCGGATCTCCCTGTACCGGCAGCGCCTCCTCGGCGCGATGGAGGACCGGAAACCCTATCTCAATCCGGACCTTTCCCTCGGGGATCTGTCGAGGGAGCTGTCCATGTCGGTGAAGCACCTCTCCTTTCTGATCAATAACACCTTGAACAATAATTTCTACGATTTCATCAACCGCTACAGGATCGAAGAAAGCAAGCGTCTGCTCCTCGAAGACGACCTGCGGCGCAAGACCGTTCTGGACATCGCCTATGGAGTCGGTTTTAACTCGAAATCGACCTTCAACATGGCCTTCAAGAAACAGACCGGCATGACACCGAAGGAATTCCGGAGCAGGCACAAGAACGCGGAAGTGTTCGACCTTCCAGCCTGACCCCTCTCCTGTTCGTCCTTCTTCCCGATCGTACAAACGGATGCGTTCGGACGATTTGCCGACCCCCGTCATTTATATTACCCCCGTCGATTGATTCCGGCCGGAGGGTCCGGGATACCGCCGGGTGACGTTTCCTTTTCGCGTTTGATTCGCCTGCCGTGGTCGACGGGGGCTGGAGACCCGGATGGCGCCGGACCGGAGCCTGTCCGGTTCGGGATG
Source organism: uncultured bacterium (assembly GCA_964577095.1). Classification (GTDB taxonomy): domain Bacteria; phylum Zhuqueibacterota; class QNDG01; order QNDG01; family DTFT01; genus JAFGAX01. The sequence goes on along the minus strand of CAZNXX010000358.1, from coordinate 1,231 downwards.
TTTGAAGCCCTTTTTCCTCAATGAACGGGGCGGAAACGCATGCGTCCGCTCATCAGAAAGTGGAGGTACTCATGAAAGTTTTGAAAGGACACCTGCTGGCGACGGCCGGCGTGATTCTGGCCGCGGCGGGACCGTCTCTCGCCGGGGATGCCCCCGGAGTGGACTGGGCCGTCCAGTTCGGCACTTCTGGAACCGATTTCGCGTACGAAGTGGCGGCCGACGGCTTCGAAAATGCTTACGTGGCCGGTGCGACCACGGGGGAAATCGGGGCCCCGAGCGCGGGATTAAAAGACGGATTTCTGGTTAAATTCAGCCCCATCGGAAACCGGGTCTGGGCCCGTCAATTCGGAACGAAATCGAATGATGTCCTCAACGGCGTCGCGGTCGGGCCGGACGGGTCCGTTTTCGTTTCCGGGACCACGGAGGGCACGCTCGGATCGCAGAAAACCGGCCGTTCGGACCTGTTTGTCGCCAAACTGGACAGCGCGGGGAATACACTCTGGCTGACGCAGCTGGGATACGCCTCCAAGGTCAGCGCCGGGAACCGGATCAATGTCGATGCCGAAGGTCACAGCATCGTCGTGGGGAGGACGACCGGAGGGATGGGCGGGACGAATGCGGGGGGAACCGACATCGTCGTCTGCAAACTGGACGGTTCGGGTCAACCGATTTGGATTCGGCAGTTCGGAAGCGCACAAAATGACGAGGCGTTCGATCTGGCGCTCGATCCGGCCGGTGAGCCGGTTGTCGGCGGCATCACGGGGGGCGCGCTCAACGGTTCCAGCCTGGGCGGGGACGATGCTTTTATCGCCAAACTCGATACGGCCGGCGCGACGCTGTGGATCCGCCAGTTCGGATCCTCCGGCTCGGACCGCGCCCCGGCTGTGGCAGTGGGTACCACGGGAGTCATCTTCGCGGGCGGCTGGACGGGCGGTGTCATGGAAACCCGGCAGTTCGGGGGCGGCGACGCTTTTCTCGCGGCATTCGACGCGGACGGGAACCGGTTGTGGACCCGTCAGTTCGGCACGTCGAACTGGGACGGCGCCCACGGCCTGGCTGCGTTCAGCGACGGGTCGGGCGACGCCCTGGTCGGAGGATGCTGGAATTACCCCAACTGCGGCGGATGGATGCGGCGCTACACGAGCGAGGGCGCGCTGGTCTGGGAAAAGATTCTTTCCAAAACGCCGACTAAAAGTTCCTGCGGCCAGACCGTGTCGGTCGATGAAGGCGC
>CAZNXX010000357.1:0-2073 GCA_964577095.1 uncultured bacterium | reverse complement strand
ATCGCCGGATAGCTGTCCATCTGCCGGAGCAGAAGCCAGAAGCCGGTCAGCACGAATAACAGGCCCGGTATCACGGATGTCTTTGTCGGCTTCATACGGAAGTCCTCCTCATTGGCGGCTGGAACGTCAGTGTTTTTCCGGAATGACAATCCAGAGACAGAGATAGCTCAGCAGCCCGGGTAGCAGGGCTGTCATCAGCGTGAACAGGACGGCCAGAAGCCGGACCAGAGTCGGGTCCAAGCGGAACCGCTCGGCCACAGCCCCGCAGACGCCAGCGATCACGCGGTTGGAAGAGGACCGGAACAGGGCCGGGCCGGAAGCGCTACCGCTCCTTACCCCCTTCGCGTCCTTGCCGTCTCCGGGAAGGCCGCGGATCCACAAGCCGACGCCGGTCAGGATGATCAGAATCGGAAAGAGGAGGCGTAACGGCAGGGGCCGCCATCGCCAGAAACCGCCGAACGGCCCGCCCCACCAGTCCCAATGATCCGCACTCCAGCCGGAGAGCAGGAGAAGGCCGAAACAGACCAGAATGAAACCCCATACGGATGCGGAGGAATGAACCGTCCGGGACGCCTTTTTCTCTCCGGACGCATCGCGGGGCATGACGGCCAGAGCGATGACGTACATCAGCGCCGTCCAGCCGCTGAGAAATGTCAGGAAAACGCAGGCCAGCCGGACAGCCGCCGACGGAACATCCAGCGCAGCGGCGATTCCGCCACAGACGCCGCCGAGCATGCGGTCGCTGCCGGAACGGAGCAGACGCCGGACGGGCTCTCTTTGGGGATCGGATTTCGCGGTCATGAGGCACCTCTCGTTCGGTTCGGAGCGTCTTCACTCTCATGATACGGACGCGGTCCGGTCATGTTTCACCGGATGCGCAGGCGGCTGTCCGGCCGCCTCAAACGCCCGTCATTCGGACGAACCGTACCGGCATCAGCGTTTCCCGGCTGACCGTCCCTTCCCTTTTTTCCACGAACACGAGGTCCTGCCGCGTCAGTCCCACCGGCGCGATCATCCGGCCGCCATCGGCCATCTGTTCCAGGAGCGCGTCCGGAATCCGCTCCGGAGCGGCGGTCACGCAGATCGCGTCGAAAGGCGCCTCCGAAGGCCACCCTTCACTCCCGTCTCCGGTCCGGAACCGGATGGAGGCATACCCGAGCAGGCCGAGCGTCAGCCGGGCTTTTTCCGCGAGCACGGGAAGTATCTCCACCGTGTGGACAGCCGCCCCGAGTTCGGCGAGAACCGCGGTCTGATATCCGGAACCGGTTCCGATCTCCAGAACCCGTTCTCCGGGCCGGATGCGGAGCGCCTCGGACATGGCCGCCACGATGTACGGCTGTGAAATGGTCTGCCCCTCTCCGATCGGCAGCGGGTCATCCGCGTAAGCGGACGATTTCAGGGAAACCGGCACGAAAGAGTGGCGCGGCACTTCGGTCATGGCCCGAAGGACGCGGTCATCCCGGATGCCCCTCGAGAAAATCTGGTCCCGGACCATCCGCTCCCGCTCCCGTCTGCGTTCATTCCGGAGATCGGCCGTCATTCCGCGGAGCGCTCATGCGACCGTGGCAGGCCGCGGTAGAAATCCCAGTGTTGGCGCTGAATCTCGTGCAGTACGACGCCGAACGCGACTGCCACGTTGATCGAATTTTTGAAACCGAACATGGGGATCTCGATGACCTCGTCCGCCAGGTCGAGCGCCTCCCGCGACACGCCCAGGGCTTCGTTCCCGACGATCAGCGCGGCCGGGAGCGCGATGGCCCGTTCCCAGAGAATGCCGCTCCGGTTCGTGGTCTCCAGCGCGATGATGCGGCGCCCGGCGTCCCGCAGTTCACCGATGGCGGCGGCGGGTTCCGGACGGTACTCCCAGGGAATGAACGGAATCGTGCCGAGAGCGGTTTTCTCCAGCTTTTTATTCGGCGGGTGCGCGGTGATGCCGCAGGTCAGTATCTTTTCGACCAGGGCGCAGTCCGCGGTGCGGAAGATGGAACCGACGTTGAAAGCGCTCCGCAGATTGTCCAGAACGACCGTGACGGGAAGCCTGGGGATCTGGCGGAAGGCCTCGGGGGACAGCCG
>CAZNXX010000356.1:0-2075 GCA_964577095.1 uncultured bacterium | reverse complement strand
CATGCAATGTCCCCCCGCAGCGCGGGCATCGATCCCCATCTGCTGCAAACCGAAGGTCGGCGAATCTATCAACGCTGAAATCGCGGCCGATATGCACGTGCATCAGATGCACATCTTTTTCATTACCGCCCGTTACATAAGCAGTGCCATCGGTAAGACCGTTATCTGCAATAATCTTTACGTCCGTCAGGCCGACAGGTCCGGCGAATCCTCGCGGAGCACCGGTTATTTTTTGTATAAGCTCTTCGTCGGCAAGCTCAACATTTTCACAGCCCAGCGCATTGCGCAGTTTTACCTCATTTATCTCATGATCGCCTCGTACCAGAGCGGCAATCGGACCCTGCGGGCAGGCAAAGATAAGCGTTTTTATCAGCGATGACGGCGCGACGCCAAGAAATTCGGTTACCTCCTCGACGGTTCTCTTGCCCGGTGTTGCCGCACGTGCCAGCTCCCGACCCGGCACCGATTGGATCGGCAGATCGGCCGGAACCGCGGGTTTGCCCAGTTTCTGGTAAACCATGTATCTGGCGCACTTCGAGTTGTCGCCCAGGCAGTACGCTTTCTTCATCATGTCCGCGACCGCCGGCATTTTGGTCATCTGATCGTTGAAGAAAATGCAACCCTTGAGCAGTTCGCAGTCCGCCATGCTTCCTCCCTTTGGGTTCGGTGGATCGGCCGTCCGCCCGACGGACGGCCGGGACGTCAACGGTTCAATACACGATGCCGCTTCCCGCGGCATAGGTTCTCAGGGCGTCCGCCGCCTCCTTCCTCAGAAGCGGCCCCGCCACCCGGATGCCGCGCCTGCCGCATTCGCGCCTCCAGTCGCGCGGAAGCGGGCCCTCGTCGAAGCCCGCGATGGCCTCGACGTCCCGCCTGGGAGATCCGTAGATCAGCCTGTCCACGCCGGCCCACAGTATGGCGCCGAAGCACATGACGCACGGCTGACTGCTCGAGGCGAGCGTGTACCGGCCCGGTTTTCCGTCGCGGAGATCGAGCCGGTGGCTCTTCAATTCCGCCTCGGCCAGGATCAGGGCCAGTATCTCCGCGTGGCTGACCGAGCAGTGTCCCGGAACCACGGCGTTGACGCCCACGGACAGGAGCCTGTGGTCGCGGCCGTCGAACACGGCCGCGCCGAAGGGCCCGCCCGTGCCGTGCCGGACATTGGCCGCTGCCAGGCCGATCGCGAGGCGGAGTTTTTCCGAATCCGTCCCGCGGAAGATATTGAAATCGACTTCCCGCTTCACCCAGCCGGGAAGGACGATGGTTTTCCGCAGGGGCGGGATCACTTCTTCAGGCCCGCGAGGATCTCGACTCCGAACGCCATGCATTCCGGCCGTTTGAGGTTGTCATAGTCGTCGAACGCGGCCATCATTTTCGCGGTCTGGGGATCCATCAGCGACTTGGTGACCCGGCCGAGGAACACGTGCGACGGCACCAGGGCGGCGCCGCTCAGTTTCGCGAGATGGGCGTCGATGAGCGTCTCCTTCTGCTCCGGCCCCACAGGCCGGCCCATGTTGCCGCACACGGCGAAGAGACCGGCGATCCGGGGCTTCAGGACGTCACGGTGCTTCTGCAGATAGGCCTGCAATTCCTTGGAAACCGCGGCCATGCGTACGCCGCCGCCGATCACGACGTGCTCAAAGTCGGACAGGTCGGGATTCTCGCGCACGTCGAACACGTCCGCGATGCCGCCCATGCCCTCCGATATCCAGGCCGCCGCATCACGCGTGGAGCCGCACCAGGTGGCGTACAGCACGGCCCACTTCTTCTCCGACGGCATGGGGTAGAACTGCATGGCCCGGCCGCTCCCCGCGAGCGCTGCGGCTCCGAGGCCGGCGAGTCCGGATGCCATAAAAGAGCGTCTGTTCATGGTTCCTCCTTGTAATCGGACCGGATTGCGAGCCGGAATGTCCTCTGTTATAGAATATAAAAAGCAAACCGCACAAAGTCAATGAAATGGATCAACGATCCGATGACGGAACCGTCGGATCGGGTTCCTTCGGAATACGGTCATTGCTTCTCCCCCATCAGCCCGGCAACCGCCGGCTCCATGGCCTCGGTCCAGACCCGGTACC
>CAZNXX010000355.1:0-2082 GCA_964577095.1 uncultured bacterium | reverse complement strand
TGGAGGCCATCGGCGCCACGGACCTGAACGGCACCACCAGCGAGGACCGCACGAACTACTTTCAGAACGTGCCCACTTCGGCCCTCGACCTGGCGCTGTGGATGGAATCGGACCGCATGGGGCACCTGCTGGGCGCGGTCGACCAGGCCAAGCTCGACGAACAGCGCGGCGTCGTGCAGAACGAGAAGCGGCAGTACGAGAACGAGCCCTACGCGGTCAGCGAAGAGCTGATCACCCAGGCCTGCTTCATGCCAGGACATCCCTATTCCTGGACCGTCATCGGCTCCATGGACGATCTGGACGCGGCCAAACTCAACGACGTGCACGAGTGGTTCAAGGCCTATTACGGTCCGTCCAATGCCGTTCTGGTCGTGGCGGGCGACGTCACGCCCCAGACCGCGCTTGAAAAAGTGAAGCGTTATTTCGGAGACATCCCGCCGGGCCCGCCCGTGGCCAGGCATTCGACCTGGATCGCGAAGCGTTCGGGCGAACACCGGCAGATCGCCGAGGACCGGGTGCCGCAGGCGCGGCTCTACAAGGTCTGGAACATGCCGGAGTGGGGCTCGGAGGACGGGACCTATCTCGACCTCTTGAGCGACGTGCTGGCTTCGGGCAAGACCTCCCGGCTGTACAAGCGGCTGGTGTACGAGGACCAGATCGCCACTTCCGTCTCCGCGTTCATCGACCTCCGTGAAATCGCGGGTCTCTTTCAGATCGTCGCCACGGTCAAGCCGGGCGTGGAAATCGCCGTGGTCGAGAAGGCCGTGAACGAGGAAATGGCGAAACTGCTGGAAAAGGGACCGACGGAAGCCGAGGTGCGGCGTGTGAAAACCCAGCATGTGGCGGGTTTCGTGCGCGGCATCGAACGGATCGGCGGTTTCGGCGGCAAGTCGGACATTCTGGCGCAGAACTTCGTGTTCGCCGGAGATCCGGCCCATTACAAGACCGGCCTGAAGACCGTTCAGGACGCCACGGCCCGCGACCTCCACGGCGCGGCCAAACAGTGGCTGTCGGACGGCGCGTACACGCTCGAGATCCGGCCGTTCCCGGAGCTCGCGGCCGCGGAGAAGAGCGATGTGGACCGCTCGGCGCTTCCGGTTCCCTCGGAACAGCCGGACGCTTCCTTTCCGGCCATCGAGAAGGGCCGGCTCTCCAACGGCCTCGCCATCATGCTGTCCCGCAGGACCACCGTTCCGGTCGTCAACCTTCAGCTCATCGTCAACGCCGGTTACGCCTCGGACATGTCCGGGCTTCCGGGCACGGCGCGGCTGGCAATGGACATGCTGGACGAGGGCACGAAGAAGCGGACCGCCCTGCAGATCAGCGAGGAACTGGCCGGTCTCGGCTCCGGACTCGGAACGGGCTCCGATCTGGACATGTCGGTGGTGCGGCTGAACACGCTCAAGCAGAATCTCGACGCCTCCCTGGACATTTTCGCGGACGTCGTGCTCAATCCCGTTTTTCCGGAGGCGGATTTCAAGCGCCTGCAGGCCCAGACCCTGGCGGGAATACAGCGCGAGAAGGTGACGCCGATCCAGATGGCGCTCCGCGTCTTCCCGGGTTTGCTGTACGGCAGGGGGCACGCGTACGGCAATCCCCTGACCGGGTCCGGCGACGAGGCCTCGGTGGCGAAGATGACCGCGGCCGATCTCGCCCGTTTTCACGCGACCTGGTTCAAGCCCGGCAACGCCACGCTGGTCGCCGTGGGCGACATCACGCTCGCGGAACTTCAGCCCAGGCTGGAGAAGCTGTTCGCGGCCTGGCCGTCCGGCGCAGTTCCGGAAAAGAACATCGCGGCCGTGAATCACAAGAGCGGCCCCGAAATCTACTTGATCGACCGGCCCGGGTCCCAGCAGTCCATCGTGTTCTGCGGGCACGTCGCGCCGCCCAACGCCAACCCGGACGAACTGGCCATGCAGGTGCTCAACAGCCTGCTGGGCGGAGACTTCACCTCGCGCATCAACATGAACCTGCGTGAGGACAAGCACTGGACCTACGGCGCGGGAAGCTTTCTGGTTGACGCGCGCGGCCAGCGGCCGTTCATCGTGTATTCCTCGGTGCAGAGCGACAAGACCGCCGATT
>CAZNXX010000354.1:0-2083 GCA_964577095.1 uncultured bacterium | reverse complement strand
CGCTTCATCGACGTGTTCAACCGAGGCGGGAAAACGGTCAAGTTCAAGGCCCGAACCGGAGCCCCGTGGCTTTCGATCACACCGGAGCGCGGAGAGGTCCAAAAGGAGCAAAGGCTGTCCGTGGCCGTGGACTGGGCCAGAGTGCCGGAGGGGAAACACCGGGTGCCGATCACCGTGGAAGGACCCGGGAAAACCAGGGTTATCGTGCAGGCGGATGTGTTCAATCCCCCCGTCCGGGCGGAATCTTTTCGCGACGCGTTCGTCGAGAGCGAAGGGGTCGTTTCGATCGAGTCAGCCCACTGGACCGACGCGGTGGAAACAGCAGCGGTGCGGTGGAACCGCATTCCGGGATTCGGCAGGACTTCATCCGGAGTCACGCCGTTCCCTGTCACGGCGGAGCCGGTCGTTCCAGGAGGGGACTCGCCGCGTGTCGAATACAAACTGAACCTGTTCCACGAAGGCGACGTGACGGTGCACGCGTATTTCTCCCCGACCCAGAATTTCACGGCAGGACCGGGCTTCCGTTACGGCGTGTCCTTTGACGACGGTCCGATACGGATCGTGAACGTGCACGAAAACGACACCATCCCCGACTGGAAATACCCGCAGTGGTGGAACCGGGCCGTGGGCGAGAACATCCGCGTCTTTCAGACGAAACACGAGGGATTAAAATCCGGAAGCCACATCCTCAAATTCTGGATGGTCGATCCGGGACTGGTTCTGCAGAAACTGGTCGTGGACGCCGGAGGGTTGAAGCCGAGCTATCTCGGGCCGCCGGAGAGCCCTAAAAGATAAGTTCCGGGTTCGGGGTTTCGAGTTCCGGGTTCCGGGTAAAGTGACAAAAAAGGCTCCGGGAGGTTCTCAACCTCCCCGCTGCGCGGGACCAAGCCATCGTATTCTCGAGATGATGAAGGCCCGGAGCCTTTTTCGGATATTGCCGAAATCATGGATTTCACCCTTCAGGGTTTCATCAGCAAAGGATGAAACCCTGAAGCCTTCGATAATTAATAAAATATAATCGTTTGACTCCGCGACAGCGGGGCCTTAATTCCCGTCCAGTGAAGGATGGGTGGCCGAAGGCGGATCCGCGGGCTCCGTGTGAACGACCACGTCGGACACCCATTTGAACATGGCCTTGATTTTCATCTCGACCTGAACGGTCAACTGGTGCGCGTCGGCCAGGGACAGATTCCGGTCGGTCGTGATATGGCAGCTGATCAGGGTCCCGGACGCGCTCCTGTGGACGAACACGTCGTGGATATCGCCGATACGGCGGTCCTTCAGGATACGGCGCCGCAGCGATCGCAGTTGATCCGGCCCCAATTCCTCCTTGCTCCCGCTGCTCAGGAATTCGAGGGTCTCAATGTGCGTCTGGATTTCTCCGAGTTCCGGGATTTCCCGCCTCAATTCCTCTTCCAGAAGATCCACCATCCGGTGCGCCTTGTCCAGGGTCAGATCGAGCGCCAGCTTGACGTGCAGGCTGACGAAGCATTTCCCGGTCTTCTCCTCCCGGTAACACTGGATGTTGTGGACCTCGTGGATTTCCGGATAGTTTTCCGCCACGACATTCACGGTTTCGATGAGCGTCTCGTCCTCTGAGGAGGGGTGAAAGTGGACCATGACCTCGCTCCCCGGCGACACGGTCCGGACTTCCGCCTCGATTCGGTCCGCGAGTTCGTGGCTCCTGCGCAGGGAGAGCAGGCGCCGGGCGGACACGGTCAGCTCGACAAAGGCGGAGGAACCGGACTGCCGGACGCGGATTTTTTCGGCTTTCCGGACTTCCGGAATGGCCTCGACCCGGCCGGCGATCCGTTCGACCAGGCCGGCCGGCGCGCGGTCGAGCAGTTCGCCGATCGCGCGTTTGGAGAGCCGCAGGCTGGCGACCGCGACCAGGACAGCCACGCCGAGGGCCGCGATGGAGTCCAGGGATTCGAACCCGAGATTGACGCCGATCAGGCCGACGATGACCACGGCGGACGAAAGGATGTCCGAGGAGTAATGGAGGGCGTCCGCTTCCAGCGCCTGCGACGCGTATCGCTTCGCCCCCCTCGCGAGGATGCGCGAGATCAGGATGTCCAGGATC
>CAZNXX010000353.1:0-2087 GCA_964577095.1 uncultured bacterium | reverse complement strand
GAGAACATTCTCAAGAACGCGCTGGACGCGATGAACAAGGACCACGGCGTCATTTCCGTCCGGTCGGGAGTCGCGGACCGCGGCTGCGTGTTCGTGGAGATCGGGGACAACGGCCGCGGCATCGACAAGGCGGACCGGGGCCGTGTGTTCAAGCCCGGGTTCTCGACCAAGAAACGCGGGTGGGGGCTCGGCCTGACGCTGGCCCGGCGCATTGTGGAGGAATATCACGGGGGCCGGCTCTTCGTCAGGGAAAGCGCGCCGGACAAGGGCACGGTGATGCGGATCGAGCTGTGAGCGAAAACCGGGTTCCTGTACGGCCTTGTTCCGCAACCAATCCCGCGTCACTTGTCCCGAACTTGATCCGGGAGCCGGGATTCCGTGCTGAATGAAACCCTGAAGGGTGAATTCCGGGATTCAGGTTTCAGCCGAACCAAAATTTCAAGCTTCTGCTTTTCATCCCGTAATAAAAATACGGCAATTCAATCCATATGATCCTCACCCTCAAGCTCATCCTCACAGCCCTGTTCTGGGGCGGCACCTTCATCGCGGCGCGGCGCGTGGTCGCGGATTTGGGCCCTTTCTCCGCGGCTTTTCTGCGCTTTCTCATCGCGAACGCCGCGCTCCTGGTCATCGGCCTGCACCGTTTCGGCAAATCCCTGTTCCGCGTCCCCAGGCCGCAGGTGCTCCCGCTGCTGAGCCTGGGGGTGACCGGCATCTTTTTGTACAACATCTTCTTCTTCGCCGGCCTGAAGCATGTCGAGGCGGGCCGGGCTTCGGCCATTGTGGCCTCGAACCCCGTATTCATCGCCCTTTTCGCCTCGTTGTTCGGATGGGAACGCCTGACGGTCCGTAAAACAGCGGGCATCCTGATATCCGTTTCCGGCGCCCTGTTCGTCATATCGCGGGGGAATCCCGCTTCCCTTTTTTCGGGCGGCCTGGGCAGGGGCGAGGGCTTCATTCTGGGATGTGTTTTCAGCTGGGCGGCGTATTCGCTGATCGGCAAATCCGTGCTGGCGCATGTGCCGCCCCTGAAAGCCGTTTTCTGGTCCACGATAATCGGAGACGTCCTGCTCCTGGGACCCGCCTGGCGCGAGGGACTGCCGTCCCGCCTGTGCTCAGTGACCCCGGGCGCCTGGATCGGCCTGCTCTACCTGGGACTGCTCGGAACGGTGCTCGGATTCGTCTGGTATTACCAGGGCGTGGCCAGGCTCGGCGCGATACGGGCCAGCCAGTTCATCAACGGCGTACCGGTCAGCGCGGTGGCGCTCGGCGTGCTGATTCTGCGCGAGCCCGTGACCGTCTCCCTGATCGCGGGCACGGCCCTGGTCATCGGCGGCGTCACCCTGACCCGGTACTCTGAAAACGGCCGAGGGAAAACCCCGCGGAGCGCGGATGCGCCGTAAAACCGTACTCTATTGCGTGCTGAACTGGGGCCTGGGCCATGCCACCCGGAGCATACCCGTGATCCGGGCGATGCGGGACAGGGGCGACCGCGTGATCATCGCCTCCACGGACCGGTCCCTGGCCCTGCTCCGCGCTGAATTCCCCGACTGCCGCTTCGTTGACCTTCCGGACTACAATATCCGCTACAGCCGAACCCGCGCCGGGCTCGTGCCGGGTCTCCTGCTCCAGGTTCCCGGCATTTTCCGTCGCCTGCGGCAGGAGCAGGCCGCGGTCGAGACCCTGGTGGACAGGTTCAGGCCGGACGCCGTGGTGTCGGACAACCGGTACGGTTGTTATTCCACCCGCGTGCCTTCGCATTTCATGACCCATCAACTCCGTTTTCAGGTGCCGGCCGGATTCACGCGCGCGGCCGTGGTCAGTGAAATCTTCAATCGGTTCTGCTTCCAGCGGTATCGGACCGTGTGGGTGCCTGACGACGGGGGATTGCCGAACCTCTCGGGGGACCTCTCCCATTCCTGTCGCCTGGCCCGGCATCCGAAAATCCGGTACGTGGGCCCCCTGACCAGTCTCGGAACGGGACGGCCGGAAAGTCCACGTAAGGGCGCGGACATCCTCTTCCTCGTATCCGGGCCCGAGCCCCAGCGCACGATGTTTGAACGCATCATCCTGGAGCGGATCGGCGA
>CAZNXX010000352.1:0-2114 GCA_964577095.1 uncultured bacterium | reverse complement strand
TCATGCGTTCAGCGTTTTTCCCTGGCCAGTTGTTCGAAATAATCCCGTATCCACGAGCGGTATTCCGGCGTGAACCCCTCCTCGGACATTTCCTCAAGTCTCCGCATGAACAGGAGCTGTGAATCGGTAGGGCGGCCCTGGCCGGCATCCGGGCCGGAACGGATCACGTTCGTTCCGGATCTGGCCTTCCTCCCCCGGCCCTCGTCCTGTTCCCGAAGCGACCGCTGGCTCTCCAGCATGCGCGACAGGATGCGCCTCTGCCTGTCGTGTGTCGCGGAATTTACGGTTCCACGGAGCAATTCCTCCACACTCCGCTTCATGTCTTCGAGAATGCCGGTCATATCCGCCGGCCGCCGGCCGCGTCCCTCAAACTGCCGTACGAGATCTTCGAGCCGCCGCCGGAGCGCGTCCTGCTCGGCCGCGAGCCTGGGCATGCCGGCCCGCGCCTCCAGAGACAGTTCTCCTCCAGAGCCCGGCCTGAGCAGGTCAGCCAGTTTTTGGTTGAGCGCGAGCTGTGATGCGCTCATCCCGCCCATCTGGTCGAAGAACTGTTGCATTCCGGACCCGGATCCCGAGGCGCGGATCTGTTCCGCCGCGGACTGGATTTCCATGACCGCTTTGTTCAGGTCGCCCATGGCCCTGGCCTGACCGGCTGCGGCCCCGCTTCCATCCCGGTTTTCCAGACGCTGCAGGCTCTGCTGCATTCCGGACATCGCGTCGCGAAGCGCCTCCGCGATCCTGGGCGTGACCGAAAAATTCTGTTTCGACATGCGAAAAAGCGAATCCGTCTCCGCATCCAGCTCCGCTCTCAGCGCCTCCTGCATTTCCGCGGCCTCGGATCCCGTCCGGGTGCCAGATGCTGTTTCCGCCATGAGCGATTCCTGGCTTCCCGAAAGTTCCAGAAGCCGTTCGGACCTGCGGGCCAGCGACTCGAGCGTACCGCTTTTGTTCTCCAGCATATCGCGGACCCGCTCCAGCCTCTCCTTCATCGCGTCCAGGGAACGGACCGTTTCCTGACCCATCCGGCCGGCTTCGGACGCATCCCCGGCCCTGAGCTTCTCGGTCATGGATTTGAATTGGCCGGGGAAATCCAGGTTTTCCCAGTCCGACAGAAAACCGCTGAAAGCCGAATCCGGAAACTCGGGATGTACGGCCCCCGAATCGGACAGCGCATCCGCATCCTGTCCCAGGGTTTCGGATTCACGTTTCAGTTTTTCCTCTTCCCGGATCGCGGCGTCGCGTCCGGGCGGGTTCCCGTCACTGAATTTGTCATTCAGTTTTTCCTGGCGCCTGGCCATGTCATTCACGCGGCGGATCAGGCTCTCGACCTGCATCTGCGTTTTCATGCGGCGCATGAGACTGATCGTGCGGTCAAGCGCCTTCAGCACATCCTCCTGTGAAATCTGAAAACGCTCCGCCTCCCGTCTCAGCGTTTCGGGATCGGCCTGTTTCAGCGCTTCATTGAGACGCGCCAGGTTCTCGCGCAGTTCCGGAGAATCGATTTCACCGTACAGTTTCTGGAGCTCCCTCACTTTTTCCAGTGCTTCCAGTCCCATCCGTTCATCCGATTCCACGGTCTCCTCGAGTGCTTCGAGCCGCTGCTGAAGCTCGCGGATTTCATCCTCCTGCCGCATCTGCCGTTCGACGCCGCGGCTGAGGTTCTCCTTGCGGCTCCACGTCGGGTCCTGTCCGGTTTTCATCAGATCCGACAGGGCCCGGATCTCCTCTTCAAAGGCCCGCCTGTCCTCGGCGATGGTCTCCACCGCGTTCAGCTGATAATCCTGCTCCTGCTCCGTCTTTTGGATGATCTCCATCACGGACGGGAACCGGATCGCGTGGAGAGGGCTTCTTCCCCTTTTCGGTCCTGAAACCGCGTCATTGTCCCGGACTTCGAAAAAATAAAGGACCCGGTCCTCCGGAAACATCTGAAGGGACTCCAGATTCCAGAGGGTATCCAGGGAGAGCCGGAGCGGGGGCCGGCCGGGAACCGGCATGTCGATGAAAACCGTGTCCGTCGCGGCCGCGGCCGGCCTGTCCGGCGTCTCGATGAAATATCCGATTCTCCCTTCCGTGACGCCGTAGTCGTCGGTGCCCTCCAGCGCCAGCGCCTGCCG
>CAZNXX010000351.1:0-2119 GCA_964577095.1 uncultured bacterium | reverse complement strand
CCCTGCACGCCGACCGTGCTGCAGTGCACGAAGCGCTTCACCCCGCGCCGCATCGAGGCCTCGATCAGGTTCCGCGTGCCGCCGACATTAACGTCGAAGAACAGCCGCTTCGGCACGTTCTCCTCGCGGTACACGGCCGCGATATGGTACACGGTCTCCACGTCCCGGACCGCGTGATCCAGGGTCTCCGGTTTCGTCAGGTCCCCGGTCACAGTCTCGATGCCCGCGGAGGCCAGCGCACCGGTGTCGCTTCCCGGAAGCGCCAGGGTCCGCACCTTGTGGCCGCGGCCCGCGAGATGCCTGCACAGATGGCCGCCTGTATACCCGGCGCCGCCTGTCACGAGAACGCGGCTCATGCGGCGCTCTCCCGAGCCGGCGCGTAGGCGGCTTCCGCGTCCCGGATTTCGCTTTTCAGCCTGGCCTCGTCCCACCCGAGCTCCGCGGCCATGAGCCGGCCGCAGGCTTCCAGCGCCTCGGCGCCCGGATGCTTCGCGGACCCCAGGCCCGTGCGGCGCCGCACGGCATCGGACAGCCGCACCGCGGCCTCCTCGCGCGCCGCGTGCACGATCTGCCCTCCGATCACATCAACGGAGCCGGGCAGGGTTTTCCCCAGCTCCGGCCGGCCCTCGATGAGTTTCAGCACCGCTGGATACTCCGTGCCGTACTGCGACAGCAGGTGGTTCAGGACGGCCGGCGCGAGTCCGAACGGGGCGCTGGTCCTGACGTTCTCCGCGAACGACTCGAACCGACGGATGTCCCCGCCGCGCAGGGGCGTGTTTCGCGAAACGGACTGCCCGACCGGCGTGCGCAGTTTCTTCACCAGGAGGTTCAATGTCCGTTCCGCCACGTCACGGGCCGTGGTGTATTTGACGCCGACCACGGACACGATGCCTTCCACGCCGTTCTCCACGGAATGGTCATGTATCCGGTAATGCGGCGTCAGCCGCACCTCGCCCGTTTTCGGATTCACGCCCTCCATGGGCAGGAATCCCTTGTGGAAGAAGGAGACGTCCTCGCGCCGGAACGCGGCGCCCGGTACCGCGCGGCTGATTTCCGAGAGAGCCGATTCAATGTCCGATTCGGTGACGGCCATAGCCTCCGGATCGCCCGTGTAGGGCTTATGAAAAGTGCCGGCCAGAGTGACTCCCTGCCAGGGCGCGAGGAACAACACACGGCTGCCCTTGTATTCGCTCCCGTCCGCGCGCCGGTGGGAGAAACGGCTGCTGACGCCCGCGGCGCATCCCGGAAGCAGGCCGCGGTTCAGAACGAGATTCATGGCCGTGGACAGCCGGATCATTTTATTCTGGATGCCCGGAACGGCCCTGGCCAGCACCGGATCCGCGAATCCGCCCGAGGCGTTCAGGACCATCCGGGACCGCACCTCGAATTCCGCGCCTGTAAGGGCGTCCTTCACCACGGCGCCCGCGATCCGGTTCTTCACGCGCAGAAAGTCGACCGCCTGGGCGTAATTCGCGCACACCGCGCCGGCCTGATCGGCGGACAGGATAAAGGCGAGCAGGAGCCGCTCCGAATTGACCATCTGGGCGTCGGACCAGTAGGCGCCGCCCGTGACCCGGCCGCCGTTGATGCCAGGCACCAGGCCGATGCAGTCTTCCTTGGAGACGACCCGGCCCCGGGGGATACGGTGTTCCGGGTCCAGCCCGCGGTTCCGGTCGAAGCTCAGGATGTCGTTGGCGATCATGCCGAACCGCATGACCCATTTGCTCTTCATCATCAGACCGTAGGTCGGCATGACGCAGCACATGGGCCGCACGAGATGCGGCGCGACGGACAGCAGGATGCGCCTCTCCCGCACCGATTCGCGCACGCGGGCCAGGTCGAGGGTCTGCAGGTAACGCAGGCCGCCGTGCACGATCTTGAGGCTGTTGGCCGAGGTCAGGCCGCCGAAATCCGCCTTTTCGACGAGGGCCGTGCGGAGCCCGCGCGAGGCGGCCTCCCATGCGGCCGTCGCGCCGTAAATGCCGCCGCCGATGATCAACAAGTCAAATTCCGTGTTTTGGAGTTTTTTAAGATCTCTGATCATGATGCCTTCCGAAGATGAGGATTAAAAGCGTTCCGGGTTCCGAGTTCCGGGTTCCGGGTTCCGAGTTCCGGGTTC
>CAZNXX010000350.1:0-2124 GCA_964577095.1 uncultured bacterium | reverse complement strand
TATATATTAATACCAACAAACACAACTGTACACCGTTGTTTTGCCATGAGCGTCTGTAAGATCGGTTGAGCGGTCATCAGTTTGCACCGTATTACATCGTCAACAGAGTCAGCCCCATCGCAACACGGAAAGATCAGTGTCGCGATTTTTCATTTATAGGGGTCAGCGGGCAACCGGTTACAGGATCGCCTCTGCCGAATGCAGAGAAAAGAACAAGTTGAAAGGAACAGGTCCATGGAAAAGGGAACCGTCAAGTGGTTCAATCGGACCAAAGGCTATGGATTCATCAAGCGCGCCGAGGGCGAGGACGTTTTCGTCCATTTTAAAGCCATCGTGGGCGACGGATTCAAGGAGCTCCATGAAGGAGACACCGTTGAATTCGACGTTGAAAAAGGCCCCAAAGGTCTCCAGGCCGCCAACGTGCGCGTAGTGTAACGACTGCCCGCAAACTCCATCCCGGTTCCGCGCAAGCGGAACCGGGATTTTTTTTGCCTGTTTGACGCCGGCGTCGTTGTTCCAGGGGATTCCCGCAAAAAATACGCGGGAATGCCCCGTCGAAGCTTTGGGGTAGGCAATGTCATCCCCGAATTCTTCAGTCGGGGATCCAGGGAGGGGAAGCAACCATCGTTTTCTTGAACATCATTGATCCAGGGGATTCCCGTTAATAAAACGCGGGAATGACGAAAAAAACAACTTGACTTTTAAACAGGATTGTGTATATTTAGGATGTTTGCTACAAAGTAGCAGTATTGCCGATAATCAGAGGGGAGCCATGTCCAAGACGCAATCCACACCCGAACTGTCCAAGGCCGAGTACGACATCCTGCGCGTGCTCTGGAAGGACGGCAAGCGGAACGTACGCGAGGTTCACGAAAGCCTCAAGCCCGTGTATCATTGGGCCTACACGACCACCAAGACCATGATGGACCGCATGGTGGCCAAGGGTCTTCTGACCCGGGAGGAATTCCACGGCGTTTTTCTTTACAATCCGGTTGTGAGCCGCCCGGCTGGTCTGGCGAAAATGGTCGAATTTTTCGCGGACCGCGTCCTGGAGATGGACGCCGGAGCGGTGGTGTCCCTGTTCACCCGGAGCAAGGCGATCACGCCGGACGAAATCCGCGAGCTCGAGGCGCTGTTGAAGGACAAGAAGAGGGGGAATTGATCCGTGAACGGCTCCGTCATCCTTTGGCTCGATCAGGCTGGAAACGCGGTTCTGCCGTTTCTTCTGACGCAGACCCTGCTTTCGACCGTCCTGTTCGTCTTCGTGCTGATCCTGGTCCGGATTTTCCGGAAAAGCTCCCCTCTGTTCCACCTGGGTTTGTACGCCCTGGTTCTCGTCCGGCTCGTACTCCCGCCCGATTTTTCCCTTCCGTTCAGCGGACGCGGCATTCTGGACGCTGTCGGTCTGTCGGCCCTGTTTTCGATCAGAACGTCCGCGGTCTCCGCGCCGCAAACGGAAACCGGCGGTTTCGGCCATTCCCTGGGGGATGAATCCGAAGAAACCGGTCCGTTTTCCGTTGAGTCACGCTCCTTCCCGTGGGCTGCCGCGGTTTTGGCGATTTGGATGACGGGCGTGCTGGCTCTGTCCGCGGTCATGTGCCGCCGACTGCTCGCGTTCCGGCGGATCACCCGGCAGGCGGTCTCTCCCGCCGCAGACGGCGCGTCGATAGCGGCCGGGAAATGGAGACGGATGTACGGCATCCGGCGGCCGGTCCGGATCGTGACCTCGGATCTCTGCCTGTCCCCGTTCACGCTCGGCGTCCGCAGGCCGGTGATTCACATTCCCGTGGCCGCGCTGGAACGGAACGACCCGGAACTGCTCGAATCGATCATCGGCCATGAACTGGCCCACGTCAAGACTCTGGACGCGTTGTGGATCCGCTTCCAGAACGTCCTTCAGGTCGTCTATTTCTTCCACCCCGCGGTCTGGGTCGCGGTCAGCCGGATGCACCTGCTACGGGAATGCCTGTGCGACGACATGGTGATCGCGAGGAGACGCCTGTCGCCGGAATCGTACGGCCTCGGACTGCTGGCCGTGCTCAAATGGAACGTGTTCGGGGCGGAGTCATTGGGGCTTTTGCCCGAATTCGGAAGCTCGAGGAGGAAAATCATGAAGCGCATCGA
>CAZNXX010000349.1:0-2128 GCA_964577095.1 uncultured bacterium | reverse complement strand
ATGCTTCAATCCATCAAGCGTCTCACCCGTCATTCCGCGGTTTACGGCATCGGCCACATCGTGAGCCGGTCCATCAGTTTTCTGCTTCTGCCCATACACACAAACTGCCTTCCGCCGGACCAGTACGGCCGCGCCACGCTGCTGTTCTCGACCCTGGCCATACTGCAGGTGCTGTTCAGTTACGGCCTGGATGTGGCCTTTCTCCGCTTCTTCATACTCGGCGCGGACCGGAAGGAGAAGGAGCGGGTGTTCAGCACCGCGTTCTGGATGATTTTCATCACAGGCGTGGTTTTCTCCTGCATTCTCCTCCTGAATCCCGGGTTTTTCTCCGGAATTGTATTCCGCTCGGACCGGTTCGCGACTTTAATCCGCCTGTCGGCCGGCATCTGCCTGGCCGACGCCCTCCGGCTCCTGCCTTTCCTGACCCTGCGGGCTGAGGAGAAGCCAGTTGAATTCGTGCTCCAGAACTCGTTCAACATCGTCGCCACGCTGGTCCTCAATCTCGTATTCGTGGTTCGCATGGGCATGGGCATCGAGGGTATTTTCTGGGCGAACCTGGTGGCTTCGGTTCTGACTCTGATCTCCACAGCCCGGCTGTTCATCCGCTGGCTGAGGCCGGTTTTCTCCAAACCCGTGCTCGCAGAACTGATGCGTTTCGGGATCCCCTATGTTCCGTCCACTCTGGCAGTCGTGATCATGGACCAGATCAGCCGGTTTTTCGTGGACCGCATGATCGGGCCTGAGGCGAATGGCCTGTTCAGCGCGGGCGCCAAGTTCGGCATGTTCATGTCCCTGGTCGTGGCCGCTTTCCGTTTCGCCTGGCATCCTTTTTTCCTCTCGACCGCGAAACAGGAAGACGCGCCCGCAGTGTTCGGCCGGGTGCTGACCTACTTCGCTGCTGTGACAGGATTTCTCTTCCTGTTATTCTCTCTATTTATAAGGGAAATCGGGGGGATCTCTCTTTTCGGCTTCAGGCTGATCGGGGCTGAGTTCGAATCGGGCCTGTCGATCGTCCCGCCTATCCTGCTTGCGTACGTGTTTTACGGCGCGTACGCCAACTTCATTGTGGGCGTATACCTGAAAAAGAAGACTGCATGGCTCCCTTTCATCACAGGAACAGGCGCTCTGGTCGCTGTCGCGGGCAATATCCTGTTGATCCCCCTGTTCGGCATACACGGCGCGGCATGGTCCATCACTCTGGCGTATGCCGTGATGGCCGGCCTTTTGTGGGCAGTCAACCGCAGGCTGTATCCGATTCCCTATGAATGGGACCGCATTCTCAAAATCGCCGCGATCACGGCATTTCTATACATCCTGGGAACCTTCACGCCTGCCGGACATTCAGTCTGGCTGAGAGTGGGCCTTTTGCTGGCAGCCCTGCCCATGCTTCTGGCGGTCCGGTTCTTCAAGCAGGGCGAAATTCGGACGTTCAGGCGGTGGATGGAACGAATGAAGGGATAACGGATTTTTGTAACATCTGTCATCCCGAGATCCGCTTTCTTGCGGGGGCTCCGCGAGGCTGCGAGTCCGCGTCAGCGAAGATCCGGGGAGGTTTTTTTTATTTCTTTAACCACGAATACTCACGGATATTCTCGAATATTTAAAATAGAAAAAAATACCGAGCACTGATCATGCGCAACCTCCTCTTCCTCTCCTATTATTTCCCGCCCATGGGCATGGGAGGGGTCCAGCGTTCAGTCAAGTTTGTCAAATACCTGCCTATGTTCGGATGGAACCCGATCGTTCTGACCGTGAAGGACGTGCGGTATCACGGCCATGATTCCTCCCTGGAATGCGACATTGAACGGGCACGGGTGATCCGCACGGAGTCCTTGGATCCGCTCCGCCTGGCTTTTCTTGCGTGGGGCAGGGCAGAAGCCGGAGCCGGTTCAGCCGGCAACTTGACCGTCATACTCAACCGCGCCATTCTGCCATGGTTATTCGTTCCGGATTCCAAAATCGGATGGGTGCCTTTCGCGGTGCAGGCGGGCATCCGGGCCGCTGGAAAAAACAGGATACAGGCGGTATTCACCACGTCGCCTCCGCATTCCGCCCATCTCGCCGGTTACTTCTTGAAGCGCAGGCTCGGCATACCCTGGGTCGCGGATTTCAGGGACAGCTGGAACCG
>CAZNXX010000348.1:0-2132 GCA_964577095.1 uncultured bacterium | reverse complement strand
GTCAGGCCCCGGGTCTCCGCGATGGAGAGGTACACGGGCAGATCCTCCTTGCGCTTGAGGAACACCGTGGCTTCGCACAGGTCCGCCAGGGTCGCGCCTTCCGGGGCGATCAGGGCGGAGATCACCTCCAGGGTCTGTTCGATCTGGGCCCGGACGTCGCCGAGGTGGATGCTGCGGCCCGCCTCGTCGATGGAGGCCGTTCCGGACACCAGAATCAGTTTACCCTCCTCTTCGTCCACCACCACTGCCCGGGAGAAGGCGGACCCGTAACGAAAGGGGGATTTCTGCTGGCTCCCGGTGATGTGACGGATGCGGACCGGGCTCCCCTCCGTGCGCCGGACCGCGAAAACATCCATTGTGGCTGCCGCTCCCGCCGGATTCCGGCCCTCAATGCCCGTGCTGGCCGGCAGGTAGAGCGTTTCAGCCGGTTTCCCGTCCTCGCGCTTTCCCCCCAGAAAGCCGAAGTCCGCGTAGCAGGCGTTCCGTGCCTTGTTGAAATCGCCGTACCAGTCCAGGATGTCGGCGATGTAGATCCAGGTGCGCACCACGTCCGGATAGGAGAATCCTTCGTCCTTCAGGATGCGCTCGGCTTTGCGGAACATGTGGTCGGTCTGAGCCATCCGTTCCGCCGAACCGGGTGAGGAGCCGGCTCCGTTCAACCCGTGGCAATCCTGCATGATGATGAACGAGGCGCCGTTCCGCTTCCAGGCGCGGCCCACGGGACGGCCGTCGTCGTAAGCGGTCCAGACCCGGTCGCCTTCGGCCAGTGGGCGTACGGCCCGGATCTGGACGCCGGTGAACGGCGCGCCGGAGCACGAAAGGCCCTGAATGTAGGTGACGGGCCAGTCCGCGCCGGTCTCAGCGTGCGTGCGCGCCTTCATCACGGTCTCCCGGGCGGAGAGGTCGCCGAACAGGCGTTCGTGAACGATTTCCATGGAAGATTCCGCGAGAATCTCTGAAACCCGGGCGTACAGCCGTGAAGCCGAAAGCGCGGGATCGCCCGCCGGATCTGTGAAGGAGGCCGTACAGTAAAGCTGGCGGCCGTTGACGGTCGTGGTGAACAGCTTGAACGAGGGATGCAGTTCGACGGTGCGTTTGACCATTGGGTTTTCCGTTCTTCGGTTCGAAATCGGCCGGCCGGGGCTTCGGGCCGGACCTGGCTCAGGGCCGGACGGGTTCCGCTTTGACGGCGGATTTGTCGTCAAAGGCCGCGCGGCTGAGGGCGCGGGGGGAGATGGTGATCGGCTCGACCGACAATTCGGGCGCGTTGTAGTTTTCCAGGAAGGTCCCGTAAAAGAGCGGATCCTCCTGTGGGAGCACGAAGGGCCGGGACGCGGTCCCCGCCGGGTCGATGTGGCAGAGATACGGTCTGGAGAACAGTCCGTCCGCCCGCTTACTGGCGAACACGATCCAGCGTCCGTTCGATGACCAGGAATGAAACCCTTCGGCCCGGTCGCTGTTGGCTTCGCTGAGACGCCGCCATTGTCCGGTCCGGCCGTCCACGAGCGCCAGGTCCGCGCTGCGCAGGTAGATGGGGAACTGGCTGTACGCGGACACGGTCACCAGAATGAACCGTCCGTCCGGCGAAACCCGGGGCTCAAGCACGCTGGCATCGGCGTCGGCCGCGGACAGGATGGTCTCTGGTTTTCCCCAGACGCCCGATTCCGGATCGTACGGGATCTTCATCAGGTCGTAGCGGATGCGGTCGTACGCGAACGGTTCCGCGGAACCGGGGGGATTGACGTAGGTCTCGAGACGGGGCGCGCTGCAGTAATAGAGCGCGCGGCCGTCCGGCGACCAGGCCGGCCATATCTCCATGCGGTTGGTGTCCGCGAGCGCGGCCGCGGCGCTTACCGTGTTCGTCCGGATATCGTAGAGAAGGATGTCCGATCCGCGGTCCAGGACGTCCCGGTTCTCGCCCGTGGCGTGGAAAAACAGCAGGAGCTGGCTGACCGAGAACGCGATCTTCTCCCCGGACGGGTGCCATGCGGAATAGGCGGCCGGCGCCCGGTTCAGCGCGCTGCGCGTGTCGATCCGGCGGGTCTTCCCGTCCACGGTCAGGAGCATGGATGTGCCCGGCCCGCCCCTGAGGTGGAGCAGCCAGCGGTCCGTTCCGCCCCGGTAAAAGGTGT
>CAZNXX010000347.1:0-2136 GCA_964577095.1 uncultured bacterium | reverse complement strand
AACGACCCGGACATGATGGAGGTCGGGAACGGCGGCATGACCGCGACCGAGGACAGGGCCCATTTCACCCTGTGGTGCATGCTGGCCGCGCCCCTGATGGCCGGAAACGACCTGCGGCGCATGTCCCCAGAAACGGTCCGCATTCTCACCAACCGGGAGGCGATCGCCGTGGACCAGGACTCGCTCGGGGTGCAGGGATTCCGGTTCATGAAAAGCGGGGATCTGGAGGTGTGGGTGAAACCGCTGATGCGCGGCGACCTGGCCTTCTGCTTCTTCAACCGCGGCGATGCGCCCCGGAAGGTGCATTACGACTGGAAGGCCGACGCGGTGAACGACGGCGTATCACACACGTATGTGGACTTCAAAAAGACGGAAATGACAATTCGCGACCTGTGGGCGGGCAGGGAAGCGGGCACCACGGCCGTCCCGTTCAAGGCGACCGTCGCGCCCCATGACGTGGTTCTGCTGAGGCTGACGAAATAGTATTTGCGACGCACCTTGAAGGTGCGTCGCAAATCAGAACAGCGGCACCGTCCATGTCGCACTGAGCGCCGCCCGCTCGTTCAGCCCCCGAAGGGCCTTCAATAGTTCAATACGATCGTTGCTTGGTCCCGCGCGGCGGGGGCCTCCCGGAGGATAAAAAAAGGCAACCTTCTCGAAAAAGGTTGCTTTTTTAATCCGGATGCTTCGCGGATCCGCACACACGGGGTTGTCCAAAAAGTCGAATTTCAACGATTACCGCTCGCCGAGCGGAGTCGAGGCGAGCTGTAAATCCGTTACATAGCGCCCTTCGACTTCGCTCAGAGCGCGGGTGAATCGACTTTTTGGACAGCCCCACATGCAAAAATCCGGGCGGCCTACTTCAGCGCCTCGAGAAACGCCCGGATGTTCCCGGTCTTCACGTTCGGCGGCATGCCGCCCGCGCAGGAAAAGACCAGCTTTTCCGGGTTCCGCCCGGCTTCGGCAATCAGCTTTTTCACCGCGGCATCCACATCCGCAGGGGTTCCGGCCGCGAGAACGTCGCGGGGCGGAATGTTGCCCAGAATCGCCAGCTTGTTGCCGGTCAGCTCCTTCAGCTTCGTGTAGGGCGTCTGTATGCCGGGGTTGTAGAAATTGATGCCGATCTCCGGGTAATAAGACGCGCTCGCCTCGCATTCCGCGTCATTGTGGAACATTTTCACCGACACATCCGCCGCGAAAAGCTCCTTCATGTACGGCAGGCCGAACTCCCTGAAGTCGTCCCCGCTCATGAACCCCACGATGTCGTCGAGCACCAGCATGCCGTCGATGTCCGGAAAGGCTTCCCGCTGGACCTCGTGCCACCGGATGAGGAATCGGTTGATGATGCGGAGCATTTTGTGCGATTCGTCGGGCATCATGCGGATGGCCGTGAGAAACTCCGTTGTGCCCATCAGAAAGGTCGCGATGTTCAGCGGGCCGCGGGACACGGAAAATCGGATACGGTGGCCCATGTCCCGGATGCGGGGCTCCGCGCCCCTCAGCCGGTTCAGCATGAACGGGAGCAGGCCGTCGGTTCTCGGATCCGGCTCGGTGATCCGGCCCATGTCCTCCATGCCAAGAACGGCCTTTTCCGCGAACGGGAACTCGTTCCGGTGAAAAATGCTTTTCGCGCCGAAAGCCGATGGCTCGGTGCACATCCCGAACTCGGACCAGAACCCGGGCAGGAACATCGCGTCGGGAAATGTCCCGATGGCCTTCTGGTTGGCCGCGAACCACTTCTCCTCGCTGGTGAAGTAGTCGAGGATGTCGATGCCGAACCAGTTCGGCAGCCAGGGGCTGTCGATGATGAACCCAGCCACGGGTTTCGCCGGCTTTTCACCGCGGATGACGGCCAGAAGCGTCTGCCATTGTATGTCTGTCATTTCTTTATCCCGATTTCTTTAGGTTAATTTTTCACGGACAACAGGGAACCGCTGGAATACAGTTCATAGTTAAAAGAAGTATCGAGAAGTCAACCTGTTTTCTTTTTCAACTATGAATCATGAACTTTTTATCACCATAAACCCGCCGCTACAGGCTCGGACTTCCTATCCTTCAGAAGGACAGCGTCCTTTGGGCACACCGCCCGGCACACGCCGCATCCGTAACAGCGGCTGAGATCGACTTTCACCTTCC
>CAZNXX010000346.1:0-2140 GCA_964577095.1 uncultured bacterium | reverse complement strand
GAGGCCTCGTCCCGCTCCCGCAGGGCGGATACGAAATCCAGCACGCGCTGGTTCTCCTCCACCACGTGTCTGCAGCGCCGCTGCACGGTTTCGGGCAGACGGCCGGCATGGCGCTCGAATTCCGCGGTGGACACGTCGCGCAGGGCCCGTATGCCGGGCAACGCGCCCGACAGAAGCCGGACGCCCTCCTCGCACTGGCTCCTTCTCTCGTTGTATTCCGAACCCGTCAGTTCGCGCTTCTTTCGCGTGTTGAGAATCACCACGTCGTACAGGTCGGACGGGAAAGGGACAATCTCGTAATGGAGGGACCTGCAGTCGAGGAACAGCGCGGCATTCGCCTGCCCGAGCGCGGAGATGAACTGGTCCATGATGCCGCAGTTCATGCCGACGAAGCGGTTCTCCGCGGCCTGGCAGAGCCGGGCGAGATCCGTGTCGCCGATGGCGAAGCCGTTCATGCGCCGGATCAGAACGGCGAAGGCGGTCTCGACCGCGGCCGAGGAGCTCAGGCCGGAGGCGACGGGAACGTTGCCGCTATACACTGCGTCCATGCCGGACGGCCGGAGCCCGGCCTTCAGAAATTCCGACAGCACACCCTTGGGGTAGTCGCTCCACGCCGCGGACGCATCCCGGGTCAGCGGTTCCTCGAGCGGAAAGGAAACCCGGCTGTCGAAATCCGCGGACACCAGGTTCACCCGGCCGTCCGTCCGGGGCGAGGCCAGGACCGTCACACTGAACTGAATCGCGACCGGCAGAACGTACCCGTCATTGTAATCCGTGTGCTCGCCGATCAGGTTGACCCTGCCGGGTGCGGCGGCGCGGAATGACGGAGCCTTCCCGAAAGCCTCGAAGAACCGCCGCTGGAGATCCTGCATGAAACAAATCCTCTCTGAAAATGGCTCAGGCCCCGCCGGCCGCCTGTCCGGTCATTGCAGCCAGCCTGCCGACCGTGATTTCCTCCATGGACCGGACCACCCAGTCGGCCGGGGTCAGATCCTGACCCGTGCTGTTCGGATTGCGATATCCCACGCAGAACATGCCGGCCGCCTTGGCTGCGGCCACGCCGTTCGTTGAATCCTCGATAACCACGCACCGGCCGGGTAGCGTTTCAAGTCTGGCAGCCGCCTCGATGAATATGTCCGGATGCGGCTTCGAGCGGGCCGCGTCGTCTCCGGTAACAACCGCAGTAAAACGATCCGCGAGGCCGGTCTGAGACAGAACGAGTTGAACCAGCTCGCGGTTTGAACTGGACCCGACCGCGATCGGAATTCCGGCCCCGGACAGGGTTCGGATCAAATCGTAAGTTCCCGGAACCGGAGGAACTCCCTCTCCGAAAAGACGGAGCAGATTCGATTTATACGAAGCATATAAAACGTCAAAGGTAACGTTTAAGTGATAACGTTCAATAAAACGCGTCATGAGCTTTTTTGCCTCGGTTCCCATGTAGGAATCGAGTTCCCCGTCGGTCAAAGTGATGCCGAATGGGCTCAGGGTGACGCGTTCTGTTTTCTTGTGGAGCGGTTCTGTGTCTACGATCACTCCATCCATATCGAAAATGACTGCCTGGAACAGGTCTCCTCCAAAATCGCCGAAAAAAAAACGACCCACCGATCGGTGGGCGGAAAGTCCAGGCTGACGCAGACGCTGTACCGGGAGCCGGAATCGAACCGGCACGCCCCTTGCGGGACAAGGGATTTTAAGTCCCTTGCGTCTACCTATTCCGCCATCCCGGCCGGTTCATTGGAGGCGGCGAGCGGAGTCGAACCGCTGAATAAAGGTTTTGCAGACCTTCGCCTTAGCCACTTGGCTACGCCGCCGGTTTGGAGCGGGAAACGGGACTTGAACCCGCGACATTCACGTTGGCAACGTGACGCTCTACCAACTGAGCTATTCCCGCTTGGTTGACTCTCGGGCTATAATTTAATAAATTTCGGCTGTTTGTCAAGGATTAAATATGGGGAAAACGCTATTTTTTCAGCTGGCCGACAGTGAAAAAGCTGTAGAGATTGGGACCGCATCCGTTCGGGCACTTGTGGGAACGGAAAAGCTCAAGACACTGCTCATACGTCTGAACCGGGGTTTTCCGTACGGTTTTGCACTTCTCGCAGACAATCACGAGTTCCTGATAGGTGACTTCCTCCAT
>CAZNXX010000345.1:0-2149 GCA_964577095.1 uncultured bacterium | reverse complement strand
AGCTCGTTCCCGCGGATCTGAGAAATCCCCTGCACACCACCACATTCGGCACGGGCGAATTGATACGGCACTGCCTGGAATCGGGGTTCAGGGACATCGTGGTCTTCACCGGCGGGTCCGCCACATGTGACTGCGGTTCAGGGGCGCTTCAGGCCCTGGGCGGCCGTTTCATGGACCGCTCGGGAAGGGAGATACGCCAGCCGATGACCGGCGCGGACATGATGCGCGTCAGCGCAGTCGACCTCTCCGGTCTTCCTGCCGCTGTCGCAGAATCGCGCTTTCGGGTCGCCACCGACGTGACCAGCCTCCTGCTCGGAGCCCGGGGCGCGGTGGCCCTGTACAGCCGGCAAAAAGGCGCTTCCGACGCGGATATGGGCATTCTCGAAGCGGGCATGGCCAATTTCATCGACATACTCGAAGCCGCCAGCGGCCTGCGGGTTCGGGACATTCCGGGAGCCGGATCAGCCGGCGGAATCGCGGCAGGGCTCATGGCTGTCGCGAAGGCCGAAGCCGTGTCCGGAGCCGAATGGGTGCTGGATGCGTGCCGGTTCCATGAGCATCTTTCGGCCGCGGCCCTGATCCTCACCGGCGAGGGCCGGCTGGACCGGCAGACGCTCTCGGGGAAGCTGGTCGCTGGCGTGGCCCGGGCGGGCCGCCGGGCCGGGATTCCGGTTCTGGCGGTGGCAGGGCGTGTGGATCTGGATCCGTCTGAAAAGGAAGCGATCGGGCTCTTAGCGGCTTTTCCGGCTTCGGACGTGTCTGTGCCGCTCGCGGAAGCCATGCGGAATGCCGCGGTTCTGGTCGCGGACGCGACGGAGCGGGCGGTGAGGGAGTTCACCGGGTCACATTTGTAGGTCCGATATGCCGAGCCTCCCCGGATCAAGTCCGGGGAAGCGGGCCATTTCGGACCTACAACTTCGCGGTCTCGGCATTTCGGACCTGTAAAAAGGATGACAAATGATGATGAGATCCCGGTTTTTCCAATGGATCGCCGGTCTTTCGGCACTCGCGATCGTCTGCGTAATCTGGGCCGGCTTCTGGTTCCCGGACCCGTATTACCTGGGCCGTCATCCGCGTTGGAGCGGCGCAGCGGTGTGGGCCATGCGCCTCGGAATCCCGGCAGCGGCCCTGTCCGCGGCCTGGATCGCCCGCCGGGTTCGGTCCGGCCGCATGTCCGCGACCGGGCCCCTGCTCCTGCTCGGTACGGCCATTCTGCTCGGCCTCGTCCTATACCCCATTGCGGACTGGCGGTCGCACAAGCGCCAGGAGGCCGTACGAAACGCAGCGGGCATGCACGCCTTTCTTCAGCTCGCTCCCCTGCCCCTGTCCGGAAGGTTCGAACCCGCCGGCGGGTCTTTCAGGATTTTCTGCCTGGGCGGCTCCACCACGGAACTGCCGGACTCGAAGGGAAGGGATTGGCCCTCTCGGGTACAGGAGAGGCTGGCCGGAAAAACGGGGCGGAAGGACGTTTCGGTCGTCAACTGCGGCCGCCAGTGGTACACCACCCTCCACCTCCTCATCCGCTACCAGACCGATCTACGTCCGCTCAAGCCGGACATGATCGTGGTCATGGAAACGATCAATGACCTGCTGTTGAACGCGGATTTTTCGTATTTCTCCGCAGGCACGTTCCGGCCGGATTACGGCCATTTCTTCGGGCCCATGATCGGGCCCGCCTCCCACAGGAGCCTGCTGAGCGCCGTGTGCGCCTCGCTTCGGAGGTTCTGGTTCTACCCGGAGCGGGAAACCGTGGATACGGACCGTTTTCCCGGGCTTGACAGCTATCGCAGGAACCTCGAAGCCCTGGTCGATCTGGCGAGGATGGACGGCGTGAAGGTCGTGTTCATGACACAGCCGAACCTGTTCCATGAAGGCATGACCGTAGAGGAAGAAAAGGTCCTGACCATGGTGAACGTGGAAGCCGTGGGCCCGGACCGGAAGTGGAGCGCAGCCACTGCAGCCAGGGGCTTTCAGCGGTACAGGGAGGTTCTGATCGGAGTCGCGCAATCCAGAGGCGTGCCTCTGCTGGAACTGGAGGCCGCGGTTCCGAAGACGCTGGAGTATTTCAAGGATGACGTGCATTACCGCGACCCTGCGTACGATCTGATCGCGGACACGGTGGCCGGGTTTCTGGCGGACCGTCTGACCC
>CAZNXX010000344.1:0-2160 GCA_964577095.1 uncultured bacterium | reverse complement strand
CTCGGCGCGGTGGGCACCATCGCGCTGGTCGTGGCCGCGCTCGGCATCATCAACACCATGGTCATGTCCATACTCGAGCGCCGGCGGGAAATCGGCATCATGAAGGCCGTGGGCGCGTCCGAGGGGGACATCAAGGGCATCTTTTTCGTGGAAGCGGGCGTGATCGGTTTCGCCGGTGGTGTTTTCGGGCTCCTGCTCGGCTGGGCTGTCACCCGCATCGCGAACGTCATCGCGAACATTTATATCGCCCGCGAGGGCGGAAGCCACGCGGAGCTGTTCTATATTTCACCCTGGCTGATTCTCGGCGCGCTCGTTTTCTCCGTGTCCGTCAGTCTCGCGGCGGGTTTGTATCCGGCCATGCGCGCGGCCGCCGTGAACCCGGTCGAGGCGTTGCGGCACGATTGAAAAAAACTGGGGTTGTCCAAAAAGTCGGATTTCCTCGAATCTCGCTCGCCGAGCGGAGTCGAGGCGCGATGTAAATCCGTCACTTAGCGCCCTTCGACTTCGCTCAGGGCGCGCATGATTCCGACTTTTTGGACAACCCCAGTTTTATTCCCCGGACTTTCCCGGACCGTAGGGGCGACGCGGCGCGTCTACCGTGATGGTGCGGTTGAAATCAATCTGATTTTTTTCTTGCGCCGTCCGTAAAAAAGCCCCCGTCGGTTCCGGCGGAGGCTTTTTTCGTCAATCAATGAACGACCCCGGGTCTGCGAAACACCCCGGGGTCGGCTGTTTCATCCAAACGGATCTATTTCTTCGGCTTCTGAATCGCGGCCATCACTTTTTCCTTGTCCAGCTTCTTCGTGCAGAAGAACCAGTCGTGGCAGGTCATGTCCGTCTTGCTGTCCATCCGTTCCTTGGCCACGCCGCAGGAGCCCGCGGTCGGGACAATGACGTCGTCCCCGGGGCGCCAGTCGGCCGGTGTGGCGATGGAGAAAGCGTCCGCGGTCTGGAGGCCGGTCACCACACGCATGATCTCGTCAAAATTGCGGCCGAGGCTGAGCGGGTAATACAGAATGGTGCGGATCACGCCCTTGGGGTCGATGACGAACACCGCGCGCACCGCTTTGGTGCTGCTTTCTCCCGGCTGAATCATGCCGTAAGCCCGCGCGACATCCATGGTGATATCCTCAATCAGCGGGAATTTCACTTCCACGTTCTTCATGCCCTTGTACTCGATCTTTTCCTTGATCGTCCTGAGCCATGCGATGTGGCTGTACAGGCCATCTACAGAAAGCCCGACCAGCTTGCAGTTCAGCCTGGCGAAATCCTCCTCCATGGAAGCGAAGGTCATAAACTCGGATGTGCACACAGGCGTGAAATCCGCCGGGTGGCTGAACAGGATGACCCACTGGCCCGCGTACTGTTCCGGAAAATTGATTTCACCCTGGGTGGTGACGGCCTTGAACGAAGGCGCTTTTTCACCAATGCGGGGCATGGTGACCGGCTTTTGGGTGGTGTTCTGTTCCATTTCTGTTCTCCTTGTTTACGGTATATTTTCCAGATAAGGCGAAAACTTATAAGATCATTATTTACATTATTTTAAAATATCTCTCAGCAAAAGATAGTTGTTTTTAATGATGCAGAGGGCAATATCCACCTAAATGATAATGATAATTATTATCACTAATATACAGAAAAACTCCTCTCATTTCAAGGTAATTCTGAATCAATCTTCAAAAAACCGAAGCAGCATGTCGCGACTGCGGACACCTTCAACGTGCTTCGCGGGAAAAACACGACCCTTGGGAGCCTGGCACTCCGGGATCGATACCACTTCAACACGCGTCGAAGAAGAAACCTAATCTTTCCTGTACGGCGAATCCCACAGAAACCGGGTCAGGCCGCCGCCAGTACCGAACCAAACATACTCGCCGTCCGGTATGACCCAGCGCACCGAAGGATGCGGCAACCCATCCGCTTTCGTGAACCGCCGCCAGCGGTTTTCGGATTTGAGATATTTGAGCACCCCTTCCTCCGTGCCCACCCACACGACGTCCGAATCCGCAGCAATCGCATTCAAAGCGCCGCCCGTGGGATACAGCCTCCTGGAAAAACCGGTCCATTCCCCGGTCGATTGATTCAGCATCTCCACACCGTCATCCGTCGCGAACCACACCTCGTCCTTCCACACGGAAACCGCCCAGGCCTCGACCGCGG
>CAZNXX010000343.1:0-2167 GCA_964577095.1 uncultured bacterium | reverse complement strand
AGAGAAGCTGCTGGGGTTTGTAGGGTTGACCTTTTGTTTACGCCCGGATTAGACCGAGGTCCAGACCGGTAAGGTTCCCTACACCGAGAAGGAGGGCCGACAACAGGAGATTAATTCGAATTCGAGTGAAAGTCATTGCTTTTTTACGTGCTTAGAATAAAACCGCTTGAATGATTGGAATAAATATAATAAAATTTCATTCGGATGTCAAGGAAAAACAATCAAAAATGCTCATAAATCAACGCTCCGGGAGGTTCGAAACCTCCCTGAGCGTTGACCCGTTACGCCTCTCCCGTGTTCCCGCAGCGGTGGGAGCCCCATTTTCATGCTGTTACACGGAGGCTCCTGCGTCCGCGCGGAACGTTTTTGAAAACGCAGGGGCGGGATCGGCTTCGGTGAAATACATGATCACTCGATCTTCATCATCTTCCGACTGAAGGTCCTGTCGCCCTGTTTCAGCACGGCCACATAGATGCCTGAGCCCGTCATCCTCCCCTGATCATCGAGGCCGTCCCACTCCACCTCGTTCGATCCGGACGGGCAGAATCCGTCCTTCAGGGTTCGGATTTTCTGGCCGAGCAGATTGTACACGATCAGCGTCAGGTCCCCCGGGGTTTCGGTACTGTATGAAACCCGGGTTCCGGGGTTGAACGGGTTGGGATAATTCATACTCAGAAGAAATGAGGACGGCGCCGCAGAAACGTCCTGAATCCCGTCGGGCGTATAATCGGAACCGTCATAGGGCACGGGGTTCGCCGTTCCGGTGATGGCGTTGCGCGCCGAGAACTCGAGCTTGTTCCCCGGCAGGAACCGGACCGTTCCGAGATAGGTCGGCGTGTTCCACACGGCGTCCGTCAGAACGGCCGCCCACTGCACCGTGGCCTGGCGCCTGCCCCGAAGGTCATTGTCGTGCTGGTTGATTGCCAGGCCGAAAATATTTCCCACTGAGGGCGTGATGGTCTCGCTTCCGCTCACGACGGCGTTCCAGCGGATCGCCATCTCCAGCACGTATCCCCCGGGGACT
This sequence comes from uncultured bacterium, assembly GCA_964577095.1. Classification (GTDB taxonomy): domain Bacteria; phylum Zhuqueibacterota; class QNDG01; order QNDG01; family DTFT01; genus JAFGAX01. The sequence goes on along the minus strand of CAZNXX010000343.1, from coordinate 1,143 downwards.
TGCCTGCGGTAATAATACTTTGAATCCTCGGGGATCGCATCGAGATTGTCGTGCCGGACGACGCCGGGCGACGTCCCGTCCAGCGCCGTCAGCCGCGCCCGCAGGATCGAGTTGGCCGCGCTCGTCGGCTGGGGGTCGAAGTTCAGTTCGAAGCAGTCCTCCTCGTAGGCGTTCGGAGCGTCCGCGCCGAGCGTGTCGTCCAGCACCTCCTCGTACAGGTACAGCCAGTCCGGATCCCACGCCGTCCAGATCTTCGCGGACAGATCCGCGTCATTGTCCGGCCTTCCGTTCTCGTTGTGCGCGTAGGACCGGAGGTGCAGATACCCGTCGGAAGGACCCGTCAGGCCGAAATAGAAGGAGTCCTTGAAACCGTCGATGTCGCAAAGGAGATCCGCGCAGATGGAGCTGTTGTACGGAATCGGGTTCTCCGTGCCGGTGATGTTGTTCACAGCCTCGAACCTCAGCCGGTTGTCCGCGAGGAAGGTCACGGTCCCCAGGTAGGCCGGCGTGTTGTACACCGCGTTGAGCATCACCGCGGCCCACTGCAACGACGCCTGCCGCACGCCCCGGCCGTCGTTGTCGTGCTGCATGATCGCGAACCCGATCTTGTTCCCGGCGACCGGATTGACGGTCTCCGAATTGGCCAGAACGGCGGCCCATCGGAACTTCAGCTCAAGGGCGTACCCGCCGGGAATGGCCCTCCGCGCGAACAGCTTCGAGGGGTCCGGAACCGTGTTCATGTTGTCGTCGGCCAGCACGCCCGGGGTCAGGATGTTCAGCGCGGTCAGGCGCGTGTTCCATACCGAATTGACCGACGCGTCGTTCGGAAGCGGGTCCACGTACAGCTCCAGGCAGTCCTCCTCCCACCGGTTCGCCGAGCTTCCGGACACCGTGTCGTCCATCACCTCTTCGTACAGGTAGAACCAGTCCCCGTCCCAGGCCGTCCATATCCTGGCCGAAAGGTCGGCGTTGTCCACGGGCGCTCCGTTGTCGTTGAACGCGCAGTATGGAATCTGCAGGAATCCGTTCCCGGGGCCGGTGAGAAGCTCGTAAAAGGCGTCCTTGTACCCGTCGACCGTGATCACGGACTCCTCTCCCGGCGGGACAATGGCGAACGGAGAGTCGCTGTAATCGCGTATCCGG
>CAZNXX010000342.1:0-2174 GCA_964577095.1 uncultured bacterium | reverse complement strand
GCCGGCCGGTCATGGCCGAAAGCCTGTCGGAGATCTGCCGGCAGTCCACGGAGCGTGAGGTGCTCGCCCAGCAGGCGGAGCGCGAGTCCATCCGCGTCAAACAGGCCGAATTCATGGAGCGCCACATCGGGGACGAATTCGAGGGCGTGGTGTCTGGCGTCACGGGATTCGGCGTGTTCGTGGAGATACCGGAATTTCTCATCGAGGGCCTCGTCCACATTTCCGATTTGTCCGACGACTACTGGGTGCACGACGCGGCGAATTTCCGGCTCACGGGCCGGAACTCGGGGCAGGTCGTGCGGCTCGGTGATTCGATGAAGGTGCGCGTGTCGCGCGTGCTCAAGAGCCAGAGAAAAATCGATTTCGTGCCTGTGGCTGAGCCGAAACCGAAACAGAGACCCGGACTGAAACTGAAACCGAAACCGGGACCGGGACCGAGACCGAGACGGAAACCGGGGCCGCCGGCCCGGCGGAGGAAACGCGGATGAAAAACCGTTTCGTCCCGGCCCTGCTGATCGCCGCGGTGCTGGCCGTGGCATCCTCCGGAGCAGGCGCGACCGGCGCAGGATCGGCCGACGCCGGGTCGGCGCGGACCGGTCTTCAGAAGAAGCGCGAAACCCTGACGCGGCCGGCCGCGGAATCGGACCTGATTCGCGGTTACGACGCGCTGTCCTACGCGCTGGACCTGGATTTTCCCCTGCTGTCGAGGCGCTTCAGCGGTGTTGTGACGTTGACCGCGGAATCGCTGAGGGACGATCTGCCATCCATGGCCGTGCACGGCCCGTACATGGACATCCTGTCCGTCGACGTGAACGGCGAATCCGCGCCGTGGGAGACGCAGGGCCACCTGATCGTCGTACCCCTGCTGAAGCGGCCAGCGGCCGGTGAAACTTTCACGGTCCGCATCCGGTACGAGGCCGATCCCCAGTACGCGGGCTTCTTCCGCAACGACACCTGCGCCTATACCATGTCCGAGCCCTCGAGCGCCCGGTACTGGTTCCCCTGCAAGGACGTGCCCTGGGACAAGGCGACGGCATCCGTATCCGCCACGGTTCCGGATGGCGTTTTCGTCGCGTCCAACGGCGTGCTGATCGACCGCACAATTGGTGACGGCACGGAAACGTTTCAATGGAAAACGGAACTGCCGATCGCCACGTATCTGATCTGCGTCACCATGTCCCGGTATTACGCGGTGTGGACGGACCGTTATCCGACCGTGGACGGCGGCTTCGTGGACTGCCTGAACTGCGTCTTCGACAAGGATTCCGCCAAGGCCGTGGCGGATCTGGCAAACCTGCCCGAAGCCATGTCGTTTTTCTCCGGCCTGTTCGGCGCTTACCCGTTCGAAAAATACGGCCACGCGGAAGTGACCCGCGATTTCAATTACGGCGGCATGGAACACCAGACCATGACCACGATCAACGCGGCCTGGTTCAGGGGCAACCGGGCGCGGGAGGACGGATTCGTGCATGAGCTGGCGCACGCCTGGTGGGGCGACGCGGTGACCCTGGCCGACTGGCCCGATATCTGGCTCAACGAGGGATTCGCGACGTATTGCGAGGCTCTTTTTTACGAGCACCGGTCCGGATCCGGGGCGTATTCCGGGGAGATGCGGTCGCAGGCGGGGGCGTATTTCAGCCAGGCCGAAGCGAAGGACTTTCCGGTCTATGATCCGCCGGAGGGCGAGCTCTTCAATTACGGCATCAGCTACTGCAAGGGATCGGTGATTCTGCACATGCTGAGGCGCGTCATGGGCGATGACGCCTTTTTTGAAAGCCTGCGTTCCTATTACGCGGCGCACCGGTACGGCAATGCCTCGCGCCGCGATTTTCAGTCGGCCTGCGAAGCAGGATCGGGCATGGACCTGGAATGGTTTTTCAGCGAGTGGCTCGATTCCCCCGGAACTATGTCCCTGGTGGTCGACTGGGAAGCGACTGCCTCAAGCGTGGTCCATGGACCGGATCCGTACTGGGAGCTGGTACTGGACCTGGCGCAGGATCCTTCCGGCACGGTGTTCCAGATGCCGGTGGATGTCCGAGCCCTGGGCCCGGGATCCGTCACGGCCGACACTACGGTCTGGGTGCTCGAACGCGTCGAACGTTTCCGCTGGAATCTTCCTTTCCGGCCGGATTCCGTCGCGTTGGACCCGGAAGGCTGGGTTCTGCTCAAGGCCA
>CAZNXX010000341.1:0-2187 GCA_964577095.1 uncultured bacterium | reverse complement strand
AGCTCGTTCCCGCGGATCTGAGAAATCCCCTGCACACCACCACATTCGGCACGGGTGAATTGATACGTCACAGCCTGGATTCGGGGTTCAGGGACATCGTGGTCACGACCGGCGGATCCGCCACGTCCGACTGCGGATCCGGCGCGGTTCAGGCGCTGGGCGTTCGTTTCATGGACGGCTCAGGGAGGGAAATACGCTCCCCCATGACTGGCGCGGACATGATGCGCATCGGCGCTGTGGACCTTTCCGGTCTGATCCCCGCTGTGGCAGAATCGCGCTTTCGGGTGGCCACAGACGTGACCAACCCCCTGCTCGGACCCGCAGGCGCAGTGGCCATGTACGCCAGACAAAAAGGCGCGTCCGACGCGGACCTGGACATTCTCGAAGCAGGCATGGCCAACTGCATCGACATTCTGGAGGCCGCCTGCGGCCTGCAGGTCAGAGACATGCCCGGAGCCGGGTCAGCGGGAGGAATCGCGGCCGGGCTCATGGCTGTCGCGAAGGCCGAAGCCGTGTCCGGAGCCGAATGGGTGCTGGATGCGTGCCGGTTCCATGAGCATCTTTCGGCCGCGGCCCTGATCCTCACCGGCGAGGGCCGGCTGGACCGGCAGACGCTCTCGGGGAAGCTGGTCGCTGGCGTGGCCCGGGCGGGCCGCCGGGCCGGGATTCCGGTTCTGGCGGTGGCAGGGCGTGTGGATCTGGATCCGTCTGAAAAGGAAGCGATCGGGCTCTTAGCGGCTTTTCCGGCTTCGGACGCGTCCATGCCCCTTGAAGAAGCGATTCGGAACGCGGCGGTTCTGGTCACGGACGCGGCGGAACGGGCGGTAAGGGAATTCGCCGGATCCAATTTGTAGGTCCGATATGCCGAGACCGCGGAGCGGTCGAGGCTATCGGACAACTTCCCCCTCCCCCATGGATTCCCGCTTCCGCGGGAATGACATGGATTAAATACTTACAAGAAAAAATTCAACAACTCCTTCATTAAATTGCAGGGATCATCGATGACGGAGAAAAAGCGAATCCTCCTCTGGCTTTCCACTGCCGCGCAATGCGCTGCCGCTCTTTTCGTGTGGATCGGGTTCCTGTTCCCGGATCCCGTCTACCTCGAACGCAACCGCGCTTTCGGATCGGCCGTGCTCTGGGCCTTCCGGATCGGCATCCCGGTTCTTGCAGTGGCCGTGATTCTCATCGTCCGGAGGGTGCGGGCAGGAAAACTGCCTGCCGACCGCCCCCTGCTGTTCCTGTCCGTCGCCGCGCTTCTCTGCCTGCTCCTCTACCCTGTCGTGGACAGCCGCTATCACGACGTCATGTCCAGACGGCGGAAACACGGGGACATGCACGCCTTTCTCCAGCTCGCGCCCAGGCCTGTCGGTACGGATTCGTCCGCGGGCGGGCCGCGTATTTTCTGTCTCGGCGGGTCGACAACCGAATTCGGGGACACCCGTGACCGGGACTGGCCCTCGCGTGTGCAGGAGAGGCTCCGCGCCGTTCCCGGGCTGGAGAACGCCTCGGTGGTCAACTGCGGCCGGCAGTGGTACACCACGCTCCACATCCTGATTCAGTATGAAACGCAGTTGAAGCCCCTTCGGCCGGATGTGATTGTGGTGATGGAGACGATCAACGACCTGCTCGTGAACGCCGATTTCTCGTATTTCAGCGGGGGCCCGTTCCGCGCCGATTACGGGCATTTCTTCGGTCCCCTGGCCGGTCCGGTACTGCACCGGAACCTGCCGGCCGCAGTTCTCGGGGACCTCCGGCGGTTGTGGTACCTGAAAAAACGCAGGATCGTCGAAACGGACTCTTTTCCGGGCGCGGCTTCGTTCCGCAACAACCTCGAATCGCTGATCGATCTGGCTCAAAAGAACGGAACCCGTGTCGTGCTCATGACACAGCCGAACCTGTTCCATGAAAACATGCCCCCGGCCGAGGAGAAGGCGCTCTACATGGTGCGCATGGAGGCCGTGGGACCGGACCGTCAGTGGAGCGCGGCCACCGCGGCCAGGGGCTTTCTGAGGTACAGGGAAACATTGATCGGGGTGGCGGAATCCAGGGGCGTGCCTGTTCTCGATCTGGAGGCCGCGGTTCCGAAGACGCTGGAATACTTCAAGGATGACGTGCATTACCGCGACCCGGCGTACGATCTGATCGCGGACACGGTGGCCGGGTTTCTGGCGGACCGTCTGACCC
>CAZNXX010000340.1:0-2241 GCA_964577095.1 uncultured bacterium | reverse complement strand
CGCGCCCATGGTGATCTGATCGGGATAGAGCCGGTTGATCGGCTCGCTGCCCCGGTTCTGTGTGTGCGACATGACCTGTCCGAAATTGAACGGGATCATGGCGATGCCGCGCGACGTGAAAATGTCCGCGGGCAGACTGCCGGAGGGACCGCCCATGCCGATCACGGCCGGGAACGGGCCCGGGCCTTCGGGAAGCGTGACGAACGATTTCAGGGTAAGCGTGTTTCCGTTTTCGGTCACGTTCACCGTGAGCGTGTCGCCGACAAAAACGGCGGTGATGGTGTCCGGACGGGACGGCTTCAGGCCGGTTTCGTAGTACTGCATCTCCGCCAGAATTTCCGCCCGCCTGCGGGACCAGTCCGCGAAGTCCGTGGCGCGGCCGCTTCCGTCGGACCACTCGAACGGGTCGGTCAGGGGTTCGACGACCGGCATATCGTTGAGGGACGGGTACAGCGGAGGGGCGGGAAAGGCCGCGCCCGTGTGTTCGACATCGTAGACCGGGGGGATCTGCTGGCCGGGGGCCGGGGCGATCGCAATGACCGCGATCCAAAACGCCCACAGGATGAGCCGTTTTTTCATGGAGATGCTCCTTCCGGATCTATTAAGGATGCACGATTGCAGGAACCGTCCAGAAGCGACTGAATGGAACGGATCGGAGACGGCGGAACGACTTCCAAAATATAGGCATTTCCGATGAGAAACCAAAGGTCCGGACCGGTAAAAAAAAGTAACAGAACGCGGTTCGGATCGGACCGGATGACAGATTCGGGACGCTTGATCCGGGCTTGGCGGTCAATTTAAACCTAAATAAATCAATATATTGTGTGTGCTCGCAGGCTCCGACATTCTCCTCCTCGAAACCGCATCCGGAAGACTCCGGTTTCAGGGCCTGCGGTTACAGTTATTTTTTATCCAGTATTTCCCGTATCTTCTCGACGCTCAAATACGTGATCTCCGATATCCGGTTCAACGGCAATCCTTCTCCGGCCAGCCGGGCCACCAGATGGCCGAAACTTTCTCCGATCTCGATGATGTTTCCGTCGGAATCATAGAACCGCAGCACCTTCTGGCGCCAGGGCTGTTCCCGGACGCGGTGAACGATTTCGAACCCTTCGTCGATGATCGTTTTTTCCACGGAATCGGGATCGTCTTCCTCGAAATACAGCTCGAATGCGTTCGAGCGGCCCGCGATTTCCCGGTCTCCGATCAGGGACCGGTAGTGATCCCTCTGGTGAATCGCGAAACCCTCGAACACGACGTCTTCGCCGTAATCGGACGTGACCTTCTGTCCCAGTATTCCTTCGTACAGTTTTCTGGAACGGCCCACATCCATCACCGTGATCAGCGAACCGACAAATTTCATGGATCTCCCCCTGTCAGTGGACGCGGAAACGGCCGCGATCCGGTCCGGCTTTCCGGATCAGGCACTCCGATCGGATTCCCCGGCGGAGAAATCCGTGCGCCCGGAAATGCCTCGATCCCAAACGGCCGCGTACCCGTCCGCCCGGCCGGAGCGTCCAGAATCCGCGTTTACCGGGCGGACTCGATCGTCCGCCCGGTAAACCCTTGATCTGATGCGGATGCGGCCGACAGGTCAGCCGAGATTCTTCAACGCGAAGTCCCAATTGATCAGCTTGTCCAGAACCGCACGCACAAAGTCCGCCCGGCGGTTCTGGTAGTCCAGGTAATACGCGTGTTCCCACACGTCCACCGTGAGCAGCGGCTTCATGCCCATGGTCAGGGGAACGCCGGCATTGGCGGTTTTCACCGCTTTGAGCTTGCCCTGATCGAGAACCAGCCAGGCCCAGCCGCTCCCGAACTGTGAGACCGCGGTTGAAAGAAGGGCCTCGCGGCAGGCTTCGACACTGCCGAAGGACTCCTCGATTTTCACTCTGAGCCCGGCGGGCGGTTCGCCGCCGCCGGCGGGCTTCATGCTGTTCCAGAAAAACGCGTGGTTCCAGACCTGGGCCGCGTTGTTGAAGACCGCGGCCTTCTCCGGGACGTCCGCCGTGTCGAGGATGATCCGCTCCAGCGGCTTGCCCGCGTTCTCGGTTCCCGCGATGAGCTTGTTCAGGTTGTCCAGGTAGCCCTTGTGATGCCTGCCGTAATGGAAGCCGATGGTCCTGGCGCTGATCACGGGCTCCAGCGCATCCTCCGCGTAGGGAAGAGGGGACCATTCCAACGGACCCGCGGCCGCCTGCGGCCTGGCGGGCCTGGACATGCCGGTCATCGCGAGACCGG
>CAZNXX010000339.1:0-2262 GCA_964577095.1 uncultured bacterium | reverse complement strand
CAGCTCTTCCAGCCGGCTGGGGATTTCGACGGCGAATCCCTTGCCGTCCGGGGTTTTCCATTTTTCCCTGAGGCTGTTCATGGCCTCCAGCTCATGTTGAGTTCCAGTCGGGTCAGGCGCTGTGTTTTCACGCCCAGATTGCGGGTCCGTGTCAGGCCCGCGAATGCGGAGACGGCCAGCCGGCCGCCGGAATACGCCACCTTGAAGACCGGCCCGTCGTTCCGGAAATGGAGATTCAGCTCCCTCCTGGCGACCGCGGGCCCGGCCGCGCCGCTTGCCGGCTTGAACCGCCATCCCTTTCTGCGGTATACGGACCAGCCCGGCATGAGATGCCATCCTTCGGCCGGCCGGTGGTCCAGCACCACGGATCCTGTGAAGCTCTGACGGTCCGCGAGGCGCTGTTCCATCCAGCGTTTCCACAGCAGTTTCCCGTTTTCGTCCAGATCCAGCCGGACATTGGCGAAAATGCCGGTTCGCTCCCATGCTTCGACCCGTATCGAATCGTCCAGGCGGAAGGCGCGATACAGGTAGCTCCGGATGCCTGTGGACGGCTCCTCGAAGTCATAGGCCATGGTGTTGATCAGCACTTCCGCGGACTGGCTGGCCCTGAAGCGGGGCGACGGCCGCCAGCGCAGTTCGGGATTCAGCCTGAGAATGCGGATGCGGCTGTTGTCCGCGCTGCGAAGGGCCTTGACGTACACCTGGTGCAGGCTGTGAAACGAGAGCGCCGTCCGCAGGGACAGGTCGCCCGTGAAATCGTGCAGCACCAGAAGGTCCGATCCGAAACGGAGTTCATCCCGGTCATCCACGTTGGCCGCGTCCGGCGTGTCGTACCGGAGCCGTTCGAGGCTGGAGCGGAAAGAGACCGAATCGGACGCGGAGAGCCGGGCGGCCAGCCGGAGCCAGGCCGCATTGACGCGGCTCCGGTTGTCGGGCGCGTCGGTCAGGCCGGAGAACGGGGAACCGGGCCGGTCCCGGGCGATCCAGTAGTCCTGGTCGTTCTGCGCCGTCCGGTATCCGGTTTCGACCCGGAGCGAGCGGCCGGTCCAGAGAAATTCAGCCGAACCCGAGGCGCCGAAGTCATTCCGCTCGCGCTCGCGGACCGACCGGCCGCCGGTGCGGTCGCGGATGGTCAGCACACGGTCGCGCACCGCGCCGTCGATGTGAAATTGGGCCCGGCGCGACATCCGGTATGTCAGCGTGTTGGCCGCCTCGCGCGCCGTTTCCGCCCGGCTTTCCAATTCGCCTGAGGCGGACACGTAATAATCCCTCCTCTGCGACCGGACGGACACGCGGAGGGAATCGGCTGTGCCCGGGTCGAATGTCCTGCTGATGCCGGCCGTCCAGCCCAAATCCCCGTTTTTCCGCGGTCCCAGATCGTCCGAGCGGAAACGCACCGAACCGTCTCCGGAATAATCCGAGAATCCGAAGCGCGAAAGCCCGAACCCGGCCGCGGCTGTGAGCCCCCGGTCCGTACGGCCGAACCGTTCATCCTCCATGACGCCGATCGAGGCCGGCAGGGAAAGAATGCCGGCTGAGGCGTCGAATCCGACGGACATCTGCCGGGTGCGCAGATCGTTCATGTAACCCGACTGCTTGTCCGAAATCGAGCGGCTTTCGCCCTGTGCCTGCATTCGCAGAAAGGGAAATAGAAGACGGCCGGCTCCGAATGACAGCTCGTGCCTGTCCTTCCATTTGTCGTTCTTCGGATCGACCGCGAGCCGCGAGGACGACCAGACATCGGACAGCCAGACCGTGTTCCTGCCTGAGGACCGCGCCACGTTCAGGACCGTCTGCCAGTCGTCGGTGTTCAGGCCCTTCTGATAGCGGGTGGAAAGGGAATCGTCGCGGCCGGAAGGGCCGGGGCCGAGAACGGCCGTCGCGGAAGACGTGTCCGGGGCATTGCCGTCCCGGGCTTCGGAGGGAGGGGCGCCCGCGGCCAGGACCGCAAGCCCGGCCGCGCACGCGGACCGGAATAAGGCTTTCAGGCCGGCGGAAAGGCCTGCCGCACGGCGGTGTCGAAAAAGGACCGAAAAGCGGGATTGCGGCTTCATGCGCATACCGGTCCGGCGGGTTCCGGACGCGTCCAGAAGGACACGCCCGGCGGCTCGTCCGGAGGGTTCGTCCTCGGGCGCGTCGGCCGCTGCGGGGTCAGTCCTTCTGATCCTTGGGGACCACGCGGTACACCTTCTCGTCCTTTTTTGACATGCCGTACTCTTCCCGCGCGATTTTTTCCACGACAGCCGGATCGTCGAGCGTTTT
>CAZNXX010000338.1:0-2269 GCA_964577095.1 uncultured bacterium | reverse complement strand
CGTTGCCCTTCAATTCCGGGTATTTCATGTGCGTGGAACTGCGGGAGGGACTTTCCGCTGAATCCGTTCGCCAGACGTTGCTGGCGAAGTACGACACGGGCGTGATCGCGCTCGGGAATCTGATCCGGGTGGCGTTCTCCGCCGTGCCGGAGGGAAAAATCGAGCTGTTGTTCGAGAAAATCTATCAAGCGTGTGGGGAATTCGGTTCACCTTCATGAGAACGGATAACCGGAGCCGAACGCGCTGAGCCTGTCGAAGCGCGATCGACCAGTTCGTCCTTCGACAGGCTCAGGACGAACGGAATCATCAGATACCGATCAAACTTTTATACCTCTTCGTTCCTCTGATCTTTTTCAGCTCCCGCTCCCGCCGCATCGCCTGTTTGCGCGTGCGGAATTCTTCCCGGTAAATCTCCTTCCATCCGGAGAACCGCTTCGTCCAGCCCCGGTTCCCTGCCGCATTGTGCTGGCGGATGCGCTTTTCCACGTCCTGCGAATAACCGATGTACATGCGGCCTTCCGCGGAGCGGAGGACGTAGACCGAAAAGATTTTCCGTTTCTTTTTGACGACACCGGCCCGCACCTTCCTGTTCCGGCACGCGGCCGTCCTCTCCGTTTTCATGATGCCCCCGGTGAACCAGTTACACCAATATAGGACGGAACCGGCAATGAGTCAAGAATCGGATCGGGACAGGTTCGGACTTCTCCGGAACGGCAACTACTTAACTTAACATTTTCAACGGCCTTGCGCGTGAATATCCGGATGGTTATATTGTTTTTGGGATCGAAACTCCCCGGTCCGTTTGCGGCCGTACGGATGGGATTCGAAATCCTTGTTCCCGGGTAAACGGCCCATGCCTTCTTCCGAATCAACTGATTCAACAGGAGTCGCCTGTGAAAGCGATCATGAGAATCTCCGTGTTTTTGCTATCCCTGACTGCAATCGGCGGCCTGCAGGGACAGTCCCTTGAACGACTGGAGAACGGCATTTCCCTTCTTCCCCGGAATTCCCATGAAACCGGCGTGAAAAAACTGATCATTCGGCTACTCGCGGACGACATCGTTCAGATTGTCCGGACCCCTTCGGATTCGGATCCGGTTCCGGCAAGCCTCGTCATGGACAGCTTCAAGCCGTCCGGAACCCGGTTTACTGTCGTTGAACAGGGGCCTGAAATCCGTTTCAACATCGGAAAACTCATGATCCTCGTCGATTCCCGGAACGGAGAAATCACCATCCACGATTCAAATGACCGGCTCCTTCTCCGGGAAGGATCCGGACGGATCGTCCCCGCGGTTGTTTCCGGGGAAAAAGTCAACCATATTCAGCAGTCGTTTCAATGGCTTGAAGGCGAGGCCTTGTACGGCCTGGGCCAGCACCAGGAGGGGATATACAACTGGCGGGGTCACACCGTCGAAATGTTTCAATATAACATGCGGGCCGTGGTCCCCTTCCTCCTGTCCACGAATGGATACGGCATACTCTGGGACAACTGTTCCTATACCAAATTCAACGACACGTCCGCCGGCTCTTTCCTCTGGTCCGAAGTCGGAGACGCGATCAGTTACTGCTTCATCTACGGGCCTGAACCGGATGCGGTCATCCGAAATTATCGCCAATTGACCGGTGATGCGCCGCTGTTTCCCAAATGGGCGTACGGATACATCCAGTCTAAGGAGCGGTATCAGTCACAGCAGGAGATTCTGGACATTGCCCGGGAATATCGTGAACGCCGCATCCCGATGGACGCGGTCGTACTGGACTGGCAATACTGGGACGACGGCATGTGGGGCCAGAAGAGCTTCAACCGGGACCGGTTTCCGGATCCGGTGGCCATGCTGCGGACCCTGCATTCCGATTATCACACGCATTTCATGATCTCGATATGGCCGAAAATGTCCTCCCGGTCACCCGATCACAACGAGATGGCCGCCCATGCCGGTTTTCTCTACCCCTCCGATTCGGACCCGTTTTACGACGCCTTCAATCCGGAGGCGCGGAGACTTTACTGGGAGCAGGCGGACCGGGGACTGTTCTCGAAAGGCGTGGATGCCTGGTGGTGCGACGCCTCTGAACCCGAGCTGGACGGGTGGGACCTCAACTGCGACGCTTTCCGGACGAAAATGAAGCCCTCGATCGGATCGGGCAGCCGCTACATGAACGCCTATTCCCTGATGCACGCGAAGGGGATTTACGAGAATCAGCGGCAAGTCACCGGCGACAAACGCGTCGTCAATCTGACCCGGTCGGCATTCACAGGCCAGCAGAAATA
>CAZNXX010000337.1:0-2277 GCA_964577095.1 uncultured bacterium | reverse complement strand
GCTCGGACAGGGCGTGCTTCACGGAGCTCAGCCCGGACATGTGGTCCAGGCTGATTCTGCGGACGCGGCCGACCAGCTCAGGGCTGAGGCTCTCGTAGTGAAGGGGATCGATGGCCGCGGCCTGGGTGTGAACCCCGGCGCAGTGCGTGAACGCGTTCTTTCCCATGAGCGGATAATTGGCCGGCACCGCGATTCCGGAAAACCGGCTGACCAGTTCGTACAGTTCGGGAAGCTTGTCGAGCTTCCAGGCGTTTGCCGCGCCGAAGTCGGTCTTGAGCACCACCAGGAGCTGGGCCAGGTCCACCAGTCCCGCGCGCTCGCCGATGCCCAGAACGGTGGTGTCGATGATGTCCGCGCCGCCCCGGAATCCGTCCAGCGCGTTGGCCAGCGCGAGGCCCCGGTCGTTGTGGCAGTGCACGGCCACTTTGGGCTTCAGCCCCCGGCTTCCGAATTCGGCCTTCAGCTTGCCGACAAAATCCTGCAGGCTCCTGTTGGTGCCCGGCACCATGTACCCGGTCGTGTCCGCCACGCTGATGATGTCCGCGCCCGCCTCCACCGCGGCCACGGAGGCCGCGATGACGTTTTTCCACGGGGACCGCACGGTGTCCTCGGGCGTGTACCGGAGGATCAGGTCCGGCTTCTGCGACTTGGCGTACCGGATGACGTCCGCGATCTGCGCTACGGCCTCGGAGAGGTCCTTGTTGAACACCGTGCTCAGCCGCTCGTCCGACACGCAGTAGAAGATGCCGATGAACCCGACCCCGCATTCCAGCGCCAGGTCGATGTCCCGCTTCACGGAACGGGCATGCGCGGCCACGGTGGCGCGGAGACCCGCGTGCGCGATCTGACGGACTGCCTGGCGGATTTCGTCGGTCACGACCGGATGGCCGGCTTCGACATAATCCACGCCGATATCGTCGAGCAGGCGCGCCACTTCAAGCTTGATGTGGCCGTCGAAATAGAGACCCGGTGTCTGCTCGCCTTCGCGGAGCGTGGTGTCGAGTATCTGGATCACGGGTATTATTCCCCCCAGTCTTCCTCTTCCTGAGGCGCTTCCGCGAGAGTGACGGGATTCAGGCCGGTCACCTCGAGCTCGGTCCCGCACTCGGGACACGCCAGCAGCTCGCCCTCGACAGCGCCCTGGCCGACAGGCACTTTGGCCCCGCAAACCGGACATTCGCCCATAAATACTCCTATGGAATAAATTCGATCGAAAGAAAATCCCTGCGGGAAACAGGGATTTTTATATAATATATTTTCATTGAAAAGTCAAGGGAATTTTGCTATTTTCTTTAAATTTACGGAAAGGAAAAACATGGCCGGACAAACGGAATGGAAATGGGTGGAATGGGCACGCCGTCTTCAGGCTCTGGCGCAGGTCGGCCTGGAGTACTCGGAGAATGAATATGACACGGAACGCTACACCGAGGTCCGGGCCGTGGTGTCGGAAATGCTGGCCGCGGGTTCGGATTTCGATCCCGGCCGGATCGCCGGACTGCTCGACAGCCAGACAGGATACGCCACGCCCAAAGTGGATGTCCGGGCCGCTGTGATCCGGGACGATTCCATTCTTCTGGTGCGGGAGCGGCAGGACGGTGGCTGGTGCCTGCCCGGCGGATGGGCCGACACCGGAGAGACGCCCTCAGCGGCTGCGGCCCGGGAGGTGTGGGAGGAATCCGGATTCCGCGTGCGGCCCGTCCGTCTCATCGCGGTCTGGGACAGAACCCTGCACGGTCACATGCCGCCCCATCCCTTCCGTATCTATAAATTGTTCTTTCTGTGCGACCTTCTGGGCGGAGAGGCGAAACCCAGCAGGGAAACGTCCGAAGTCGGTTTCTTCCGGGAGGATAAGCTCCCGCCTCTGTCCCTGGGCCGGACGACCCCCTCTCAGATCACCCGCATTTTCGAGCATCACCGGAATCCGGGAATGCCCGCGGATTTCGACTGAAAGAGGGATGATGTCCTATACATTCCGAATAAATAGAAAGCCTCCCGGTGGAGGCTTTTTTATTTTTCGACTGAAGATTGACGATTTTCGATTGAAGAATGGGATTCGCACCAACTCATTCCGATCGCAAATCCACAATCGTCAATCTTCTGTCGTCCATGTTTTATTAAAACCTGTACCCCGCTGAGAAATAGAACCTCGTTTTTTTCACGCCATCCAGTTTCCCGAATGCCGCCTGTACGGGCCCGAACGGCGTCTGGACCGAATACATGAATCCCATTCCCTGCCGGAAATCCTCGGCCTTGACGTCCATATATCTGGGCCACGCG
>CAZNXX010000336.1:0-2295 GCA_964577095.1 uncultured bacterium | reverse complement strand
TTGATCTGTTCGGTGAGCGTGCGCAGGTTCTCGACCATGGTCCGGAACACGCGCAGGAGGTTGGACATCTCGTCATTGCCCTCCATGGAGGGCACGCGCACCGTCAGGTCGCCGCGGGCCACGCGGTCGGCCACTTCGATGGCGATGTTCAGGGGCCGGATGAACGTCGGCGTCAGGAGCACCGACAGGACGACGATGACGACCAGAAACAGAAGAATGGCGATCAAGTTCCGGCGCTGCAGGGAACGATTGTTGGCCTGGACGGTCTGGATGCCGGAATTCATGTCGGAGGTGAAGCGGGATTCGATCGCCTCGAGCCGGGACATGCAGGCTTCCCCCGGGGTCATTCCGCCGGAATCCGGCCGGACGCGGAGCCCACCCTGAACGGAACGGCCCGCCTCCGCGACCGTGTTGTCGTAGCATTCCCTGATCGATGCGATTTCGTCCGCCTCGAAAACGCCGGTCTTCGGCAGCCCGTCGAGTTTCGCGTTGAACCGGACCTGGAGAGGCTGCAGGGCCTTCAAGGCGTCCGAGTCTCCTGTCAGCCGGGCGATCTGCATGGCCGCCTCGGTGGCCGACAGGATGGATTTCATATCCCGGATCGCTCCGAGATTCGGCACGGTCACCTCGATGATGTGCCGGATCTGCCGGTTGTTGCGGTTGACGAAGTAGCTCGTCGATAACACGCCGCTGATCAGCGACAGTACCGCCACCGCCGGGATGACGTAGAGTTTATACTTGAAACTGATCTTGTTCCACATGGTCAGCTCCCTTGCTGGTTTCCGGGGGGGACGGCGACGGCGCCCGGCTTTATTCCACTTCGTCGTTGACGACGAGTTTGGTGTCCATGACCATCTTTTCGACATCCAGCACGACCAGGCCGTCCAGGGCGATGCCGCGCAGGTATTCCGCCCGGATGCCGGTCAGGGTCGGCAGCGACGTCTGCAGGGCGTCGGCCCGGACCGTGCGGACCCCCACGATCCGGTCCGCCAGGATGCCCAGTTCCATCCGGGACGTCTGCACGACGATGACCCGGTTGAGATCGCTCAGGCCTTTGACGGGCAGGTCGAAAAAGCGCCGGATGTCGTTGACCGACACGATGCGGCCCCGGATATTGATGAGGCCCATCACGAAATCGGGCGTACCCGGAACGGGCGTGTATTCCCGCATCGGGTACACTTCGCCGATCAGGTTCGTCTCGATGCCGTAACGCTCGCTGGCCAGAACGAATTCGAGGATTTCAATGACATTCCCCGTGTCCTCCTGGCCGGCAAGCTCCACGGACAGCTCTTCCGCGCGGCTCTTGAGAATGTCCGTCCGCTTGCGCGCGGCGGAATCGTGCGCCGATTCGGCTTCCGGCGCTCCGGGTCCGGCTTTCGGTTTCCGTTTGATCATGCGTTCATCCCGCGGTTCAGCGTCAACAGAATGAGTTGCTGCATCCGGCCCGCCGTCATCCCCCCGGATTCTGCGAGAACCGTCTCCTGCCCGACTCCGTTGAGAAGCCCCAGCGCGTTTTCGAAATACTTGCGCGATTCGCGGATTTTGCCGGCCTGCTGGGTGAGATTGCCGAGCATGTAATGC
This sequence comes from uncultured bacterium, assembly GCA_964577095.1. Taxonomy (GTDB): domain Bacteria; phylum Zhuqueibacterota; class QNDG01; order QNDG01; family DTFT01; genus JAFGAX01. The sequence continues at coordinate 714 of CAZNXX010000336.1, read as the reverse complement.
GCCAGAACGAAGTCCGAGTCGAGGTAGAGGGCGCGCTTCAGGGAGGCGATGGCGCTTTCCACGTCGCCCTGCTCCTGGAGGATCACGGCCCGCAGGTGGTAGTGCCCGGGATTGAGTTTTTCCGCGGAGATGGCCTTTTCGCACCAGACGATGGCGTCCTTCAGCTGTCCCCGGTTGGCGTAGGCTTTGGCGAGCAGGGACATCAGCTTCGGATCGGATCCGTTCCTGTCGAGCGACTTCTCCGAACGGTCGATGACCTCGTCGTACCGTCCGTTCTCGTACAGCGCGAGGGCTTCCTCGTACTCCGATACGGGCGCGGGCGGGGCCGCGACGGCGGTATCCGCGGTCATTTCCCCGGCGGGTGCCGGAGCCGGCCTCGGCCGGGTCCGGACCGGGGACGGGACGGGATTCTCTTCGCGTGACCGGAACCGGGGCACGAAGGTCGAGAAGGCCGACTCGGCGTCCCAGGCGGGTTCGTCCGCTTCTCCCCGGGCGAAATCGCGGTACCGGCGCTTCGCGTCCTTTTCCTTCCGGTACAGGATGGCGCCCGGGAAATTGCAGGCGGTGTACTGGGGGAAGAAGATGTGCGACGTCTCGCTCGATCCCACCACGAGCCATCCCTTGTCCATCAGGCTCTGGTGGAATCGCTCGATGATCCGGTTCATGTGGTCCTGCGTGAAGTACATCAGGACGTTCCGGCAGAAAATGATGTCC
>CAZNXX010000335.1:0-2311 GCA_964577095.1 uncultured bacterium | reverse complement strand
GAACGCCTTCCGGCGTTCCACCCCCTCCGAAGAGGGGGAGATGCGCGACGGCATTGAGGTGGCATGCGCATCTTGCGCATGATTGATTCAGAAATGGACGAGATGGACTGTATGGACCGAGACAGGCGATTCCCTTGGCTCCGGCGCGGTTTCCGACGTGCCATGCGCACGACGAACGGGGACACGTAGCCGCGCCGCGGACGGCGCTTCGAACATGTGTCCGTTCTCTCTGGTTTGTATTACCTGCGGGCGAGTTGAACGTCCTTTGTCTCGTTATCCCGAGAGTCTTTCGGTATCGCCCGGCTCACTCTTCCGCTTGTTCGTCCTCAAGCACGAACACCGCCGGCAGTTCGCGGAAGTGCTCTTCGTAATCCAGGCCGTAGCCGACGACAAACTGGTCGTCGATGGTGAATCCCACGTATTTGGCGTCGACGGGGACGTTACGGCGGGAGGGTTTATCGAGGAGGGTGCACAATTCGAGCGAGTCGGGTTTCGCGTCGCGGAAGCGGTCAAGGAGAAAGTGGGTCGTATAGCCGGTGTCGAGAATGTCTTCGACGATGAGGACGTGTTTCCCGGCAAGGCCTTCCTCGGGGAAAACCGTTACGTTTACGCGGCGGCTCGAGCGCGTGCCCTGATAGCTGCGCGCACGCACGAATTCGATGCTGGTGGGCACCGTGAGCCTTCGAACGAGATCGGCCGCAAACATCAGCGCGCCCTTGAGCACGACGGCCAGAACGAGTTCGCGGCCGGCGTAATCGCGGGAGATTTCGGCGGCAAGCTCGTTGATCCGGGCCTGCAAGGCTTGTTCACTGATAAGCGGCGTGCTACTGGGATGCATCCTGGACCAGGACCTCCACGCAACGGCGGGTTGCCGGCGTTACGGCGGCGGACTGGCTCATCGCGAATCCGACCACCCACACAATGTCCCCATGGGCTGTAAGAAGAGGTTGCCGTGCGCGCTGCCGCTCTGTCAAGCCGAGACCGATGAAGTAGTCCTTGAGCTTCTTCGTCCCGCCCAGGCCCAGGGGAGTGAAACGGTCGCCAGGGCGCCGAAACCGGATCGCCAGGTCCGTTCCCAGGGCGTCCGCATCGAACACCTGGCGTGCCGGCGTGCAGTACGAGGCGAGGTTTTCGGACGGTCTTTCTCCCAGCTCGCGCACAGAATACCGCCGTCCGAAAGCTTCGGTCTCGCCGGGGACACGCAGGGCAACGACGGTGGTATCGATGGCCGCGGGCTCTTCTACGATTTCCGTGGTCTCGCGGCCGTTGCGCAACAACACGCCCTCGCCGAGATCACAGGCTTTTCCGGTGGGACCTTCGGTGATGTGCCGGCGAATTGCCTCGATGCGCTCGAAGGGACACTCGATGCCGAACTCCCATCCCAGAAGCGCGATCACACGGCGTTGCAGGGCAGGATGCATCATCGCAAAGATGTTGCGTTCGAGGGCCTTTTCGCTCGTGCGGCATGCCTCCATCATGTCTTCCGCCAAACCGTCGAGAAACTGATCTTCGTCCCGCTGGGCCTCGGCGAAGCGCACCAAGGCCTCCCGCACGCGCGGATTGTAGCCCCGCGTGAGCAGGGGCAAGAGTTCGTGGCGGACGCGGTTGCGCCGATGATGCGTGTCGGCGTTGGTCCGGTCCTCGCGGTACGGAATGCCCCGGGCTTCGAGAAAAGCCACGATGTCCTCCCGGTAGCACTCGAGAAGGGGCCGGATGATTCGCACCTCGTCGCACTGGCGGACGGGGGGGATGCCGCCCAACCCCCCGGGGGAAGCCCCGCGGAAAAGCCGCATGAGCACAGTTTCGGCCTGATCGTCCGCATGGTGTCCGGTGGCCAGGACCGCGCACCGCCGCTCGGACGCGGTCCCGAGCAGGAATGCATACCGCGCCTCGCGGGCAACCTCTTCGAAAGAGCCGGCCGACTGGGCGGTTTCGCGGGGAATATCACGCCGTTCGTGGTGAAACGGGACGCCGTATTGTGTAGCCATATCCCCAACGAAGGCAGCGTCCTGCGCGCTTTCGCCCGCTCTTGTGCCATGGTCCAGGTGGGCGATTTCGAAGGGGATGCCAAGCTCATAGAAGACCTGCATCAGGCACATCGAATCGGGGCCGCCGGACACCGCGAGGAGGCATCGGTCGCCCTCGTCTAGCATGTGGTACCGGTCGAGGGTGTCGCGAACGCGCTCGAGTACTTCTGCGGCCTTATCCTTCACGGGCCGTCTCCCGGCGGCAAAAAGAAATGGTGGCGGTGCACGGATTCGAACCGCGGACCTTGGGATTATGATTCCCCTGCTCTAACCAACTGAGCTAC
>CAZNXX010000334.1:0-2316 GCA_964577095.1 uncultured bacterium | reverse complement strand
TTCGCCCAGTACGGGAAGATCATGGTGACCAGGTTGTCCATCTCGGTCCAGGCGAAGCATATCCACAGAACGGGATAAAAGGTCCGCAGGAAATCGAGCACGGGACCGGGGCGCCGGGACTGCCAGCGGATCAGGCCGAACACCGCGGCGCAGAGTCCGGCGTGCAGGAAGGGCACGGCGGCCCAGTTCCGGACATCGCGGTGGAACGGCACCACGAGCACACCGATCAGCGCGAGATACACGAGAATGACCGTGTCCATCGGCCGAAGATTCCAGCCCGTGACCCGTTTGCGCAGAAAGTCCGTGAGTCCCATCGGCGACCGCTCCGTTATGATCATCTGAAATTAATGATTCGTTATTCGAGGGTCAAGTTCTTTTTTATACGGGGGAAGGGGGGAAATGTTTGAGAACAGTTCATGGTTCATAGTTCATTGTTCATAGAAGAAATTTAAAAAGAGCATACGGCTGTCATTTGTCGGGCGGGGGGCGACTATGAACCATGAACTATAAACCATGAACTTCTCCACCCACCAGGTCGGGCTCGATCACCCGCATCGTCTTCCATTTTCCCCGGATGAAACGGACGGTGAACACGATTCCGATCACGCAGATGTACAGGGTGGCGAACGCCCACAGCGTCTCCAGCGTCGGATCGAACCAGAGCACGGCCGCGGCGGAAGGCAGGGCCATCATGGCCCAGGAGAGGGCCATTGAAACCCACATGACGAAGCGCGTGTCTCCCGCGCCCTTCACGGCCGACGCGAACACGATGTTCGCCGTGTCGAACAGGGAATAGAAGGCCACGAATTTCAGCAGGCGGGCCGCGGCCGCCGCGATCGGGGCGAAACGCTCAGAGTCCGCCTGCGCAGCGAAGAGGGAGAGAAAGACGCCCGGCGCGAAAAAGTAGACCGCGGCCACGGACGCCATGTAGGCGAAGGTCATCTCGGCGATGAGGCGCACCGAGCGCGCCGCGTCATCGGGCCTGTTCTGGCCGAGCCGCTGCCCGACGAGTATGGACGCCGCGGTTCCGAAGCCGAACATGGGCATGAAGGCCAGGTGATTGATGCTGAACGCGATATTGGTGGCCGCCAGCGCGTCTGTTCCGATCCGGCCGACCAGGATCAGAAAGAGAGTGAATCCGGAGGTTTCCAGCGCGAAATGCAGGCCGTTCGGAAAACCGAAACGGGCCAGCCTGAGGAACAGCCGGCCGTCCGGGCGCCAGCCGGTGCCGAAACCGAATCGTTCCCGATCCCCCCGCCTCAGCGCGAGGGCGGCGTACAGAACCATGGACAGAACCTGCGAGAACACCGTGGCCCATGCCGCGCCCGCGATTCCCATCTCGGGGAAAGCCCATTTGCCGAAGACCAGGACGTAATCGAAGAACAGGTTGAACGCAGTCGCCGCGAGGGTCACCCGGAGCACGGTCCAGGTCCGCCCCAGTCCGCTGAAGTGAGCGGACAGCGCGGACGAGGCGGCCGCGGGGAAGAGGCCGAGCATCATGATGTTGAAATAGGTCCGTTCGAGAAACCGGATGCCTTCCGGGTGGCCGATACGGGTGAACAGCCATCCGGAAAATGGCAGGGTCAGGAGGCCCAGGAGACCGGCGGCGAGGGACAGGTAGACCCCCTGCCAGACCACGGGCCCGATGCGATCATGCCGGCCCGCGCCGAAGTACTGTGCCGTGAATGTGCCGACATAGCCCGCGGCTCCGATGAAGACGGAGGCGATGGTGAACTGAATCATGCCGGATGGCATGGCCGCGGCGAGCGCCTCCGGCGAGTACCAGGAAAGGAAGATGCGGTCCACGACAGCCTGTATGGTCAGCGATCCCTGGCTGAAGATCAGCGGAAGCGACAACCTGAGGATATCTTTATATCCCCCGTCTCTGTGCCAGCGTTTTTTCATTCGGATAATCATGGCTAAGTTATCAATATAGTGAATTTAAATCGATAAGTAAAGTAAAGCGGACCTCAGCGGATCTCCCGAGGGTGGGGGGACCCTCGGGAGGTCCGCTTTATGCCAAAAAAGACTTTATGACATGAAAAATTGGCAGTTTTTGATTGAGCAGGTCAAAAAGACATGAATATGTTTGTATTTGATAATTATTTACCTCCAAATCTAAGAATTTAAATAACAGATATTAAAACGGCCAGAAAAACTTCTGGCATTCCTATTGCTTGATCAAGTTTCAGCTGACGGAAATCAATCAGGAAAATCAAAGAAGTGAAAGGAGAATAACCATGACGCTCGTACGCTACAACCCCATGCGGCATCTGGCTGAGCTTCCGCTGGATGTTGAAACGTTTTTCGAAAACT
>CAZNXX010000333.1:0-2322 GCA_964577095.1 uncultured bacterium | reverse complement strand
GTTTGAAGTCTACTTTTCCTCATTGTCTCTGCGGTCACTCCCGCAGGTGCCCGTCGCCCAGCACCAACCACTTGTACGTGGTGAGTTCCGCCAGCCCCATCGGGCCCCTGGCATGGAGCCGGTCCGTGGAAATGCCGATTTCCGCGCCCAGGCCGTACACCCCGCCGTCCGCCAGCCGAGTGGACGCGTTGACCATCACGGACGCGCTGTCGATTTCCCGGACAAAACGGTCGGCCGCGCGCACGTCGGACGTGACGATCGCGTCCGTGTGCGCCGAGGAGTGTGCGTTGATGTGCCGGACGGCTTCGTCCAGTCCGTCCACCACCTTGACCGCGAGGATCAGGCCGAGGTATTCCTCCGTCCAATCCGCCTCCGCCGCGGGCTTCACGCCTTCGGGGACCAGGGCCCTGGCGCGCTCGCACCCGCGTATTTCCACGCCCTTCTCCCGTAGCAGCGGGATGATGCGGGGCAGAAAGACCGGCGCGACGGCCCGGTCGACCAGCAGTTTCTCCGCGGCGTTGCACACCGCGGGGCGCTGGACCTTGGCGTTGACCGTGATGGACGCCGCCATGTCGAGGTCCGCGGCCTCGTGCACATAGACGTGGCACACGCCCTGGTAGTGTTTGAGCACGGGAATGCGCGAATGCTCGGTCACGCTGCGGATCAGGCTTTCGCCGCCGCGCGGGATGATCAGATGGATGAACGCATCCTGCCGGACCAGCTCGTTCACCGCGTCGCGGTCCGTTGATTCAACGTAAGATACAAGGTCGGAATCCGCCCCTTTCGCCGCGATGGCATCCCGGACGATCCGGACGAGCGCGTCATTGGACCGATAGGCGGCCGTGCCCCCCCTCAACACCGTGCCGTTCCCCGCCTTCAGGCACAGGGCCGCGGCCTCGATGGTCACGTTCGGCCGGGCCTCGTACACGATGCCGATCACCCCGATCGGCACGGCCATGCGGCCGACGCGGAAACCCTGGGGCCGAACCGTCATGCCGTCGATCCGGCCCACCGGATCGGCGAAGGACGCGATCTCCCGGCAGGCGGCCGCCATGCCCCGGACGCGTTTTTCATCCAGCGCGAGCCGGTCGACCATGGCTGGAGACACACCGGACGTTCTCGCAGCCTCGACATCCTGCCGGTTGGCCTCGAGCACGGCGCCGGCGCCCCGCTCGAGCCCGGCCGCGATTTCCTCCAGAATGTCGTTCTTGAGGCGCGTGGAACCGGACCGGAGAAAATCACGGTACGCCCGGTTGGTCCGCTCCGCCTGTTCCCGCACGGATTGCATGCCCACTCCTATCGGAACACGATCATGTTGTCGCGGTGGATGATTTCCTCGTTGAAGCGCCTGTCGCCCTCGAGATCCTTCCGGATCTCGTCGGACCGGTGGCCCTTGATTTTCCGGATCTCCTCGCTCGAATAGAACGTGATGCCCTTGCCGATCATCTCGCCCTGGCCGTTGAACACGCCGACCAGATCGCCCTCGTCGAACGAATCCTCGGTGCGGACGACGCCGCCCGGGAGCAGGCTCTTGAGATGGTTCACCAGGGCGTTTGCCGCGCCCTCATCCACGTATATCTTCCCCTTGATCTTCTGGTTGAAAAAAATCCACTTCTTCTTCTCCTTGACGAACGTGTTCTCGGGCTTGATGAAGGTGCCCACATCCTGCCCCTCGAGAATGGCCCTGAGATTCGGTTCGAATCCGTCGGTGATGACCACGCCGGTGCCGGCCGTGGCGGACATCTGGGCGGCCTTGAGCTTCGACCGCATGCCCCCCAGCGAGAGCTGATTGTGTTTGTCCTCGATGAGCGAGAGCACCTCGTCGTTGACCTCTTCGATCAGGGGGATGCGCTGGGCGTCCGGATAGCGGTGGGGGTTCTTGGTGAACACGCCGTCGGTGTCCGTAAAAAGCACCAGCAGGTCCGCCTCGATCAGGTTCGAAGCCAGGGCCGAAAGGGTGTCGTTGTCCCCGAATTTCAGCTCGTCCACGGACACGCTGTCGTTCTCGTTGATGATGGGGATCGCGCCGTATTCCTCGAGCGCGTTCAGGCAGTCCCGCGCGTGCAGGAAACGCTTCCGGTTCTCGATGACATCGTAGGTCAGGAGGATCTGGCCCACGGGAATGCCGAAGCGGCCGAACACCTCGTTCCATTTCTGCATCAGAAGCCCCTGTCCCACCGAGGCCAGGGCCTGTATCTTTTTCAGGTCGGTCGGCCGGGTTTCCACGCCGAGCGTGCTCATGCCGAATCCAACAGCGCCGGACGTGACGATGTAGAATTCGTATCCCTTCGAGCGGTAATGGACGATGTCCTCGATGAGCCG
>CAZNXX010000332.1:0-2323 GCA_964577095.1 uncultured bacterium | reverse complement strand
CATGAACAGGAGACGTGCATGAAAACCCGGAAATACACAGCCTGGATCATGATCGTGGCCGCGATTCTCGCGGGTCCGGCGGCCGGCCAATACACGGATTGGGAACAGTTCACAAACGGAAGGCACGTCACCGCTCTGGCCGAGGGCCCGGACGCGGTTTGGGTCGGCACTACGGGCGGGCTGTTCAAGGTGAACAAAACCTCGGTGGCGCTCATTCAGCAGTACAACACCGCCAATTCCGGACTCCCGTCGAATCACATCACCGCGTTGGCCTTGGATGCGGCCGGAAACCTCTGGATCGGAACCCGGGGACGGGGGCTGGCGAGACTCAGCGGAACCTCCACGTTTGTCAATTACAGAAGGTCCGTACAGGAGCTGGCGTGCGATACAGTCAACGTGCTGGCTGTCACGGGCGACACCCTGTGGATCGGAACGTACAAAGGGCTCAGCAGCCGTCTCATCGCCACTGCTGCCTGGATGCCGAGAATCAACGGCGCCAATTCAATCCCCTCCGACACTGTGACATGTCTGGGCAAGGCGCTGGGATCCCTATGGGTGGGCACGCGCCGGGGCATCGCCCGCTGGTTCGGGACAGGATCCGAGAACATGACCATGAACCTTCAGGATTCCCACATCCGGGCCATCACGACGGACGCGAATGATTCGCTGTGGGTCGCCACAAACGCGGGCGGAGCCGCGAGACTGGGCCAGACCGGGTGGAGAATTTTCGACACAGCCACGACAGGCGGTCAGCTCACGACCAGCCTGCTCAACACCATACAGGCCGATCCGGCGGCCGGCGTGTGGATCGGCACGCAGACCGACGGTCTCTTTCGGTACACGGGCACCGCCTGGACGCGGTATGACACGACCGGTTCCGGCATCACGGACAACAACGTGACCGCGCTAGTCCCCGTCACAGCCGGGGGCATGTGGATTGGCACGCGGACAGGCGGGCTGACCCGGCTGTCCGGGGCCGTCTGGACCAATGGATCGGGTTTCGATTCAGGCCCGGACGAAGAGGGATTGATTGCCGTGGCCGCAACCCCGTCCGAGGGCCGGTGGGCATGCAGTCGGAGCCACCTCTATTACTTCGACGGTGTGAACGGACAGTCCTTTTCCGCCTCCGAGTTCGGCCTGAGCGACGCCGGATTCACGTCGCTCGCAGTGGACTCTTTGGGCCGTGCCTGGGTGGGGACTTCCGGCTCCGGTATTTTTTATTACGATGGATCGGTCTTGACGCAGTACTCTCTGGACAACAACACAGTCGGATTCCCGGGCGATTTTGTCAATTCCATAGCCGTGTCCCCGGTGAACGGGGATGTATGGATTGCCACATTTGATGGCGTCGGCCGATACGACGGAACAGCCTGGACGACGTACAGCACATCCTCGAACATCGCGCCGCTTCCGGCGGGTGCCTATGAAATTCAGAATGTGTCCGTGGGTTCGGATGGCACAGTCTGGATCGCGGGCATGCAGAGCACGGGGCCGATAAGATTTAACCCGGCAACGCCCGCATGGATCGAAGCAAGCCAGACAGGACCCGGCGCCATTCAGGCTCTTTGGGCGGATGCCGCAGGAGGCGTCTGGGCCGGCACGTACGGGTCCGGTATTGCCAGGTACTCGGGTACGGCGTGGTCCGCTCCCCTGACAGCCAACCTTCCTTCTCCGGATGTCCGTTCCATCACCTCGGATCTGGACGGAAATTTATGGCTCGGCACGGCACGGGGCCTTGCGCGTGTGATACCTCCATCCACCGTGGCCAATGTCTATCAGGTCGGTAATTCCGGCATTCCATCGAATTCCGTACTGTCCCTAACAGTGGATCCGCAGAACCGGGTTTTCATGGCCACGGACAGCGGAGGCGCGATCTTCAGCGGGTTCCGTCGCATCCCGGAGCCGGCCATGACGATTCGGAACCTCGCTCAGGGACAGACGGAGTATTATTATTTTATGTTCGACACGCTGAACCGGCTCCAGGCGGACACTCTTTCAGCCTACCTCGTGAACACCGGCACAGCCGACCTGGTCATCGATTCGCTGGTTATCCGACAGAACGGGCCCGTGGCTTATTCGCTGCTTTCCCGAACGGCGCCGTCAACGATCACGGTTCCGGCCGGGGATTCCCTGCTCGTTTCAGTCCGTTTTCAGCCGTATGAAGTCGCGTTCCACTCGGCCCAGGTGCGCATTGTCTCGAACAACCCCGGCTCGCCGGACATCATCTACCTGGGCGGATCCGTAAGGGCTTCAAGCATGACCTTTGCCGGGGATGAAGTGCACGTGCATACGGGATTGTACGCCTTTTTCTCCATTCCGTACG
>CAZNXX010000331.1:0-2349 GCA_964577095.1 uncultured bacterium | reverse complement strand
GGCCCGATCTTTCCGCTGGAGTTCGTGCCGTCGCCGATGGCGACGGGTTCGGTGATGATGTGACGGACGATGCCGTCGTTGCAGAGCGCCTCGGAACCCACCAGCACGCTGGCGTCGATCAGGTACGAGTATCCGGAATTGATGGGCCACTCGCCCCCGATCAGGGTCGGGTCGTTGAAGGTGGTGATTCCGAACATGCCGTCGTTATAGAACGTCGTCCGGAACTGGTTGCCGGAGTGGACGCCGTCCTTGCGCTCCCGGAACACGCCGTGAAGGCCCTGCATCTGGCCGTACAGGCCGGCCGCCACGGTCCAGGCCGCGAGGAGGAATAAGCCCGCCGCTTTTTTCATCTTCTTCTCCTTATCCGAGTCCATGGCCGCGAGGGATCAGAATCCGACCGCCATGCCGATTTCGATGCGCCGGGGTTCCGCGTAGTATCCGGAAATCCGGCTGTAGTCCCCGATGGTGCCGACCCGGTTCGCGTCGAACGGAATGGCCGACGGTTCGATGGTGGTCGTGTAATCCGCCGTGCCCGTGTCGGACCAGACGGCGTTCTGGTTCTCGATGTCCAGCAGGTTGTACGCGTTGACGAACAGCGAAACCTGCAGGCTCCTGATCGGGAAGGCTTTCCGGACCAGCAGGTCCACGTTTTTGCGGGAAGGCATGCGCCGGCTGTTGTCGTCGAATTCGAGCACCGCGGCCGATCCGACCGTGGAGGCCCTGGCCACGGTCGGCGTGTACGGCCGGCCGGTGTAATAATTCGCGATCATGGACACCGTCCACCCGTCCCGGGCATAGCTGAAGCTGCCGTTGATCGTATGGGTCTGGTCCCAGCTCATGGGAACCAGCTTCAGCCGCGGCTCCTGATTGCCGATCAAGGCGAGAAACGCGTCGTTCGGGTTGGAATAGGTGCCTTCGGCCACCTGGTAATAATAATCCAGCCCGGCCGAGAACCGGTTCGAGAACCGCTTGGACAGACCCACCGTCACCCCGCGGACATTGGAGTAGTCCTTGTTCTCCCACCGGGCGTATTCCACGCCCGGCATGGGCGTGACGATCATCGCGCTGGTGCTGACCCAGTCGCGCACGTCCCGGTAGAAGACCGTCACGTCCATTCCGATGTTGTCCGATACCTGCTGCTGCAGGCCGATTTCGTACTGGACGGTCCGCTGCGGTTTCAGGTCCGCGTTGCCCATGATGACGCGTGTGGTCGACGGGTCGATCTTGAAATCAGGCCGGTCATACAGATAATTGAACGTGGGGATCTGGAAAAAATGACCGTAGGAGAAATGGATGACGCCCCGGTCCGTGACCGGATACGCGATGCCCAGTCTCGGGCTGATCTGGGTCCTGGAACCCGCCTTTTTGTGCATGAAGGCGCGCCGTTCGTCCGGCGTGTATTCCTGCCGCAGGGAATCCGGCGCGCCCGGATTCCGGTACATGTTCTGATCCTTGAACGGGTAGTAGATGTTGGGATCCGAGGGATCCGCCGGAATGACGCCCATGGAATTGAAATAATCGAACCGGAGCCCGAGATTGACGATCAGGTCGTTCAGCTCAATTTTGTCCTGCGCGTACGCGGAGAATTCCTTCGGCTTCTGGTCGTACTTCCAGTGGAACATGCTCGACAGCGGCTTGATCTCCGGTTCGTACGGCACGATTTCCTCGTCCGCATCGGTCTTCAGTTTCGGCCGCAAAGTGAACTGTTCGAAGAAAAGCCGGTAGAGGCGCATCTCCACGCCCGCCTTGATCTGGTGGATGCGGTTGACCTGGCTGGTCAGGTCCAGTTTGCCGAGCCAGTATCCGGTGCTCTGCTTGAAATGATCCCGGTCCATGCCGTCGTTCAGGAAGCTGTACGTCGCGGGCGGCTGGTCCTGATCGTGATGGATGTACCCGTCCGGGCCGTCCGGATCGACGATGTAGGAGTAGGGCGCCTGACCCGCGATCAGCGAGTCGAGCCGCATCCGGCCCGCGTACGTGGAAGGATCGAAGGTGACGGGGTTGCCTCCCGCGTCCGTCATGGCCACGAGATAATCGGGCTTCGCGTCCGGGTTCTCGTACACATACTGCCTGTACGTGTTGTCGAAACGGCTCAGTTTCAGCTCGTAAAAGGTCCTGTCGGAAAGAACATGATTCATGGTGAAGATCTGCGTCAACCCGTCGTTGAAATTCCGGGCCGTGCCGTACGGGTTGTATTTATACTGGTGATTGTACACCCGATCCTGGCCGTCATGGCTCCAGAAGACGTTGTGCGTGAACTTCAAGTGGGGACTGGCCTGGTATTTCAGCTTGACCTGGACGTTCTGCCGCTCATAGGGGCTCAGCGGAACCAGGCCGCTGTCTCCGGCC
>CAZNXX010000330.1:0-2354 GCA_964577095.1 uncultured bacterium | reverse complement strand
ATGGGCGCGCTGCCCAGCCCGGACTCGTTCGAAAAGAGGCCGCGGGCGATGCCGTAGCGCATGGCCTCCCGGGCGGCCGCGCCGAGGAAACCGCCGACCGCGGCATGCCCCGAAAACGCGCTCCTGAAAATCAGTCGGATCGTTTCCGGAACGGCATCCGCGTGCATCAGGAGCAGGATGACGCATCCCAGGATGTAAAATCCCGCCATGAGGGGCACAAGCCGTTCGCAGACACGCGCGATGCTGCGGATCCCGCCCAGGATGACAACCGCGGTGAAGACCGTCATGACGGCGCCCGTCGCCCAGGGCGACACCCGGAACGTGTCGTGAACCAGGGACGCGATCGAGTTGGCCTGAACCATGTTGCCGATGCCGAAGGCCGTGACCGCGGTGAGCGCCGCGAAGATGACCGCCAGCCATTTCTTTCCCATGCCCCGTTCGAGCACGTACATCGGCCCGCCGGCCATGGTGCCGTTCGGGGCGGTGACGCGGTATTTCACGGACAGCACCGCTTCGGCGTATTTGGTGGCGATTCCGAACACGCCCGTCAGCCACATCCAGAGCACGGCACCCGGCCCGCCCGCGGCGACGGCCGTCGCCACGCCCACGATGTTGCCGGTGCCGATGGTGGCGGCCAGCGCTGTGGTCAAGGCACCGAAGTGGCTGATGTCGCCGGCGCCCTCCCGCCCGCGGCTGAAAGACAGCCGGATCGCCCTGCCGATGTACCGCTGAATGAAACGGAGCCGTACCGTCAGGAACAGGTGGGTTCCGAACAGAAGCACGAGCAGGGGGATGCCCCAGACCCAATTGGCCGCGGCCGCGAGCGCCTGTTCAATGGCCTGCATGTCAATCCTTTCGCCGGACTGTTTTTTTTCTTTCCGGCGGCGCTTCGGCCGCCGGGAACGTGACCGTGAAGGTCGTGCCTTTCGCCCTGCGAACCTGAAGCTTCCCTTCGAGCTGCTCCGTCAGGATCCGGATCAGCTCCATGCCGAATCCCTCCGATCCCTGACCGTCCTTCCGGCGGGGCAGACCCACCCCGTCATCCGACACGGTCATGCGCCAGAAACGCCTGCGGAAGGTTCGGAAATCCACCCGTAGCGTGCCCTCGCGGTCCGCCGGAAAAGCGTGCTTCAGCGCGTTCGTCACCAGCTCGCTCAGGATGAGTCCGACGGGAATCGCGGTCTCGATGTCCAGCTGAATCGGCCGCATGCAGATCTTGGCGCCGACGCGGCTCCCCGCGTCATAATGGATCATCATCTCCCGGATCATGGTCCGCGCGTATTCGCTGAAATCGACGGAGGTCAGCGACTTGGATCGGTACAGCTTCTCATGGACCAGGCCGATCGAATGAACACGGTCGCGGCACGACTGGAAAGCCGCCTGGATTTCAGGGTCCCCGATTGACTTCGACTGAAGCGCCAGCATGCTGCTGATCACCTGCAGGTTGTTCTTCACCCGATGGTGGATCTCCTTGAGCAGGATCTCTTTCTCCCGGAGATTGGCCTGTATCCGCTCTTCGGCGAGCTTGCGTTCCGTGACGTCCTGAATCGTTCCGAAAATCTGAACCGGGTTTCCGTAGGCGTCGGCTTCGACATGGCCGATAATCTGAACCCACACCATCTTCCGGCCCTTCGGCCTCCGGACGCGGCAGAGCGTGTCGAACGAACCCAGCTCCCGCATGCCGGCCGGCGTCAGGCTGTCCTGAAAGCGGGAACGGTCTTCCGGATGCACCAGGCCGAGCCAGCCTTCCAGTGTATGGGGATACTGGGCGCCGATTCCCAGGACCTCCTCGAGGGTTCTGGACACGGTGACGCTGTCTCTTCCGATGTCCCAGATGAAGTGCCCCATGCGCGCCGTTTTCTGAGACGCCTGGAGGAGAGCCTCGCTCTGCATCAGCTCGTTCTCCATCCGCTTCCGCTCGGAGATGTCCTGTATGTGCGTGACAAAATGGAGCGGCTGTCCGTTCGTATCGCGGATCAGGGTCGAACTGACCAGCCCCCAGACCGTGGTGCCGTCTTTTCTCGAATAGCGTTTTTCGAGTTGGAACGATTCGAGCTCTCCGGAAATGAGCTGTTTCGTGAGAACGTCCCCGGGGGCGCGGTCATCGCCATGGGTCACGTCCTGAAAGGTCAACGAAATCAGTTCGGCTTCGGAATACCCCAGCATGCGGCAGAAGGCATGGTTGGCCTGCAGAAATCGGCGGTCCATACCCACCAGCACCATGCCCGCGGCGGAGTACTGAAACATACGCCTGAAACGCTCCTCGCTTTCTCTCAGCGCCTGTTCCGCCTGCTTGCGTTCGGTGATGACCTCGGTGTAGACGATCAGCCCGCCGATGGATCCGTCGGCCTCGT
>CAZNXX010000329.1:0-2359 GCA_964577095.1 uncultured bacterium | reverse complement strand
CATGAACAGGAGACGTGCATGAAAACCCGGAAATACACAGCCTGGATCATGATCGCGGCCGCGGTTCTCGCGGGTCCGGCGCGCGGCCAATACACGGATTGGGAACAGTACACCAACGGCAGTCACATCACGGCCCTGGCCGAGGCCAACAACGACCTGTGGGTCGGCACCACGGGCGGGCTGGTCCAGGTCGACAGGATTTCGCGGCAGGTCGTTCAGATTTTCAACACAGCCAACTCGGGCCTCCCCTCGAATCACATCACCGCTCTGGCATACGATACGTTACGCAACCAGCTCTGGATCGGGACTTTCGGAAAAGGAGTGGCGCGTTACAGCGGGTCTCCGCTTTTTCGGAACTATCGCAGGGATTCCGTGGGAAGCGACACGGTCAACAGCCTGACCCTCTTCAACGGCAACCTGTGGGTCGGGACGTTCAAGGGCCTGGGCCGCATGAATCTGGCCTCCCAGGTCTGGCTCGCTCCGATCAGCGGAACCAATTCGCTTCCTTCGGATACCGTGACCAGTCTGGCGCAGGGCGCGAACTTTCTGTGGGTCGGCACACGAAGAGGAATTGTGCGGTCGGACGGCGTTCAGTTTGTCGACATGAACATCAACCTGATCAACCGTTCCATCACCGGGGTTGCGGTGGACAGGGACGGGTTCGCCTGGCTGGCCACAGCTGGAGGCGGGGCCGCGAAATTGGAAAGTACCGCGTGGAGAATATTCGACACAGCCTCCACAGGCGGCGGCCTGCCTTCAGATCGCCTGAAATGCATCACAGCGGATAAGGCCGCGGGCGTGATATGGGTGGGCACAGACTACAGCGGCCTGTCCCGGTACGATGGCACGTCATGGACGTATCAGGACACTTTGGGCAGCGGCATACCGACCAATGAAGTCACAGCCGTTCTGCCGTCCGCTTCCGGCGCGCTGTGGGTGGGCACCGGGACCGGCGGCCTCGCGCAATTGACGGATGTGTCAACCTGGGCGACCGTGAACTTAGCGGACATGGGCCTCGACGGGGAAGGCCTCATCGCCGCTGCCGTGACCGGGACCAGCGGCCGGTGGGCCTTGTCCCCGGACCGTATTTACCATTTCGACGGGGTTACGGGGAATGCGTGGTCCGCGGGTTCTCTGGGCCTCTCAGATGGAGAGTTTACCTCCCTGGCTTTGGACGCCCAGGGACGCGCCTGGGTGGGGACTTACGGCAACGGTGTTTTGCATTACAACGGAACAGGATGGACGCAGTACTCAATGGATAACGTCACCGCGGGATTCCCGGATGACTTCGTGAATTCAGTCGCCGTATCGCCGGTGAACGGGGATGTGTGGATCGGCACGTCCAACGGCGCGGGCCAGTACGACGGAACGGCCTGGAAGACGTACAATTCCGGTTCGAACCCGCCTCTTCCCGCTGGCGCGTACGAAGTCCAGGACGTGTCCGTGGGGGGCGACGGAACGGTCTGGATCTCCGATTTTCAGTCTCCGGGTCCGAGCCGTTTCAACACGACTTCGTGGGTGCAGACGGACGGGAGCTCGGTCGGCATCACGCCCGGTTCGATACAGTCTCTGTGGGCCGATGAAACCGGAGGCGTCTGGGTCGGCACTTACAGATCGGGATTAGCCCGGCATTCCGGGGGAACCTGGGACAGTCGACTGACGACGACTCTGCCTTCGCAGGACGTAAGGTCATTCGCCTCGGATCTGGACGGGAATCTGTGGGTGGCTACGTCGGGCGGTCTGGCGCGCGTGATTCCGCCGACCCAGGTCGCGGGAGCGACAGTCTCCAATATTTACCGGGTCGGGAATTCCGGAATCCCGGCGAATTCCGTGCGGTCGGTTTCAGTGGGGCCGGACAACCGGGTCTATGTCGCGACGGACAGCGGGGGCGCGGTTTTCTCCGGGTTCATGCGCATCCCGGAGCCGCAGGAGCCCGCGCTGACGATACGGAACCTGGCTCAGGGACTGACCGAGAATTATTATTTTATGTTTGACACGCTCAATCGGTACCAGGCCGACACTCTTTCGGCTTACCTTGTGAACACCGGCGGGTCCGATCTGGTCATCAGTTCGCTCGCCATCTTCCAGAATGGGCCGGTTTCGTACACCTTGGTGCCCCCAACCCGGACCGCGCCGCCCGAGATCACCGTGCCGGCAGGCGATTCAATAGTGGTATCCGTCCGTTTCTATCCGACCGAAGTGGCGTTCAGCGGCGGCCAGGTGCGTATCGTTTCGAACAGTCCGAGTTCGCCGGACACCATTTATATCGGCGGATCGGTCCGGGCGCCGTCGCTGACGTTCACGGGGGATGAAGTGCACGTGCATACGGGATTGTACGCCTTTTTCTCCATTCCGTACG
>CAZNXX010000328.1:287-2365 GCA_964577095.1 uncultured bacterium | reverse complement strand
TGGTGACCTGGCCCAAGGGACGGATCACAGAACCTTCCGGAACCGAACAAACCGTGGCGATGGTCCGGGGCAATCCCGGCATGCTCGCCGGGCTACTGGGCCTTCTCCTGGTACTCGCGTATTACCTCTATTTCTGGTTCAAAGTGGGCCGGGATCCGGAAAAAGGCGCCGTGTTTCCGCTCTTTAAACCGCCGGTCGAACTGTCCCCGTCCGCGATGCGGTACATACGGAAAATGGGATTCGACAACAAAGTGTTGACAGCCTCCCTCATCTCCATGGCCGTTAAAAAGGCCGTCCGCATCGAGCAGAAAGGCTCCACGTACACGCTGGTCCGGCTTTCGTCCGATTCCGTCGGCCTGTCGGACGAGGAAATAAAAATAGCGGACGCGCTGTTCGCCGGAGAGGACTCGGTCACGCTGAAAAACACCGAGCATGCGAGGATTCAATCGGCGCTCGCGGCCGGCCGCAAGGGACTCGAAGCGAAGTACCACAAAACCTACTTTTTCAACAATCGATCGTATTTCATTCCCGGACTCCTCCTTTCCATCCTTGCGCTTGCCGCCGGTCTGTTGATCCAGCCGAAGTTCGAGGCTCTGTTTATCGCGCTCTGGGTATCCTTTTGGAGCGTCGGGTGCATGTTTCTGCTGATGCGCGCGGCCGCCGCCTGGAAAGAGGCATTCGGTGGAGGGCGGTTTTCCATCGGTCGTGTCGTCGCCGCCGTTTTCATCACGCTGTTCTCCATACCGTTCATTGGCGGCGAGGTATTCGGACTCTTCGGGCTGTCGATGGTGACGGATGTCTCCATGATCGCCGTGATCGTCGGCCTGGTCCTTTTGAACGTCCTCTTCTACCGCCTGCTCAAGGCGCCGACGCCCATCGGCCGCAAGGCGATGGACAAGATCGAGGGATTCCGGATGTACCTGACCGCGGCGGAATCAAAACGCATGGACATGCTCCATCCGCCGGGCCGCACGCCGGAGCTTTTTGAAGCCTACCTTCCGTTCGCAGTCGCTCTGGACGTGGAACAGCAGTGGGCTGAACAGTTCGCGGACGTTTTGGCCAGGGCCGGGGACCAGCCCGGTGCATATTCGCCCGCCTGGTACGCCTCCTCCAGCCGATCCGCATTCAACGCCCAATCGTTCGCGTCGTCGATCGGAGGGAGCTTTTCATCCGCGATCTCCTCGGCTTCAACGCCGCCTGGGTCGAGCTCAGGATCGGGTGGAGGGGGATCTTCGGGAGGCGGGGGCGGGGGAGGCGGGGGCGGCGGCTGGTGAGATGGAATTTGCCGGCGGACTGACCGAGTGCGGCTTCATCAAGTGCGAGAGATTTACGGAAAAAGGGGAAAAATCCGTCATTCCGGATTCATCTCCGGGATGGTGTTTGTTTAACTAACAGGAAGGAGGAGGCATCATGAAGTTCAGCGCACCGAAGAAGGCGACCTGGTGGATCGCTCTGGTCCTGGCCGCTCTCGGACTCGTGGGGACCTTCATTTCGATTCCGCTGGTCACCGGAATCGCGTTCTGGCTGGTGGTCGCCGGATACGTTCTGCTGGCGCTCTCCACGGCCGTGAAGAACCTGTAGAAGGCCCGTTTCAGACTTACGGTCCCCCGGCCTGTCCGGGGGACCGTTTTTTATTCCGGGATCGGATGAAGCCGGAAGATCACGCGGGCCACATCGGTGTTGTCGATGAAACGGCCGCGCACAGGATCTTCCCGTTTCGCGCAACCCGCCAGGAGCTTTGATCCGGGCCCTTTCGCGTACAACGGGACCAGGGCATTGGTGTGACGGACCGTGCGCCAGACGAGGTCCGGAACGGCTCCGCGTCCGCGATTCTCGGGATTGAGAATATCCGCCTTGCGGAACGCCGGGGTTGACGACCACAGGGATTCCGCAGACGGAGAAGTCGGGCGGCCGGTTTCATGATCCGCGGTGACGATCACCAGGGTCTTCTTCCATCCGCCGTTCCGCTCCACCCATTCAACGGCCGTGTCCACGGCCCGGTTGAAATCGCGCATTTCCTCGATCATGCGCCCCGTCTGATTGCCGTGGCTGGCCCAGTCCACGGCGCCTCCCTCCAC
>CAZNXX010000328.1:0-277 GCA_964577095.1 uncultured bacterium | reverse complement strand
GGGCCGAGGATGTCATGTCCGCGAGCGATGGGACGCCCGTGAGGAACGGCACGGAATCGGGAGGCGCGAGCCTGTTGCCTTCCCGGCTCTGCTGGAGGGTTTCACGGATCCGGGGCAGTCCGAAAAGACGGTCCGGAACCGGGCCTGAAGAGAGCGCCCGAAACTGCTCGATGCTGTCAATGAACGTCCATGGATCCGTATCCCCGTCGCCATCGCGGTCTGATCCGCAATGCCCCTGGGTCAGGGAATCCCAGAGCGCCTGTCCTCCGAAAAGCCG
>CAZNXX010000327.1:0-2378 GCA_964577095.1 uncultured bacterium | reverse complement strand
GCCACGCCGATGATGGCCAGGGGAATCGTGAACATGATGACGAACGGATCGAGGTAAGACTCGAACTGCGAAGCCATCACCATGTAGCACAGCACCATGGCCACGAGGAAGGCCAGGGCCAGGTACATGAAGGACTTGGCCATTTCCGCGGCCTGTCCGCTGATGTCGACGCGGTAGTCGTTGGGAATGGGCACCTTCTTGAGCGCCTTTTTCACGTCCGCTGAAGTGGTGTTCAGACTGCGGCCCGACACGTCCACCGACACGGTCACCAGCCGTTCCTGGTCCTTTCGGTCGATGCGCATCGGGGCCCTGTCCACGACCACGTCGGCCATTGAACGGAGGGGAACCTGCCGGCCCATCGGCGTCATGATCAGCAGGTTCTCGATGTCCCGCTGGTTCTGCCGGGACTCCTCGTCGAGCCGGACGCGGATGTTGTACTCGTCGCCCCCCTCCCGGTAGCGTGTCGCCACCGTCCCCAGCACACTGGTGCTGATGGCCTGCCCCACAGCCGATGTGGAGAGCCCGAGGTCGGAGATGCGCTGGCGGTCGAGCCGCACCAGAAGCTCGGGCTTGGCCTTCTGGATGCTGATTTCGGTGTCGGCCACGCCCTTGATCGCCTGGATGGTGTCCACCACGGCTTCGGCCAGCGCTTCGGACACCTTCAGGTCCTGGCCGTAGATCTCGATGACGATATCACCGCCGCTGCCCATCATCTGCTCGCCGCGGTCCGAGAACTGCAGATCCACATCGGGCAGGTTCTTCAGACGGTCCTGCAGGTCGTTTTGAATCTCTTCCGCGGAGCGTTTCCGCTTTCCCAGAGGCTTGAGCTTGATCATCACCGAACCCTGGTTCGAGCCGCTCGAGCTGAAAATCGCGAAAGCGCCCTCCTGCTGGCCGAAATCGTGGTACACGATCTCCGCCTCGGGAACCGTCTCCTTGATCGTTTTATAAATGATGTCCATCGTCGCGGCCATGGATTCGAGGCTGATGCCGGGGGACCGGTCCACGGTCATCTGAACGTATCCCTGATCCGACCGGGGCATGAATTCACCGCCCCGTTTGACCAGAAACGCGACCGACAGCACGAATACGATTCCCACGGTGATCAGAACCCGTTTGCGGTTGTGAAGCGCCCAGTGAAGCGCCTTCGCGTAGGCGTTCTGGAGGCCGTTCAGCCAGCCGCCGATCCGGTCGCTCAGCGAATTGAGCCGTTCAAACCGGGACCCTCCCTGAATGTGCGTCCCGGAGAGGAACCGCGACGCGAGCAGGGGAATCAACGTGATGGCCACGAGCAGGGAGATGGCCAGGGACACCACGATGGTCACCACCATGTCGTTGAACAACTCGCCCGCGATGCCCGGCACGAACAGAACCGGTACGAACACCACCAAAGTTGTGAGCGTGGACGCCGTGATGGCCATGGCCACCTCCTGCGTACCCTTCTCCGCGGCGTCCCGCGGCGTTTCGCCCTCCTCGTTGTGCCTGAAAATCACCTCGAGCACCACGATGGAGTTGTCGACGATCATGCCCACGGCGAGCGCCAGGCCGGCCATGGAAATGATGTTCAGGGACAGCCCCAGGTAGTCCATGACCGCGAAGGTCACGAGCATCGAGACCGGAATGGACACGGCCACGATGAGCGAGCTCCTCAGGTTCCGGAGGAAGAACAGCAGAACCAGAAACGTGAGCAGAATCGCCTGCCAGGCCGAGGAACCGAGGTTGGCCATGGACCGGTTGATGAAGTCGGCCTGGGAGAACAGCGTCTCGATCTGAAGGCCCTTGGGCAGTTCGGACAGAATGCCCGGCATCTGCTTCGCGACTTCCCGGCTCACGGCCACCGTGTTTGCGTCCGACTGCTTCTGCACCATCACGACCACGGCCGGCGCGCTGTTCGTGAACACACGCTGACGCTGTTCCGCGAAACCGTCGACGACCTTCGCGACGTCCTTCACCCGGACCACCGCCGCGCCCGACGCCATCACGGGCGTATTCTCGATCTCCGTCAGCGACTGGTACTCCCCCGCCGTCTGGATCGTATATTCCTGATGGGGATCCTGCACCCACCCGGAGGCAATCTGCTGATTGTTCATCTGCAGGGCGCCGAGCACCTGCAGAATGGAGATGTTGTGCGCCTGCATGCGGAGGGGGTCGGCCTGGACCTGAATTTCCCGCGACAGCCCGCCCACCGTTGACGCCGACGCCACGCCCGGAATGCGCTCGAGCCTCGGCTCGAGTTCGTGCTCGGCGATGCGCCGCAATTCGGCCATGCCGTGCACCTTCGAATCGAGCGTGAGCTGGATGATGGGCATGTCGGACAGGTCGAACGCGAAAATCATGGGATTCGTCGCGTCGGCCGGCATGATGTCCTTGATGTACTC
>CAZNXX010000326.1:0-2396 GCA_964577095.1 uncultured bacterium | reverse complement strand
CAGTTCAACCTGAAGGCCGTTCTCCGGACCCGCGACGGCGAACTGCTGTTCGGCGGAGCAGACGGCTTTGTTGTATTCCACCCGGACAGTATACGGCCCAATCCGTATCCCCCGCAGATCGCATTCACGGATTTCAGGATATTCAACAGGTCCGTTCCGGTCGGCGAATGGGGGCCGCTTCGCGCGCAGATCGGCGAGACTTCCGAACTGACGCTTTCCCACCGGTCCTCGGTTTTTTCGTTCGAGTTCACGGCCCTGAATTTCACGCATCCCGAGAGGAACCAGTACGCCTTCCGCATGGAGGGATTCGAGAAGGACTGGAACGAGGTCGGCACCCAGAACCATGCGACCTACACCAACCTGAACCCCGGCCGGTACGTGTTCCGCGTGAAGGCCGCAAACAACGACGGCGTGTGGAACGAGGAGGGCCTCTCTCTCCGTATCCGCATCAAGCCCCCGATCTGGAAAACCTGGATCGCTTTTTTCCTGTACGGCGTGTTCGCGGGCGGCGCGGTCATGGCCTTCATCCGATACCGCCTGAGACGTCAGAGGATGAAGCACGAATTGGAGATGGAGCATCTGCAGTTCGAAAAACTGGTGGAAGCGGACCGGATGAAATCCCGGTTTTTCAGCAGCGTATCCCACGAACTGCGCACCCCGATCATGCTCATTCTCGGGCCTCTGGACCATCTCATCCGTACGGGCCGAATGGACGCCGCCTTCAAGGGAACCCTGGAAATGGCGGCGCGCAATGCCAGGCGGCTTTCGCGCCTGCTGAACCAGTTCATTGAATTCTACAGAACGGAACCCTCCGAGCTGCGGCTGAAAACCGAACAGCTCGACATGGTCCGGTTCCTGCAGGACATGTATCTCTCCTTCCGGGAATACGCGAGCCTGCACCGGATCGATTTTCAGTTCCACAGCACGATTTCATACGGATTGACCTGGTTCGATCCGGACGCGCTCGATAAAATCGTCTACAATCTTCTGTCCAATGCGTTCAAGTTCACACCGGACGGCGGCCGGGTCACGCTGAACCTCGAGGTTCCGGGCGGGCACGAGGAGACGGAGAAGACAGTCCGAATCCGCGTGTCGGACACGGGCGTCGGCATTGCGGCGGACCGCCTGGAGCGTCTGTTCGACCGCTCCGGCCATGCGGAATCCGCGTCTCCTTCGGGCGAACAGGGCCTGGGCATCGGGCTTCACCTGGCGCATGAACTGGTTGAACTGCACCAGGGCCGGATGACCGTGGAGAGCGAGGAGGGAAAGGGTACGGTTTTCACCGTACAGCTCCCGGTGGACGTGATGGTGTTCGAGCGTCCGTCAGACCGGGAACCAGCGCGTGCCGCGGACGGTGATGGAGGCGGCCCGCAGGCGGCAGGTCCGGTCGGTGAAACCGGCGGGGATGCGGCCGGTCCCGAGACTGAAACGGTCAAATCGCCCCACCTGATACTGGTCGTGGACGATGATCCGGACATGCACCGGCACATCCAGGATCTGTTCGGCCCTTCCGTACGCATGCTGTCCGCGATGGACGGAACGACGGGGCTCGAGAAGGCCGTGTCCGCGGTGCCGGATCTCGTGATCAGCGATCTCGAAATGCCCGGATTGAACGGATACGACCTGTGCCGCAGAATCAAGACCGAGGAGAAAACCAGCCACATCCCCGTCCTCCTGCTGACCGTACACAGCGAGCGCCAGCATAAAATCAAAGGCATACTGATCGGCGCAGACGATTACCTGCCCAAGCCTTTTGACGCCAAGGAACTCGAAGCACGCGTTTTCAACCTTCTGGAATCACGGAAAAAGCTCAGGGCGCATTTCCGTAAACAGATTCTGACGGAACCCGGGGAAACCCCGGTGATGAGCCTGGACGAGCGGTTTCTCGAGCGCACACGCCAGATCGTGGAGAAACGGCTGTCGGACTGGAAACTGGACGCGGACGCGCTCAGCCGAGAGGCCGGAATCAGCAGGACACAGTTGTACAGAAAAATCAGGAGCCTCACCGGACAGACGGTGCACGAATTCATTCGCACGATCCGGCTCAAGGCCTCGGCCCAGCTTCTCGACAGCAGGAAAATGAAAATATCCGAAATCGCCTACCACGTGGGATTCAACGATCTGAATTATTTCTCCAGATGTTTCCGAAAGCAATTCGGGCAGTCGCCGTCCGAGTATCTCGCTTCCAAGCTCAACATCGACCTCTCAAAAACCGGCAAAACAAAAAGTTAGCCTCGTTTCCTCCCCTGCTTCAGACTTCCGGCCTCTGTTCTGGGAATAGAATGCTAATAATCCGCACCCGGTTATGAGCATTTCTCGCTTTGCCGCCCTATCTTACCGTCATTCCGCAATCCCATTCCTTGATCAGGGAGAAAGGGTTATGAGAAGGAAACCAA
>CAZNXX010000325.1:0-2401 GCA_964577095.1 uncultured bacterium | reverse complement strand
GTTCAGAAAACCCACGCGGTGGGCAAGGGGCTTTCCCGCGGGATCCAGGAACAGGAAGTTGGGGATGCCGATGCCGCCGTATTTTCTGGCGGTCGCGCCGTACTGATCCGCGACCGCTTTCTGGGAGTCGACATTCACGCGCACGGGAATGAAAGCCGCGATTCTGGATGTCACGTCCGGCTGGTTGAAAGTCGAATCGTCCATGGCCCTACAGGACGGGCACCAATCGGCCATGAACTCGACGAGCAACGGCTTGTTCCCCGCGGCCGCCGAATCCAGGGCGGCATCGAGATTCGAGTGCCATCGGACTCCGGGAACAGCCTGCGGTTTGGAACAGGAGAGCACCAGTCCCAGGACAGCCAGGGCTGCGGTCGCGGCGGTAATCGGGAATTTCCTCATGGGTCTCTCCTTTCCGGGTTCCGGTTGTCTGAAGTCCGGATGGCCCGGGGCTTTGTTCGGATGACTGGGGAATCTGACAGCGAGCGCATTTCTCGCACAGCAGAGCCGCAATTCCTCCAAATGTAAGAAATGCAATGGATTGAATCAACCGAAAACTCAGGATTACAGATTGTCGGAACCGGAATCGCGGCCGGAAATCCCTGTTTTCTTGCTTTTTTCACGAATCCTGATTAGCTTGGAATGCAAAAGATTTCCTTTTTCCGGGTGTTACAAAAGCGTGGATAACCCGATCATGCAGGACACCGATCTGATGCTTCGCGTCCAGAAGGGCGACGAAGCCGCGTTCAACACGATCGTCGAAAGGTATCAGGGCCGGATACTGGACCTCTGCACCCGGTATGTCGGCAACACGGCGGACGGGGAGGAAGTCGCAATGGACGTGTTCTTCCAGCTCTACCGGACGCGCCTGGATTACCGTCCCGAGGCCAAGCTGTCCACCTACCTGTACCGCATCGCGGTCAACCGTTCCCTGAACCGGATACGCGATCGGAAGCGCAGACGTCTTGTTTCATTCGAATGGCTGCGCGGGGACCGGCCCTTCGATCCGGGCGCGCCGGAAGGCGACCGTCCGGACGCGCGGCTCGAAACCGCGGAACGGGAGTCCCTGGTCCGGAGAGCGGTGGACCGACTTCCGGAGAAGCAGAAAACCGCTCTCCTGCTCCGAAAATACGATGAGCTCTCGTACGAGGAGATCGCGTCCGCGATGGGGACCACGGTTTCGGCGGTGGAATCCCTGCTGTTCAGGGCCCGGGAAACGCTGAAGAAGAATCTCAGGCCGGTGATTTCCTGACCCGCAGGAAAATGACTTCCCGCGTGTTCCATGGGATGCAGAAGGAGAAGACGCATGAACTGTCGCGATGTAGAAAAATGGCTTTCGGCCTTC
This sequence comes from uncultured bacterium, assembly GCA_964577095.1. Lineage (GTDB taxonomy): Bacteria > Zhuqueibacterota > QNDG01 > QNDG01 > DTFT01 > JAFGAX01. Next base: position 1,059 of record CAZNXX010000325.1, on the reverse strand, counting down.
ATGGATGGCGAACTCGCCCCGGCCCGGAAGGACGCCGTTGCATCGCATCTGAATACCTGCGAGGCCTGCCGGAGCCGGCTCGCGGAATGGGAAGCCGTCTGGCGGGCGCTGGACGCCCTTCCGGCCGCTGCGCCGTCGCCCGCTTTCCGAAGCCGTCTGACGGCCCGGATCCGGGAACCGCGTCCCCCGGTTTCGGAACGGCTCGAGCGCTTCCTGATCCCGGCATCGGCGGCGGCCGTGGCCCTGCTCGGCTTCTGGATCGGCTACATGGCGGGCGGCCGTCAGGCTCCATCCGCAGGGGTGCAGGATTCCATAAGCCCGATTGCCAGCACCGCCTATCTCGATTCGTTCAACCCGGTCCCGGCCGCTTCTCTCGGGGACGTTTATCTTTCCCTGAACAACGCGATCGAGCCGGAGGAGACACAATGACACGGCAGAGATGGATATGGCTGGCGCTCGGTCTGTCGATTGCCTTCAATTGCGCGTTCCTTTGCGCGTTCGGATACAGGCTCTGGAGACAGCACCGCCACCCGTCGCACTGGGCGGAGGCAAGGGGGCGTTTCGGACCCCCGGATCGCGGGGGCTGGGGCGCCCCCCTCCGGGAAATGGGCCCGCCTGTCGAATTCCGGGGGGATCAGCGCACGCACCTGCGGCATATGCAGGGTGAATTTCTGCCGCGGGTCGGTAAAACACACGGCATTCTATTCGAGAAGCGCCGCGCGCTCTTCGAGCTGGTCACGTCCGAGAAACCGGACACGGTCGCGATTCACCGCGCCATCGAGGAAATCGGCCGGCTTCAGGTGCAGGTCGAGAAGGAAGTGTTCAGGCAGATGCTCAGGGAGAGGGAGGTCATGGATCCGGAGCAGAGGGCTCGTTTCCGCGAGCAGATTCTGCGTCGGATGCGCGAAAACCGCGCGTTCGGCTTTCCGCCAGGCGGACCGCCGCAGGGCCCGGGACCCGGGGATCCGAAACCGAAACCTCACACGCAGGAGAAACAACCATGAAGAAGAGAATCGGAATCGTCATCCTGGCGGCCCTCGCGCTGGCCGTGACCGCGGC
>CAZNXX010000324.1:0-2404 GCA_964577095.1 uncultured bacterium | reverse complement strand
AAACCGCGCCTGCCCTGCTTGTCCTGTGTCGCGCCCACGAGCCGGCCCGGCATGCGGCGGATCAGGTCCTGCTTGACCGCGAAAAGACCGAGGTACGGCCCTCCGAAATTCAGGGGATTCCCCAGCGCCTGGCCCTCGCCTGTCGCCACATCCGCGCCGAAGGCGCCCGGCGGCTCGAGCAGGCCGAGGCTGATCGGGTCGGACGAGGTGATGAACAGCGCTCCGGCGCCGTGGGCCACAGGCGCGATTTCAGTCACGGGCTCGAGCAGGCCGAAAAAATTGGGGTGCTGGACCAGCACGGCGGCCGTGTCCGGGCCGCAGGCCCCGGCCAGAGCGGCCGGATCCACGGTTCCCTCCCGCACGGGGATCTCTTTCACCGTGATGCCGCTTCTGCCGCAGTACGTGCGGATCACCCGCCTGTACCAGGGATGAACCGACAGCGGGACCAGTATTTCCTTGCGGCCGGTGTGGGCCTGGGCCATCAGGGCCGCTTCGGCCAGGGCCGAGGCCCCGTCATACATGGACGCGTTCGCCGCGTCCATCCCGGTCAGTTCACAGATGAGGCTCTGGTATTCGTACATGGCCTGCAGATTGCCCTGCGCCACTTCGGGCTGATAGGGCGTATAGGACGTGTAGAATTCCGGCCTCGACACCACATGCTTCACGGCCGAGGGGATGAAATGGTCATAGGCGCCGCCGCCCAGAAAGCAGACATGGGTGCCGGCATGCTCGTTCTGTCCCGCGATTTCCCTCAGCAATTTTTCGACTTCCATCTCGGAGAGCGGCGCGGGAATGTCCAGCTCGCCCTTGAACATCAGGTCCTCCGGCACGTTCGCGGCCAGCAGTTCGTCGATGGATGCGACGCCGATGACTTCGAGCATTTCGCGCCGGTTCTTTTCCGTGGTGGGGATAAAAGCCATATGCGCTCCTGGCGGGTGAGGGGAAGCGGTCCGAAGCTTTGGTTTCTCTTTAACTTATCAAACGGAGAAGTTAAAGTCAAACACAAATTTTAAAGATGATCTCAGATCAACGATTGCAGATTGAAGATTTCAGATCGGAAAAAAAACACCGCAATCAAAAACATCCGGATACTTTCCGCCTGTTTTTTCAATTGCAAATCGAAAATCGTTGATCTTCAATCTGAAATCTCATTCCCAAGACGGAGGCCGGTGCCCCGCCGGGGAAAAAGATGATCTCAGATCAACGATTGCAGATTGAAGACTTCGGATCGGGAAAAACCGCTTCAATTAAAAATATCCGGATACTTTCCGCCGGTTTTTTCAATCGTAAATCGAAAATCGTCAATCTTCAATCGGAAATCAATTTGTCGAGTCGGTCGGACTTTTCGAAGACACAACCCGCGCCGCCGCCTCCCCCGCCAGCCGGCCCGTGGAAAACGCGGCCTGCAGATTGTACCCCCCCGTGTCCGCCTGCAGATCGAGCACCTCGCCGCAGAAATAAAGACCCCGGATGAGGCGCGATTCCATGGTCCGCGGATCGACTTCAGAAAGCCGGACGCCGCCGGCCGTGACAATGGCCTCTGAGACAGGCCTGGTGCCGGTCACCTTCAGACGGAAATCCTTGAGCCAGGCCAGCAGGCGCTTCCGCTCTTCAGCCGTGACCTGATGCCCGGGCCTGGCCGGATCGATCCGGCACAGATCGAGGCAGACCGGGATCATTTTCCGCGGAAGAAGCAATTTCAGCACATTGGCGGCTTCCATGCGTCCATGCTCCCGAAGGTCCCGCTGCAATCTTTGGTCGAGTTTGGCCTCGTCCAGAGCGGGTTTCAGATCGACGCTCGCCTCCACGGATTTTTGATGCCTGAGCGCGTCCACGGCCGCGAGGCTCGCGGTGAGCACGATCGGACCGGACAGCCCGAAATGCGTGAACAGCATTTCGCCGAAACCGGAGACTTCGGACTTTCCTTCCACGATCAGCGTGAGTTTCACGTTCTTCAGCGGGAGCCCCTGCAGACGGGCCGCAGTGCCGCCGGCCGTGACCAGAGGCACGAGCGCGGGACGGGTGTCCTCGATCGCGTGCCCGGCCGTTCTCGCGAAAGCGTACCCGTCGCCGGTCGACCCGGTGCCCGGATCGGACAGCCCGCCGGTCGCCACGATCAGGGTCTGCGCCGTTTCGGTCCGGTGGCCGCCGTCCGCTCCCGTCCACCGCACACCCGTAACGCGCCCTCCCTCGAGCGCGGGCCCCTGCACCCGAGCCCCGGTCCGGATGCGGACGCCCGCGCCTTCGGCCCACCGCACCAGGGCTGACACGATGGTGCCGGCATCCTGCGATTCGGGAAACACGCGGCCGCCCCGCTCCGTGACCGTGGCGACGCCGTGTGTTTCGAGAAACCGGAGCAGATCGTCCGAAAAAAATCGGTGGAAAGCCTGGCGGAGGAAACGGC
>CAZNXX010000323.1:0-2423 GCA_964577095.1 uncultured bacterium | reverse complement strand
GGCTGTACAGCCTCATCCGGCTCAAGGTTCTGCGTAAGACCGAAGGCGTGGATTTCGACATTGTCCCGATCCTCCAAATGAAGACGATCGCTGCCGTGGACCGGGTCATCCACCGGTCCGGCGCGATATCGCCCGGCAGCACAGCCGGCGTGGCGGGTCCCTGGTACATGCACCCGGATCAGGAGGACCACCTGCTGGTGATGCACGGCGCCAGGACCGTGGAGCTCTGGTCCGCCGGCCATCCGGCGCCTGTCCGGTTCCACGTCACGGCCCAAGGCGTCCGGCGCGAAGGCGGCCCCGCCACGGACGGGCCGGCCATGCTTGCCTGGCCCGTTGCCGTGTTCCATCGAATTGAAAGCGACCCGGTGGCCGGATCCGCTTCTCTCAATTTCGCGGTCCGTCATACCGGTTACGACGTACTCGCCAATTTCAACATATACGATCTGGATCCGGCGACCGGTTCCCACCGGGTGATCCGCGAAGGCCGCCTCGATCAGCCGGATGAGATCAACCGTAACAGCGGATAGTGCATCTACGGATCCTCCAGTTCCGTTCCGGCTGCTGCACATCCTGAACGATCCCCGCTGCATATTCCGATTCAGGAACGTGCCGGTCATTCGCGTTTCCGGTCCGACGTCGGGCTTCCTGGCGGCTGAGCCGCGGCTCTTCTTTTATCCTCCTGTCTCTCAAAAACGAAACATAAAAATCCGGCTGTAAAAAATCGTGAAACATCGTCACGGCGGTCCCGTATATGCCTTTGTACCAGGAGACCGACATGGCGACTGTGATCCGACAGATTTTAAGGAATGACACCGAAAATCACTGGATTGAAATCACGCTGATGTCCGACCCGGCCCGCCGGTTCCAACCGTCCGGCGATTCCGCCGACCGCTCGACGACCATCCCTCCACAGATCAAATCCCATTGCGAACCATTTCAGGATCATCCCGTTCCATCGGGGGACGAAACCGTTCAACCGAACAGGAGGAAACCATGAAAACCGGAAAAACCACGCTGATTCTGGGGGCCGTTCTGCTGGCCTTCGGAGCCCTCTCCGCCTGGGCGGACACGCCCGCCACAGCGGTCGCCTCTCAGGAAAAGGGCATCGGAAAGGTGGAAGGCCTCATCGTCGACGCGCGGACGGGCCAGGCCGTCCGGGACGTGTACGTGGCCATCGACGGCTGTCTCAATGCCGCCATGACCAACGAACGCGGGCAGTTCTTCATTCAGGAAGCTCCGGCCGGAACCTGCATCATGAAGGTCGCGAAGCGCGGGTACAAGCCAGTGGAGATGCAGGTGCAGGTGGAGAAGAAGAAAAACAACGTATTCACCGTGAGAATCAAGGAGGCTCCGATACCAGCTCCGGTTGAGGAGGAAAAGTCCTGAAAACGAAGTGCCGGGCACCTGAGAGGTGCCCGGCACTTGGCCTGAATCACAGGACAGTTCCGTCACCCCGGCTTCGGCCGGGGTTTTTTATGGCCGGGTCGGAAAAATGTGCCCCGCACCTGCAAACACATCCAGACGCTTGATTCGAGCGGCGGGCCGCAGTATATTGGGGTGGAAGCAACAGCAGCAGTTCAACCTGGAAACTGAAGGAAGGAGGCAGGATGGGTTACGCGGGAGCGGGAGCCGGTGTCGCGGCGGCTCAGGCCGCCATTGCCCAGGCCGTACGGGCATCAGGCGCGATTGTCCGGGTCAAGCCGGAGGCGTTTATCAAAATCCTTTCGCGTTCCGAGGAGCCGCTCATTGTCACAGCGCCCGGAGGCGTATTTAAAAAGAACTTCCAATACCTGACCGGATACAAGGGATTGATATTTCACACCCAATCCCCTGAGCCGCTGTCTCTGCCCATGCACGCCGAGACCGTGGCCGCCGAGAAGATCTGGATTCCCACGTAAGACGAAACGGGGAAAAGTGCCGGGCGCCTGTCAGGTGCCAGGCACTTGCGGAAAAGAAAGAGCCCGGCACTTCGAAGGTGCCGGGCTCTTCAGTCACTGCGCCGGATGATTCTCGACCCGGTCCCTGAAATCCCGAAGAAAACCCCGCATCCGTTCCATGGAAGCGGCCGGAAGATCGAAAGGCCGGTAATTCTCCAGGTAGTGGGGGATGGGGAGAATCACAAAGCGGTTCGTCCAGGTTCCCCCGGCGGCGGCGCCCTCGAGAGCCGGTGACCAGCGGTCGAAAACCCAGACGGGTACGGCATCGACGGGTCCAACGGACCGCTCGAACGAACCGGATTCCAACGGACGGCGTTTCAGGGTGAATCTGAAGATCATGCCTCCGTCCCGGTTCGGCGTACGCTGATTGGATATAAAGTTCCCGAGCGAATACACGGCCAGCCGGTCGGCCGTCCGGCCCCGATTGTCCACGCGCATGCTTTTTTCCCACCGCTGAAGCACGTGCGGATGCCCTCCGAGCACCAC
>CAZNXX010000322.1:0-2429 GCA_964577095.1 uncultured bacterium | reverse complement strand
TAGTCCACGCCCCATTGCGCGTAGGTGAGCGCGTCCTGGTACTCGTGGCCGCGGCTGCCCGGCCGTCCGCCGCAGGTCTGGGCTCCGGCGCAGGAGTAGATGCCGAATTTCAGGCCGCGTTCGTGAATGTAGTCGGACAGGGCCTTCATGCCGGAAGGGAAGCGGTCCGGGTCGGGATGGATGAAGCCCAGTGAATCGCGAGAACCGTGCCAGCAATCGTCTATGACCAGGTAGCGGTAACCGGCGTCCCGCATGCCGCTCGAGACCATGGCGTCCGCGGTCTGCCGCATCAGGGACTCGTTGATGTCGCAGGCGAAACGGTTCCAGCTGTTCCATCCCATGGGCGGGGTAAGCGCGAGGTCCTTGAATTTCTGGGCGGGGGACGGAACCGCGGCGGCCAGCAGGCACATTGCCGCAAACCCCGAGACGATGCTTCTTTTCATAGCCTGAATCCTCCTCTTGGGATGACGTGTGCCGACCGGAACCGGTTCGGACCCGGCCGCTCGGACTGCGGATCGCGTTTTCAGCGTATTCTCAGCGCACGTTCAACGGCGCTTGAAGGGTCACGGCAGAACTGCCGCCCACCCGTATCGTGAATTCGCCCGGCTCCACGCGGCGCTTCATGTCCATCCCGATGGCCTCGAGCTTCTCCGGCCCCAGTACGAATCGGACCGTGCGGGTTTCGCCAGGCTCCAGTCGAATCCGCGTGAAGTCCTTCAACTCCATCACGGGCCGTGTCGGAATGCTCACCCGGTCGGTCACGTAGAGCTGGACGATTTCGTCCCCCGTCCGCTTGCCCGTGTTCGTCACCTCGACCGACGCCACGGCACGTCCGTCGGGCGCGATTTCAGCGGGTGAAACCGTGAGGTTCCGGTACTCGAAAGTCGTGTACGAGAGGCCGTGGCCGAATGGGTACAGGGGCCCGTTGTCGGCCAGCACATAGGCACGGTGCATGGAGGGCTTCCGGTTGTAATAACACGGCAGTTGGCCGACTGAGCGCGGGAAGGTAATGGTGAGCTTTCCGGAAGGGGAGACCCGGCCGAACAGGAGGTCCGCGACCGCGTGGCCCGTTTCCTGGCCCAGGTACCAGCATTCCAGTATGGCCGGAGCCCTTTTCTGGAGTGAATGGATCGTCAGCGGCCTGCCGTTGATGAGAACGACCACAACCGGTTTTTTGAGCGCAATCACCGCTTCGGCCAGCGCGTTCTGCGCTCCGATCAGGTTCAGATCGTCCCGGTCGCCGAGGTGGTTTTCTGCCCATGCCTCGCGGTTGATCAGCTCGTTCTCGCCGAGCACCAGCACGACCGCGTCCGCCTTCTTTGCGGTTTTAACCGCCTCCCTGATGCGCTTCCGGTCGTCCTCCGGATCAGGCAGAATCGGGTTGCCCGGAACCCGCCAGTCGCATTCCGGATTCAGGGTGATTTTACACCCTTCCGCGTACAGAACCTTGATCCTGTCCCCGCAGAACGCCTTCAGGCCCTCCAGCACGCTCACCCCGGCCATGGGCGTATCCGAATAGCCACCCAGGTGGATATCCGCCGCGTTCGGCCCGATGACAGCCAGAGTCCGGATGCGCGTCGAATCGAACGGAAGCGTCTCATTGTCGTTTTTCAGCAGAACCGCGGCTTTTTGTCCGGCTTCGCGCGCCAGCGCCTTGTGCGCCGCGCAATTGACGATTTTCGCCGCTCCTTCCGGGTCCACGTACGGATCGTCGAAAAGTCCCAGTTCGAACTTGATCCGCAGAACAGCCGCGGCCGCCCGGTCCAGCGCTTCGACGGACACGAGGCCCTGACGCACCGCGTCCGCGAGCGGGGCGAAGGCACCGCGGCCGAGCTCGAAGTCCGTTCCGGCCTCCAGAGACAGCCTGCCCGCCTCGGCCAGGTCAGCGGCCGCGCGGTGGTCGTTGAGCACCACGTCGATGCCGCCGCCGTCGCTCATTACGTATCCGTCGAATCCCCACTCGCCCCGCAGGATGTCGGTCAGCAGTTTGCGGTTCACGTGATTGGGCACGCAGTCCCATTCATTGTAGGAGGCCATGATCGAACGCGCGTTTGCCTCGCGGACCGCTGCCTCGAAGGGCCGCAGGTGGGTTTCGCGGAAGATCCGCTCGGAGAAATTGACCGGCGCGATGTTCCGGCCGCCCTCGGACTGGCCGTGCCCGGCGAAATGTTTGAGCGTGACCGCCACGTGCCGCTTGTCGATGCGGCCGGTCGTTTTCGCGTCCCGTCCCTGGAATCCGAACACCGCGGCCACGGCTATGCGCGACACGAGAACCGGATCCTCACCGTAGGTCTCTTCGGTGCGGCCCCACCGGGGATCCCGGCCCAGGTCCACCACGGGCGAGAGCACCTGGCGCGTACCCATTGCTGAAGCCTCCAGCGCAGCGACCGAGAAGACACGCTCCACCAGGGATGTGTCCCACGTGCATC
>CAZNXX010000321.1:0-2432 GCA_964577095.1 uncultured bacterium | reverse complement strand
GGAAGAAAATCGAAGCCCAGGGCATCGCGGATTTCCAGAGCATCGTGACCCGCGGCATCAGCGAGCCTCTGCTGCGCTGGAAGGGCATCGAGGCGACCGAGAAGCTGGCCAATTCGACCAACACCAAGGTCATCATCGTCGGGGCCGGTAAAGACGGGCTCCCGCTCATCATGGACACCAAGTAACGGCCAACCGCATGCGTCGGACCGGACCGGTTCCGGTTTTCGGGAAGCGGGTGTTCGATTTATAAGAGAAGGATGATTTTACGGATCTCCATTTACTGTTGAAATTGTTCAATTCCCGACCGCGAACCGGAGAGGAGAATTCCGTGCCTGCGGCTGTCGGGCTCAGCGCACGCTCTCGAGCGGCCGAACCGGCTTTCTCCTCTGAATCGGTCTCAGTCGAGACGGCGGAGGATGTTTTCGAACCTCCGATGACATCGGAGCCGGACGGAAATCGATCCGGCTTCGGCCCGGAAGTGTCCTTTGAACCGGTTTCCGTTGAGACGGTTGAGGATGTGTCCGAACCTCCGATAACGTCGGAATCGGATGGAACGCGGTCCGGTTTCGCGCCGGATGGTTCCTCTCAACCGGTTTCTCTCGAGACGGCCGAAGAGGCGCCCGGAATCCCGATCGCGGCGGAGTCAGAAGCAATGCCGTCCGTTCCGGCGGCGGATGCGACTGCTGAGGCCCTTTCCGTCCCGGTTGTGGATGAGGCGGCCGAGGTCCCGATTTCGGCGGAGTCCGAAGCAATGCCATCCGTTCCCATGGGGGAGGCGGTTTCCGGCCCGGCCTCCGCGGAGAAGGTTGACGAGGCGGCCGAGGTCGAGCCAGCGGGCGCGGAAAAGCCGGCCATCGCTCCATCCGTTCTGTCTTTCGATGGCCCTTCCCGCGAGTCCCTGCGGCCGTCTTCAGGCGGCCGGTCCGGCAGGCGGCGTGAGCCGGTCAAGGAGGAAGACCGGATCGCGGCAGTGAACGGGATACTGGACGCGGTCCTGTCAGCGGCCGCGGCCATGGAAGAGGTACCGGCTGTTACTCCGCAATCCGGATCCGCGCCTGAGAAAGCGGCCGTTCACGCGACAGGGGAAGCGGCGCCGGAACCGGAGGCAGCGCGTTCAGTACGCGGGCCGGACCGCGAAATCCGGGAACAAACCGGTCCGGAGACCCGGGCTGGACGGTTGGACGGGATCGAGGTCGACGACGCAGCCGTGATCGCCGAAGGAACCAAGGAGGATGCCGTTCCCGCAGTGGAAGCCGCATCCCTGGAACCGGCTGTCTTCGCAAAGGAATCCGTATCCCGTAAGGAACAACCGCCGGAAACGGTGACCGATGCCGCGAACGACGTCGCGGACACGGACGTATTGGAACTGAAGACCGAGCTGAAGGACGAGCCCATGCCGGAAGTCAAAGTCGGTTCGGAGAGAGACGCCGGGATCCGGGTTGAAGACGGTGTTCCTGTCATAAAAGAGGAGGCCGTTACATCCGTCTCCGCCGCGGAAGCCCGGACGGAAACCGCGCAGGCCGCGGTGCCGGAACTCAAACGCGAGCGTTTTCAAACGGATGTGCTCATCGCCGGAGCGGGTGTCGCGGGACTGTCCACGGCCATACGCCTGCTGCAGCGGGTGACCCGGCACAATGAGGCCGTTGCCGAGGGACGGCTCTTCGCGGAGAAACTCGGGACGCCGCAGGTGATGGTGGTGGATAAAGGCGCGGACATCGGGAGCCATGTTCTGTCCGGAGCCGCAGTGGATCCCGTCTCCCTGAAAACGCTGTTCCCGGATTTCGAAAAGCGGGGAGCGCCGGTCGACGCGTGGGTGGGGCACAATCCCTTCTATTACCTGACATCCCGTTCCGCGATCCGGGTTCCGATCACGCCTCCGGGCATGGGGTCGAAAGGATGTTTCATCACGTCCCTTTCGCGCTTCACCCGCTGGCTCGCGGCCGAAGCGGAGTCCCTGGGCGCCCAGACCGCGGCGGGATTCGCGGCCGTGGACTGGCTGGAAGCCGGCGGCGCTGTGGCCGGGCTGAGGCTCGGGGACAAGGGAATCGACAAGCATGGCCGGCCGCGGCACAATGCCATGGCCGGGGACGAGATCGAAGCGCGCGTGACGGTGCTGGCCGAGGGCGTGCACGGAACGTTGACCGGCCGAGCGGTGCGGGCTTTCGGGCTGGACCGGGAGTCCATGCCCCAGGCCGCGGTTCTGGCGATCAAGGAGATCATCGAACTGCCGGAGGAGCGGTCGGGACCCGGAACGGCGCTCCACACCTTCGGGTATCCGCATGACGCGTCCACCTACGCGGGCGGTTTCCTGTACGCCGGTCCCGGCCGGCACGTGACCGTCGGCCTCGCCACCGGCCTGGACTACCGGGATCCGCTTCTCGATCCGCACGATCTCTTCGTCCGCTGGAAATCGCATCCGCTCCTGAAGAAGT
>CAZNXX010000320.1:0-2530 GCA_964577095.1 uncultured bacterium | reverse complement strand
TCTGATTCTGCAGCGCGAAATCCCTGCAGAATGGCGGCTTTTTTGATAGTGAATAAATTTCCCTGATCAGGACTCTGGAGCTCTGCCAGACATCGATTTCCTCGACCGAACGGAAAGTCGACACCAAACCCTCCCTCAATTTACTACTCGGAACCCGGAACCCGGAACTGTTCCTAACTCTCTTTTTTCGGCTCCCGCGTCATCAGCTCCGCCACGGCGTGTCTGGGATCCTTGCCGTTGAACAGGATCTCGACCACCTCCCGTGCGATGGGCATTTCCACCTTGTGCTTCAGGGACAGGTCCATGGCCGACCGGGCCGTGCGGACGCCCTCAGCCACCATTTTCATGCCGGAGAGAACCTCGTCCAGGGAGCGGCCGGAACCGATCTGCTCCCCGACATGGCGGTTGCGGCTGTGCCGGCTGGCGCAGGTGACGATGAGATCCCCCGTGCCGGAGAGGCCTGAAAAGGTGCCGGGCGTCGCGCCCATGGCCGCGCCCAGGCGCGAGATTTCGGCGATGCCCCGCGTCATGAGGGCCGCCTTGGTGTTGTCACCGAAGCCGACACCGTCGCTGATGCCGGCCGCGATGGCGATCACGTTCTTCAGGGCGCCGCCGAGTTCCACGCCGGTGACATCCGCGGACGTGTACAGGCGGAACGCGGGCCCGCGGAAGAGATCCTGAACCGTCCGGCCGGACACTTCGGAGGCGGAAGCCGCGACGACCGCGGTCGGTATGCCGCGGCTCACCTCTTCCGCGTGGCTGGGACCGGAGAGGGCCACGATGCGGTCCGGCTGAAGCAGGCCGGCCCAGGCTTCGCGGAGCACCTCGGACATGCGGAGAAGCGTCTCGTTCTCGATCCCCTTGACTGCGCTGACCACCAGGTAGTGTCCGATTCCGAATCCGGACACCTGCACCGCCACGCGCCGGAGAACGTGCGAGGGCACGGCGAACACGAGCACGTCCTTGTCCCGCACGGCCGCGCCGAGGTCCGAGGTGATCCGGAGTCCTTCGGGGATTTCGACGCCGGGGAGAAAATCGGGGTTTCTGCGGAGCGCGGCCATGCGTTCCGCGTATTCCGGAAAGAATTCCCACAGATCGACGTCGTGGCCGTTGCGGTGCAGCAGGAGCGCGAGCGCGGTTCCCCAGCCTCCCGCGCCGATGACACCGGCCCGCGCGCTCAAGTTTTTCCCTTCGGCCGGCCGGAGGAGGACCCGAGCTTCAGTTCCTCGCCCCGCGCGAGGCGTCGGATGTTGGACCGGTGCGTGAACACGATGAGGGCCACGACCGCCCAGGTGCCTGCCACGAGAAACCCTGGGATGTCCGGCCGGAACAGCGTCTTCTGGGCGGTGAGCGCGACACCCAGGGTCAGGGCCGCGGCCAGGGACGCGACGGACATGATGCGCGTGGAAAACAGGAGGACGAGCCACACGGCCAGAGCGGCCAGCACCGGCAGTGGCGCGATGGAAAGGAAGACGCCCGCGGCCGTGCCGACACCCTTGCCTCCGCGGAATCCCGCGAACACCGTCCAGACATGGCCCAGGATGGCGGCCGTGCCTGCGGCGATCTGGACCAGCACGGGATGCCAGGCCAGCGGATCAATGCGCAGTTTTGAGACGAGCAGCGCGGCCAGAACCCCCTTGCCGATGTCGATCAGCACCACGATCAGGGCCGGCTTCCAGCCCATCACCCGGTACACGTTGGTGGCGCCGGCGTTCCGGCTCCCGTGATTGCGGATGTCGTCCTTCATCGCCAGGCGGCTGGCGATGATCGCGGTGGGGATGGAGCCGGCGAGATAGCTGAGGAGCAGGATCAGAAGCAGGGAGAGCATGGGGGGTCCTTTAAGTCAAGGGGGACAGAATCAGAAATTCGCTTTTCAATTCATTGACGATGGACGATTGCAGATTGGATATCATTTTCTCACCTGGAATCTTGAACCTTCCCCCGGCGCAGCCTAAAGGCTGCGGCTACCAGCCTCAATACTCAGTTTATTGAATCGATTCGTCAGGATCAATGGGGATGACACGTCCCACGAAACCCGGAACTCGGAACTCGGAACTCGGAACCCGGAACCCGGAACTTTTCAAGCCACTTCCCCCGCCACCACCGGTTTCTCTTTTTTTCGACGGAGCGCGGCGATCACCGCGTCCGCCTCTTTCGGCGATACGATCAGCACGTACCCGACGCCCATGTTGAAGGTCCGGCGCATGTCGTCCTCGGGCACGTCTCCCAGCCGCTGGATGAGGCGGAACACCGGCGGAACCGTCCACGCGTTCCAGTCGATTTTCAGGGACCTCCCCTTGGGAAGCACGCGGCTGGTGTTCCCGACGAGGCCGCCTCCCGTGATGTGCGACATGCCGCGGATGTCGAAACGGTCGAGCAGGGGGTGGACGAGCGGAAAATAATTGCGGTGCACGGCCAGCAGGGCGTCGCCGAGCGAGGTCCCCAGCTCCGGAATGACGTCCTCCGTGTCATAGTCCGCGAGTTCGAAGAGCACCTTCCGGGCCAGGGAGAAGCCGTTGGTGTGCAGGCC
>CAZNXX010000319.1:0-2543 GCA_964577095.1 uncultured bacterium | reverse complement strand
AATATTTTAAAACCCGAGAGAAAATCCATACTCTGGGTCTCTGATATATAAATGGGAGATTGGTAAGGGTATATTTATAGATTGCATGCCTAGATCATTGTCCATGAACTTTATTTATCAAACCGGAAAGTAAATCCATATTCCGGGTCTCTTTTATATGTTAACAGGAGAGGGATAAACATGCATCAGTAAATGGAACGTGCGGATAATATCCATAAAACAACGAAAAATCATCGTTTCGTGTTTTTGGGGGGTGGATTTACCTTCGTGATATCTACACGAGAAATTCAACTCCGAAAAGGGATCCATTCGAGACATCAATCGATTTCAATTAGTTTCCTTGACGATCGGGTATCAGTTCCGGCAGATGCGCCGCATGATCAATCCATGAATATATGAAAGTGTGGGCCATTCTCAACGATCCATACAGGAGGCATTCAAACCGATCATGACGCAGAAATCATCATCGATTATCCGGATTTCCGGCACTCGTGATTTCTCTTCTTCCGCTCTGATCACATTCCTCGGTCCGCTCTCTTAATTCAATCATATCGGATAATTATAAATTAATTTCCAGATTGGCCGACGGTCCGGTGCACATTTCGTTTCGTTGTCTGCACGACAGAACAGGAGGGAGAAAATGGAAAAGCGTGAGAGAAACTGGAAAATCAGATTCGGATCCCTGCTCGTGGTCATTTTTCTGACCAGCATGGGTTCTTACTGTCCGCCTTACATGAAGATAAAACCGCCGCCGGATGCGGACAAGACCTGGCCCATCCCGAACGACAATTCCTGCTGGCTTGCGACCGCGGCGAACATGCTCGCAGGCGCGGGATACGGCAGCGGAACCACGATGCAGGCGCGCGCACAGGACATCTACCAGGATCTGATCGCCTGGAAAACGTCCTCGGGCAATCCCACGGGTGTGGCCCAAGGAGGCTGGCCCAACGCGGCGCTTCAGTGGTGGCTCGCATCCGCCAACAACACATGGTCATCCAACCCCTATACGGTCGTCACGACGCTCGGTTCCACGACGACGTCTGTTCCCTGGGCCGAACCGTACGGTGCAAGGACGATCGCCAACGAACTGCGGCGCTGCCAGATGGTGGGGTTGGGATTGCGCTGGCCGGTCGCCGGACCGGACGGGGGTGCCGGCGGTCACGCCATCACTGCGTGGGGCGACGATGTTCGGTCCCGCCTGGTACTCGGCGCCAACCCGGGCCGGGTGCGCGTCGCGGATTCGGACCGCGACGGAGGGGGAGACGTTCAGGAATACATTTACGACTCCTATACCAATCCCAATCCGGGGGGCGCCGCGGGCGATGAAGGAAACGGCTGGTACATAGACTACAGCACGGAGCATCCCTACTTTTCCAATATATGGACGCTCTGCCCGACGGACGATCCGTCGGACGACAAGCACACCCAGAAGGTGATCGGATCCTTCCGGATTCACCAGTCGCGCGAAGAATCAGCCACGGACCTTCACTACCGGGTCGGCACTGACGTACGGATACTGAGCTACGAAACCGACATCGATTGGGAGAATACCGTCTCGCCGGCCATCGCGGAGGACACGGACCACAAATGGATCACCGTCGACTGGAACCTCTCGGGCAAACCTGTGCCCAGGTGCAATTGGGTGACGATTACGACGGAATTCGTGCTTCCCCGCTGGAACGCCATGTCCTATCGGGATGTGCATTTCACTTATCCGAAAGGGGTGGGCGCGATTCGCCGGTTCGACTTCGATTGGAAACTGCAGACGCCGAGGCTTGTCTCGGCGGACACCATCCAGGACGTGACCGGAGGTTACGTGACAGGCCGTTTCGACCTGTACGACCTTCAGGGCCCGGACAGCGGAGCCGTCATTCAGTATGCCTTCATCCACCAGTACGGTTACGACCAGAATCCGGAACGACATCAATTGCAATTGGCGGGGCGAGAGGGCCTGGTCGTCAGAAATCTGCGTCTCGGTCACAGCTGGAGCCTGCCCGATCCCGCGCAGTTATGGAAGAGCCGTGAATGGATGACCTCCGATTCGACCCGTTATCGTTTGGGCGACAAGCCGGTCAGTGTGGCAATCGATTGGCGCGGGCGGCTTCCCTATCCGAAGGGCATGGATATCCGTGACGTGATCAAATACATTCGAGAAAGAAAATAACCGCCGGAATCCGTGACAAGGCCCGTTCTTCCTGAGAAGAAGAGGGTGCAATAATCGAAGAGGCACCGGACCGACTTGTTATAGAAATATAAATATCTGCTTTTAGGCGCGTCGCGCGTAACGGAACGCGACCCCGGGGTCGCATGAGTATCAAGTGCCGGGCACCTCGGAGGTGCCCGGCACTTCTGCTGACGGGTGACCAACCTCCCGTAGGCTCGCACCAGCCCATGGGAGGTTTTTGGTGCCGGAACGGCCGGGCGGCTGGAATCCCCGAAGCCCTCGGTAGAAATCCCTTGCATTTCCCGAATATTCTATCTTTATTACAAAGCTTCCATTCGCCGCTTGCATCGATTTCATTCCAAAACGGGAGGTGAAGAAT
>CAZNXX010000318.1:0-2547 GCA_964577095.1 uncultured bacterium | reverse complement strand
GCGGCGGAAAGGAGCGCCTCGGCGAGCGGATCAGCCTCAACCGGCTGGGTCTGCTCCATTTCAAGGCCGCGTCGCATGACAGCGCGTGGCGCTATTTCAACGAGTCCTACGAAGCCGCGGTCAAGGCGAAGGATGGCGCCGGCCTCTGGGCCAATGCCCTCAACCTCGGCACCGCGGCCGCGGTCCGGTACGGCCTGAACGAGGACGCGTCGAACGCTACGGCCGCCAAAGACAAGCTGAAAGCCGCGCTTGACAGAAGCGCGGGAAGCGGACCGGAAGCGTCGGATCCGCCCCTGTCTCCGGAGGAACGGGCTTCGGGGCACGGAACCCTGGGCGTGCTGTACACCATTCTCTCCCGCGACTGCGCCTCGGCCGGGGAGGGAATTCCGATCGAAGAAGCCGTCCGCCTCTCGCTCCAGTCCCTCGCGTGGTCGTCCGAGGCGGACCGTCAGTTCCGCGCGGGACTCGAACTCGCGGCCGGGGAGAACCGGACCCGGGCGGTTCTGCTCGCCCAGTCCGCGGAACTCGACCGGTTCCTGGGCGAGAACGCCTCGGCGGAGATGAAACTGCGCGAGAGCCGGGACCTGCTGATCCGACTGGGCGACGGAGAAATGCTGTGGCGCGCGGAATCCGGCCTCGCTGACCTGCTGGCCTCCGCTTCCGCGGAACCGGATTCCGGCCGGCTCAACGAGGCCGTCCGCCTTTTCCGGTCCGCGATGGACAGGCTCGAACTGCTCCCCATCGAGGAAAACACCGCGGACATACGGCGCATGGACCGGGAAGCCCGGGCGGATCTGTACGTGAAGGCGTCCGAAGCGCTGGTCCGCTCGGGAAACGCGCTCGATGGCCTCAGAACCGCGGAGCGCGGCAGGCAGAAACGCGTGGCCGACATACTCATGCGCAGGCCCCCGGAACTCCGCAAGGAGAGGCACAAAATCGCCTGGGGCAATCTCCGCTTCACGCGCGCCCTGCTCTCGGAAAAACGGAACGAGATCCTCGCGGCAAGCGCCATGAAAGCCCGTCCGTCCCGCATGCGACACCTGAAAAGCGAGGAAAAAAGGCTCGAGTCCGATTTCGCGGCCCAGATGCGGAACCTGGAAGCCGAGGACGGCCTGCTCGCCTATCTCGCGGGAGCGCTCCCGCCGGACGCGGAGACGCGCATCGCTTCCCTGGGCTCCGAAGAGGGGGTTCTCTGTTACCTGTCCGGACCGGAACAGACTACGGCCTGGTTCGCCTCTTCGGATACTGTGGCCGCCGTTGTACTGCCGTTCGGGCGCCGGCCGGCCGCTTCCGCAGTTCAGGCCTGGGCCGATTCCCTCCGGGCCGGCGCTCCGGCCGATTCCGCGTCCCGCTCTCTCCTGGACCGGCTCGTCATACCCTTCTCGCCCCTGCTCGCTTCCCGCGGCCGAGTCACGGTCATTCCGGACGGGGCCCTCTGGTATCTGGCCTTCGACCATGTCCTCGAATCCGTATCCCCGGCAGTCGTGGATTACGCGCCCAGCCTCGCGTATCTCGGCCTCGCGTCCGACCGGAAAAAGATCAACCAGCGGACCTGCGCCGTGCTCGGCCAGTCATCCGACCGCGGTCTCGCGGGCGCGGGCCGGTCCGCGGGTCTGACCGAAACGTCCCGCTTCGGACCGGACGCGACCGAGACGGAATTCAAATCCATGCTGAGATCCGCTGATTTCGTGGACGCCGCCACCTGGATACTGCCCAATCCGGACGACCCCATGGGTTCCTCCATCGTTCTCCAGCCGGATTCGCCCGAGGACGGCTATTTCAGGGCCGAGGAATGCTTTTCGCTGGACGCGACCGCGAACTGCGTTTTTCTGCCTCCGGCCTCCGGGTCCGCGGGTTCCGGCTGGTCCCCGGAGCTCTTCAGCTGGGGTTTTCTGTACGCCGGAACGCCGTCCCTGGTCTGGACCGCGTGGCCGGTGCGGCCGGAAATACGGCGGCCGTTCATGCGGGCTTTCTATTCGGCCGTGGACACGCTCTCCTTCGCGTCCGCGGTGCGGAAAGCCGCGGCCGTCATGTCCGCGGCGCACCCCGAAAGCCGCGACCGCGCCGCGTTCCGCCTCATCGGGTTCCCGGGCATGGATTCAGGGGAGAGGTCGGCCTTCGCCTCCGAAAACCAGGCGGCCTTCGTCCTGCAGGCGCGCGGCCTCGCTGAAAAATCCGAACACGCGGACGCGGTCATGGTTTACGAGAAAGCCCTGTCGCTCACCGAGATGATGGGCGATTCCGCGGGAGTCGCCAGAATCGAGCAGGAAATCGTGCGCTCCGCCATGCGCGGCCGGGACTGGCCCAAGGCCATTCTCTTTCAGAAGCGCATGCTCGGCCGCGCCGAAAGAACCGGGAACACGGCCGGCATGGTTTCCGGGTTCCGGAACCTGTCCGCTTTTTACAACAACGCGGGCGACGCTGAAGCGGCCGCGGACGCGAAAAAACGGCAGATCGCGCTTCTGGATTCTCTCAGCCGGAACGGGGACTCGTTCACGGCTTTCGAGGACATGGCCTTCATACGCGCGGGCCAGCGGATGTACCGGG
>CAZNXX010000317.1:0-2553 GCA_964577095.1 uncultured bacterium | reverse complement strand
GCGGCGGAAAGGAGCGCCTCGGCGAGCGGATCAGCCTCAACCGGCTGGGTCTGCTGCATTTCAAGGCAGCGTCGCACGACAGCGCCTGGCGCTATTTCAACGAGTCCTACGAAGCCGCGGTCAAGGCCAAGGACGGCGCGGGCCTCTGGGCCAATGCCGTCAACCTGGGCACCGCGGCCGCGGTCCGGTACGGCCTGAACGAAGACGCGTCGAACGCCGCGTCCGCGAAAGACAAGCTGAAGGCCGCTCTTGACAGAAGCGCGGGAACCGGACCGGAAGCGTCGGATCCGCCCCTGTCGCAGGAGGAACGGGCTTCGGGGCACGGAACTCTGGGCGTGCTGTACACCATTCTCTCCCGCGACCGCGCCCCGACCGGGGAGGGCATTCCAATCGAAGAAGCCGTCCGCCTCTCGCTCCAGTCCCTCGCGTGGTCGTCCGAGGCGGACCGTCAGTTCCGGGCAGGACTCGAACTCGCGACAGGGGAGAACCGGACCCGTGCGGTTCTGCTCGCCCAGTCCGCGGAACTCGACCGATCTCTGGGCGAGAACGTTTCGGCGGAGATGAAACTGCGCGAGAGCCGGGACCTGCTGATCCGCCTGGGCGACGGCGAAATGCTGTGGCGCGCGGAATCCGGACTCGCGGACCTGCTGGCCTCCGCATACGCGGAACCGGATTCCGACCGACTCAACGAGGCCGTCCGCCTTTTCCGCTCCGCGATGGACAGGCTCGAACTGCTCCCCATCGAGGAAAACACCGCGGACATACGGCGCATGGACCGGGAGGCGCGGGCTGATCTGTACGTGAAGGCGTCCGAGGCGCTGGTCCGCTCGGGAAACGCGCTCGAGGGCCTGAAAACCGCGGAGCGCGGCAGGCAGAAACGCGTGGCCGACATTCTCATGCGCAGGCCCCCGGAACTCCGCAAGGAGAGACACAAAATCGCCTGGGGCAATCTCCGATTCACGCGCGCCCTGCTCTCCGAAAAGCGGAACGAAATCCTCGCCGCAAGCGCCATGAAAGCGCGTCCTTCCCGCATGCGGCGTCTGAAGAGCGAGGAAAAAAGGCTCGAGTCCGATTTTGCGGCCCAGATGCAAAACCTGGAAAACGAGGACGACCTGCTCGCCTATCTCGCGGGAGCGCTCCCGCCGGACGCGGAGGCGCGCATCGTTTCCCTGGGTCCGCGAGAGGGGATTCTCTGTTATCTGTCCGGACCTGACCGGACGACGGCCTGGTTCGCCTCTTCGGACACCGTGGCCGCCGTTGTTCTGCCGTTCGGGCGCAGGCCGGCCGCCTCCGCTGTGCAAGCCTGGGCCGATTCACTCCGGGCCGGCGTTCCGGCCGATTCCGCGTCCCGGCTGCTCCTGAGCCGCCTCGTCCTGCCCTTCGCGCCCCTGCTCGCTTCGTGCGGCCGTATCACGGTCATTCCGGACGGGGCCCTCTGGTTTCTGGCCTTCGACCGTTTCCTCGAATCCGAAGCTGTGTCCCGGGCAGTCGTGGATTACGCCCCCAGTCTCGCGTATCTCGGCCTCGCATCGGACCGTAAAAAGATCAACCAGCGCACCTGCGCCGTGCTCGGCCAGTCGTCCGACCGCAGTCTCGCAGGCGCGGGCCGGTCCGCGGGCCTGACCGAGACGTCCCGCTTCGGACCCGACGCAACCGAGACGGTATTCAAATCCATGCTGAGATCAGCAGATTTCGTGGATGTCGCGACCTGGATACTGCCCAACCCGGACGATCCCATGGGGTCCTCCGTCGTTCTCCAGCCGGATTCGCCTGAGGACGGGTATTTCAGGGCCGAGGAATGCTTTTCGCTGGATGCGACCGCGAATTGCGTTTTTCTGCCGCCGGCGTCCGGATCCGCGGGTTCCGGCTGGTCCCCGGAGCTCTTCAGCTGGGGTTTTCTGTACGCCGGAACGCCCTCACTGGTCTGGACCGCGTGGCCGTTGCCGCCGGAAATCCGGCGCGTTTTCATGCGGGCATTTTATTCGGCAGTGGATACGCTCTCCTTCGCGTCCGCGGTCCGAAAAGCCGAGGCTGCCATCGCGGCATCGCACCCCGAAAGCCGCGACCGCGGCGCGTTCCGTCTGATCGGATTCCCGGGCATGAATTCGGAGGAAAGGTCGGCGTTCGCCTCCGAAAACCAGGCGGCCTTCGTCCTGCGGGCGGCCAGCCTCGCGGAAAAATCGGAACACGCGGACGCGGTCATGGTTTACGAGAAAGCCCTGTCGCTCACCGAGATGATGGGCGATTCCGCGGGTGTCGCCAGAATCGAGCAGGAAATCGTGCGCTCCGCCATGCGCGCCAGAGACTGGCCCAAGGCCATTCTCTTCCAGAAGCGTATGCTCGGCCGCGCCGAAAGAACAGGGAACACGGCCGGCATGGTTTCGGGGTTCCGGAACCTGTCCGCTTTTCACAACAACGCGGGCGACTCGGAAGCGTCGGCTGTGGCGAAAAAGCGGCAGATCACGCTTCTTGATTCTCTCAGCCGGAACGGGGACTCTTTCACGGCTTTCGAGGACATGGCCTTCATACGCGCGGGCCAGCGGATGTACCGGG
>CAZNXX010000316.1:0-2556 GCA_964577095.1 uncultured bacterium | reverse complement strand
TGCAGACCTTCCGCGACCGGCAGCTGCTCGAGGCGCTCAACTACCTTCCCGAAGCAGCGGACCTGCTCGCAAGGGCGTACCCGGTTCGTTAAAAACGGTTCCGGGTTCGGAGTTCCGGGTTCCGGGCGACAGGGTAGCCGCAGCCCTTCAATATTCTCATAATATAATAGCTTGGTCCCGCTCAACGGGGCTTCAGGCTGCGCCTGAAGAACGTTCCGGGTTTCGGGTTCCGGGTTCAAAAGAACAGGATATCAAAAAAAACGGCGATCTTCCACGAGAAGGCGCCGTTTTTTTATGGTAACCCGGAACTCGCAACCCGAAACCGGATGCTCTCCTCGCAGGTTTTCAACAACCTTCAGATACAATCGATTGGTCCCGCACTGCGGAAGGCTCCCGCCCCTGCGCGGCCATCACAGTGACACCTCCGATACCCCGCTTCCCGGCACACTTCGGGACACGGGCCTTTCATCAACGATGCGATCGGACATCCGCTTCCGGTTCCGGGCATCACTCCACGGGCAGAAACACCGGGTATTCAGCCCCCCAGAACTCCCCGCCGACGCGGACCAGGCCGCT
This sequence comes from uncultured bacterium, assembly GCA_964577095.1. Lineage (GTDB taxonomy): Bacteria > Zhuqueibacterota > QNDG01 > QNDG01 > DTFT01 > JAFGAX01. Next base: position 1,980 of record CAZNXX010000316.1, on the reverse strand, counting down.
CCCGTCCGTGTTGATGATGTACACGCCCGGGTCCATGCCATTGTAGCACTGAAAAATGACGCGGGAGCCGTCAGGTGAAAACCGCGGGAACCGGCTGTTGCCCCCGCTTTTCAGGACCAGGTGTCCGGTGCCGTCCGCGTTCATGATGTGGAGATCTGCGACCTCGCTGATCGGACCCGTCAGGGCGGTATAGACGATTTGACTCCCGTCCGGGGAGAAACGCTCGTCAGCGATGCTCCCCGGCGACGTGACCAGAACCCGGTAATCGCTCCCGTCCGGACGCACGCTGGCCAGACCGAAATCCGCGCCCACTTGGGTGTTGAAAACGATCTGGTCCCCGCTCGGAGACACATCCAGGCTGCCGGGACCCGCGTGATTGTCGATGCGCTCCCGGTTCGTCCCGTCCGCGTTCACCCGGTACAGATATTCCTGCCCTAAACCGATCCGCCGGACGTATATCACGCCTGTCCCGTCCGCCGTGAAATGGGGGGAGCTTGATTCGACGTCCGCCAGGCGAACCCGGTCGGATCCGTCCGAATTCGCCGTGAAGACGCAAGGCACTTTATTGTGGTAGGCCACGTAAACGATTTTACTGCCATCCGGGCTGAATTCGGGAAATCCGTTCCAGCTCATGCTGTCCGCGATGACCTGACGGCCGGTGCCGTCCGCGTTGACCGTCTCGACGGTGAAATCCGCTCCATTCGCCGAGGAACAGTAGACGATTTTTTTGCCGTCCCGGGACGGATTGGCCAGAGAACCGTTCGGCGCGATGCGAACCATCCAGTTCGCGTTGATGTCGACGCTGTTCACGCCCATCGGGGACCAGGAGTATCCTGAGACCAGGATCCGGTCGCAGGCCGAGGCGACCGACACGGATTCCTGCCGCTTGGTGGTGTCCGCGTACTGGCACTCGATCTGGTAATACCGGGTCTGATTTTTCTCGATGCCGCCCACGGCGTAACAGGTGTCCGCCGGATTTTCGGAACGGTAGATGCCTGCCGCGCCGGCCATGTCCGGAGAGGAAGACTGGTACAGGGTGTAGGAACGAAAATCGTCGCGCCATGATTTACTCCAGCGGATGACGAACTGATGCGACCCGTAGAGGATGTGGACGATTTCAGGGTTGTTGTGTCGGATGACCGGAACAAGCGGGGATGATGGATCGTCGCGCCGGCTGACTCCGAAATCTCTTTCGCACCCCGCGGTGACGGCCAGAACCAGCGCCATCTGAAGCAGAAGACCCCTTTTCATGTGACCTCCCTTATGTTCCTGCCGGATGGGCCGCCCTGTTCCAGGGACCGTCCCGCAGAATCTGGTTCCATCGTGCCGGGATGGAACAAACCAGACTGGTTCTCCAAGCCATGTCAATAGCGCTCGAAGTAACGATGCATTTTCCTAATATACGCCGGAGTCAGCTGGCGAGTTCCTTCCGCGCCGAGAAATTCCGGCCTTTTTCCTGACAGGCGGCCCGCCGGAAATCGGCTTATAAACGGAAACCCAGTCCGACGGAGAGAACCATGGGATCGATGCGCAGTTCGATGTCCTTCTGAACCGACCGGTCGAACTCCGTCTTCATCGTCATCTGACGGATGTCGACATTGAACAACGCGCGCTCCGAAAGGGGGATGTCGCATCCGATCTGGGCGAGCGGACCCGAGCTCGGCCTGAATTTCTTCGGATTCAGTTCGCCGCTTCTCTCCCAGAAAACGGTGTAATTGTATCCGACACCCAGATAGGGACGGACCCCCCGCTTCCGGACATGAACCTGCACGGTGAGATCGATCGGAAGCAGTTCGGCCGAACCAAGACTGGTCTCCCCCTCCGGGCCCTCGAAATCGATCTCCCTGGATTCATGGGCGACGCGCAGCTCCACGGCCCACCTATGGCTGAGGTGCCATCGCAGTGCGGGTTCGAAATGAATGGAGCTGTAGGCCTTGTATCCCTCAGGATCGGATTGGTCCGAAGTCCCGGTCATCGCGA
>CAZNXX010000315.1:0-2560 GCA_964577095.1 uncultured bacterium | reverse complement strand
CCCACGCCACGCCTTCCTGTTTCGCCGCTCATGCCGCGGACCGGGGTTCCATGACGGACATCGCTTCATATCTGCTGCGCAACAGCCGTCTTGAGGTCCTGATGGGCTGCGGCCACCCCCTGTACGACCGTCAGGGCCTGCCGCATGAGACGCCGGATTACCGGCTTTTCGGAGGACAGGCGCTCTGGGATTCCCTGACCCAGGGACAATGCGGAACAGACCGCGATGGCGACGGAGATCCGGATCCCTGGACGTTCATCGACAATCGCAATCAGTTCCTGACGTTGGCCTCCGGCCCGGCCCCGGGTCGTCTTTTCGGTCTTCCACGCGTCCGCGAAACCCTTCAGCAGGGCCGAGGCGGCCGCGCGCTCGCGCCACCCGATTCCGTGCCGTTCCTCACGGGCGTTCCATCCCTGGCGGAGATGACATCCGCGGCCCTGAATGTGCTCGACGCGGATCCGGACGGTTTCTTCCTGATGGTGGAGGGAGGCGCCGTGGACTGGGCCAGCCACGGCAATCAGACGGGACGCATGATCGAGGAAATGCGCGATTTCAACCGGGCCGTGAACACGGTCGTTGAATGGGTGGAGCGCAACGGCGGTTGGAAGAAGACCCTGGTGATTGTCACCTCGGATCATGAAACCGGCCGCCCGACTTCTCCGTCCGCGGAATCCCTATGGCCGTCAACCCCGGCTTTCCGCAAGGCGGATATCCTCAATCCTGAGAACCGCGGACGCGGCGTTGTTCCGGACCTCGTCTGGCACACGGTCCGTCACACCAATGCCCTGGTTCCGTTGTACGCGAAAGGGCCAGGATCAAAGCTCCTGGCGGATTGCGCGAAGCGAAAAGATCCCGTACGCGGCCGCTTCATCGACAACACCGACGTGGCCCGCGTGATCTTCCGGCTCCATCCGATACCGGAATAAAAAAAAAACGGCCCTCCGGACGGACCGGGGGACCGCGAACTCCTGGAGCGGACCGCCTACAGGTTCTTCACGGATGTGGAGAGCGCCAGCAGGACATACCCGGCGACCACCAGCCAGAACGCGATTCCGGATACCAGCGGTATCGAGATGAAGAACCCCACGAGTCCGAGTGCGGCCAGGATCAAAGCGATCCACCAGGTCGCCTTTTTGGGTGCGCTGAACCTCATGATGCCTCCTCCTTCCTGTTGATGGAACAATCACATTCCGGATTTCTTCCGGAATGACGGATGTGATCCGTTTACGCCGAAATTCCACTTTCCTCTGAAACGGCTGTCCGTCAACCGGGTGGGAAACCGTGGTTCACCATCCGCCGCCCCCGCCGCCCCCGCCGCCGCCTCCCGAAGATCCACCTCCGCCCGATCCTGAACTCGACCCCGGCGGCGTCGAAGCCGAGGATATCGCGGATGAAAAGCTCCCTCCGATCGACGACGCGAACGACTGTGCGTTGAACCCGGATCGACCGGAGGATGTGTACCAGCCGGGCGAATACCCGCCGGGCTGGTCCCCGGCCCTGGCCAGCACGTCCGCGAACTGTTCGGCCCACTGCTGTTCCACGTCCAGAGCGACCGCGAACGGCAGGTAGGCTTCAAATAGCTGCGGCGTGCGGCCCGGCGGATGGAGCATGTCCATGCGTTTTGATTCCGCCGCGGTCAGGTACATCCGGAATCCCTCGATTTTATCCATCGCCTTCCGGCCGATGGGCGTCGGCGCCTTCAGCAGGCGGTGGAAGAGGGCGTTTAAAACGACCAGACCGACGATCACGGCGATCATGGAGACATCCGTGACCGCCGACAGCCCATAGAGTCCGAATATCAAGCCGCCGATGAACGGTATGGAGAACAGCGTGATGAAAACGGCGGCGACGACACGCAGGACGGAAAACCGCCCTCCGCCGAACGCCTCTTTCCAGGCGGCGGCCACGCGCATCAGAAGAAACATGCACCCGACGCTCCAGAGGGATACCCATAGCGCGATAAACAGAGCTTCGAACTTCGGCCGGATCAATAGACCGGCGGCAAGGGCCAGGATGGACAGGAGTAGTCCGGGAACGAAATACGAACCGTTGTTGAAGAAATAGGTCTTGTGATACTTCTGCTCGAGCCCCTTTCGGCCGGCTTTCAGCGCCGCTTGAATCCTCGCGTGCTCGGTGTTTTTCAGCGTGACCGAATCCTTCCCGGAGAACAGCGCGTCCGCAATTTTCATTTCCTCGTCCGACAAGCCGACGGAATCGGACGAAAGCCGGACCAAAGTGTACGTGGAACCTTTCTGCTCGATGCGGACGGCCTTTTTGACGGCCATGGAGATGAGGGAGGCTGTCAGCACCTTGTTGTCGAATCCCATTTTCCGTATGTACCGCATCGCGGACGGGGACAGTTCAACCGGCGGTTTAAAGAGCGGAAACACGGCGCCCTTTTCCGGATCCCGGCCCACCTTGAACCAGAAATAGAGGTAATACGCGAGGACCAGGAGAAGGCCCAGAAGTCCGGCGAGCATGCCGGGGTTGCCCCGGACCATCGCGACGGTTTGTTCGGTTCCGGAAGGTTCTGTGATCCGTCCCTTGGGCCAGGTCACCA
>CAZNXX010000314.1:0-2579 GCA_964577095.1 uncultured bacterium | reverse complement strand
GATGGATTTCAATTATCAGACCGGGTTTTTCATCATCGGGGGGGTCAGTTACGAGTTTTGACCCTTGGCTGGTCCGGAAGTGAAACGTGCCGGGCATCTTGGAGGTGCCCGGCACGTTCTTCTGATCAGGATTACAGCCGAGGAATGACTTCATTTGAGGTCACAAATTGTGACCTCAAAGGTGTACAAGCCTGCGGGAGGCTGTCTGATACGATCAGAAAAGACAAAAAGCAGGAGCCCCTGGCGGAAGATGTCAGTGGCTTTTTTAATTACCGGAAAATTCGTATATTATGAGGGCTGTTGCCGGACCTGGGAACTTCTTTCGTTCGTGATTGTTACATGTCTGACCAGGTTTGTTTCCAGATTACTATATAGAGGAGGCGGATGCCATGAAAACGAGACGAACGACCGAGAAAATGGTTGTTGCATGCCTGTTTGCCCTGTCGATGTTCCTCCTGCCCGCAAGTGTCGCTTTCGGCCACTGCGACTCAATCGAAGGACCGGTTATTCCGGAAGCAAAAGAGGCCCTTGAAAAGGGCGACGTCACTCCGATTCTCAAGTGGGTCAAGCCGGAACACGAAGCCGAGATCCGGGACGCGTTCGCGAAAGCGGTGAAGGTCCGAACCAAGGGTCCGGAGGCGAAGGATCTGGCTGATCAGTACTTCCTCGAGACCCTGGTGCGCGTTCACCGCGCCGGCGAAGGCGCCCCTTACACCGGCATCAAGAATGAACCGGTCAAACGCATCGTCGCCATGGCCGACAAGGCCCTTGCCGACGGTTCCGCGGACGCGATGATCGGCAGGATGAGCGGTCACCTGGGCGAGGCGATCCGGGAGAAGTTCGAAAAGGCCCTGCAGGCGTATCGGACCCGGGATGCCAGTGTCGAGGCCGGCCGGGAGTTCGTCGAAGCCTATGTCACCTATATTCACTATGTCGAAGGCATTCACACAGCCATCATGTCCCCCGGCGGGCATCACACCGAAGCAGGCGCGGCGGGGCACACCGAATAACTGGTTCCCTGCGGCGCGTACTGGATCCGGAAAAGCCCCTGACGGAAGATGTCAGGGGCTTTTTTTATTTTCAGGTTTCGTTGATCCCAAACCTCATAGTCAACCTGAGAAAATCCCCTCCTTCGCCCCGAAATATCTTAGATATCAAAGATTGTCATCCCGAGTTCAGCCCCCCTGCTCTGGTGGTCGCGAAGGGATCTCGGGGTTAGCTGTTTTTCAAGGAAGACTTCTGTAAAACCCCGCAAAAATAATTTGGACACAATGTCTTTTACGTGTATATTTACAGGAAATTGTGCCCGTTCCGAACGAACGGATCAGCTCACCCAGGAGGCGCCTTCCCATTCGGCAAAGAGGAGGAAACGTGAGAGGCAGAATCATCATCGGTCTGATCATGCTGACCGCCCTGTTTCAGGCACAGAACGCTTTCTGTGACGGAAAGATCGTCAAGGTCATTCCCGGATACGTGCTGATCGATACGGACCAGAATGTCGGCAAGGTCGGCGATGTGGTGCGGGTCTACCGGGCGACCGGCGACGGGCAGCGGAACATCGGTTCCGTGCGGATCGCGCGGTTCAAGTCCGGACGCGCGGCCGCGAAAATCGTCAAGCAGGCTGCGGGGTTCACCATCAAAGCGGGCGATTTTCTCGAAGGTTTCGGGCCCGCGGACGATTCGATCGACAGCCTGTTCGGCGATTCCGAGCCGTCAGGCCGCAGGCCCGCGGCAAAGAGAACCGCGCCAAGGCCGTCCGCCTCGTCCAATATCATCCTGGGTCCCATTCCCGGCGCCACGGTCATGCCGGCCAGGGGAAGGTCCGCGGCCTTTGTGCAGGGTTCCTTTCTGGGAGCGAAATCGGGTTATGACATCAAAGGTGAATTGTATGATTTCAACCCTGGCGAAGAAGAATTCTTTGACCCAAAAATGACTGTAAGCACCCTGAACTTCGATTTAATGCACGCGTTCACGGACAGACACGCGCTGGGCGTCACTGTGCCCATGTCGCTGGGTCAGAAATGGGAATATAATTACTCAAACGAGGTGGATGAGATGAATCAGATTCCGGACCGCGACGGTTTAACCGGAATCGGCGACATCACGCTATGGGGCCGCATGCTGGTCAGCCAGACCCCGGAGACGCGCGTCGCGCTCGACGCGGGCCTCAAGCTGGCGACCGGGTCCACGTTCGAGGACATGAAGGACGACAATCTGGCGCCGACTGGTATGGGTGCCACTGCATTTCTTGTCGGGATCAACGGCGACCGTTTTACCGGGAACTCGTTGACATCCTTCAGTATTTCATACATCATTCATAACGAGGGTGAGATCTCGGACAACGGTGATGGTGAAAAGTATAAATACGGGAATGTATTAAATGCAACCGCGAGAATGAGCCTGCAAATGTCGCCTAAGATGTCCATTGGCGTAGAGGCGGCTTATTATAAATCAGCTGAACAGGAACATGAGGGGAAGAAGGTGGATGACTCCGAATCGAGCGGCTTCATGCTCGCGCCCCTGGCCGGTTTCCAGCTCGGCTCTCCGCGAAACCCGATTCACGTGTTCGGCGGGTACGC
>CAZNXX010000313.1:0-2590 GCA_964577095.1 uncultured bacterium | reverse complement strand
GAAAAACCGTATGGGCCGCGGGCACGGGCGGAACGATTCTGAACACGCTCGACGGTGGTCTCACCTGGGAGCGTCAGAACACGGGATGCAACGACACCTTCCTGGACGCGTTTTTCCCGACCGTGGCAACGGGGTTCGTCGTCGGCCAGCGCGGGAGCATACTCCGGACCACCGGAGGGACAACGGGGGTCTCCTGTCCGGACCGGGCCGCGTCCGCGGCGCCTTCTGGATTCCGGCTGGACCCGAATTATCCCAATCCCTTCAACCCGGAAACGACCTTCCGGTTCAGCCTTCCGGAAGCGGGAGAGATCACGCTCAGGATATTCGATCTGCTGGGGCGCGAGGTCGCGGTGGCGGCCTCCGGCCGTTACGGCGCCGGCGAACACCGGGTCCGGTTCCGACCGGACGGGCTGGCCAGCGGCGTTTATTTCTGCCGCCTCGAAGCCGGGGACCGCGTCGGGACCCGGAAAATCGTGATTCAAAAGTAAGGAAAATGACATGACGACCCGCCGACCCATGCTTCTGGTCCGTTTTTCCCGGATTCCGCTGCTCTTCGGCCTCGCCGCGCTCGCGACGGCCGCTGTTCCGTTGTCCGCCGATCCCCCGCTGCCGTTTTTCTCCGCGGAGCGCGGTTTTTACCGCGATCCTTTCCAGCTCCGGGTCACGACCGACGGCGGTCTTTTTCGGATCCGTTATACCGTGGACGGTTCCGATCCCCGTTCTTCCGCAACCAGCCGGGTCTCTGCCTCTCCGCTCGTCCTGACCGTGGACCCGGAGGACACTGCGGGCCGGGGAACGGCGCCGGGTTTCATCGTGCGCGCCGCATCGGTCGAATCGGACACGGTTTATAGCCCGGTGGTCACGCATACCTATCTGTTCGTCCGCAAGGCCGAGGCGCTCTCGCCGGACGGCGTGCCGCCCGGGCCCGGATGGCCGGGCGCGAACACCAACGGCCAGCGGATGGACTATGGCCTGGACCCGGACGTTCTGAACGACCCCCGGTACCGGGATAAAATGGAAGCGTCCCTGCTTTCCCTGCCGGCCGTATCGCTGGTGACCGATCTGGGGCACCTGTTCAGCTCGAAGACCGGCATCTACGTGAATGCCATGGCGCACGGGGAGGAATGGGAGCGGCCCGTTTCCGTGGAGGTGATGGACCCGGACGGGGAAGAATCGTTCCAGATCGACGCGGGACTCCGCATCCGCGGCGGATACAGCCGGCACGGCCAGTATCCCAAACACGCCTTCAGGCTTTTCTTCCGGGAGGAGTACGGCGCGGCCAAGCTGCAGGTTCCCCTTTTCGGGGAGGAGGGTGTTTCCGAATTCGACAAGATCGACCTGAGAACGCCGATGAATTACCACTGGAGCTGTTTCGGCGACCAGGGTGTGTTCAACATCATGGTCCGCGACGTGTATTCGCGCGATCTTCAGCGTGACATGGGCCAGCCCTACACGCGGAGCCGGTTCTATCATCTCTACCTCGACGGAACCTACTGGGGGGTTTTCCAGACGCAGGAACGATCGGAGGCCCGGTACGCCGCCTCGTACCTGGGCGGCTCTTCGGGCGATTACGACGTGGTCAAGGTGGCCACGGACATCGGATACGTCATCGAGGCCACGGACGGAACGCTCGACTCCTGGCGGGCCGTGTGGGACCTGAGCCAGGCGGGGTTCGAATCCGCCGAGAACTACGCCGCCCTGCTCGGGCTCGGGCCGGACGGGGAACGGGACCCGGGCCGCGTGCGCCGGGTGGACATCGACAACCTGATCGACTACATGATCATCATCTTCCAGACCGGGGATTTCGACGCGCCGGTTTCGAAATTCTATCAGAACCTGGACCCCAACAATTTTTACGCGGTGTTCAACCGGGTCAATCCCGACGGATTCAAGTTCTTCATTCACGACGCGGAGCACTCGCTGTTCACGAGTCCCTACGCGGACCCGGGCATCGGACTGTACGAGGACCGGGTGAACATCGGGGGTCTCACCGACTTCTACCGGATGGACTGCACCCGTTTCGACAAGTTTCACCCCCAGTGGCTGCACCACAGGCTGTGCGCGAACGCGGACTACCGGATCCGGTTCGCGGACCGGGTGTACCGGCATTTCTTCAACGACGGCGCGCTCACGGCCGAGGCGAACATCCGGCGTTTCATGTCGCGCGTCCGCGAGATCGACATGGCGATCATCGCCGAGTCGGCGCGCTGGGGCGACGCCCAGTGGTCGCCTCCGCGCACCAAGCACGACGACTGGCTGCCCCAGGTGGACAACGTGGTCGACAATTTTTTTCCTGTCCGGAACGGCATCGTGCTGGATCAGCTCAGGCAGGCTGGCCTGTGGCCTGAATTGTCCCCGCCGGTTTTCACGGCCGGCGGCATGGTGCTCGAGGGTCAGTCGGTCATCGCGGAGACGGCTGGACGCCTCTCGGTCTCGAATCCGAACGCGGGCGGCACGGTCTGGGTCACGACGGATGGATCGGATCCGCGCCTGCCCGGAGGAGCCGCTTCAGAACGGGCCCTGTCCGGGGAGGAACCGTCCGTGGATTTCCGGTCCACCACCCGGGTGAAGGCCCGCGTGCTGGACGGGA
>CAZNXX010000312.1:0-2627 GCA_964577095.1 uncultured bacterium | reverse complement strand
GCTTTTCTGCAGTTACGTTGTTCTCGAGCCAGCCGCCGTCCCAGTGGCAGCTCAGGATGACCCACAGGTTGTCCTCGAAGCAGTAATCAACCACCTGCTGGACACGCGCCAGCCAGGTTGGATCGATTTCATGCGTGGCCGCGTCCGCGTGGCTGTCCCACGCGACCGGGATGCGGATGACGTTGAAACCGGCCTCGCTGACCGCGTCGATGAGTTCCTGGTCGATCTTTGGATTGCCCCAGGAGGTCTCTCCGCCGGGCGGCTCGAGGCTGTTGCCGGTGTTCCAGCCCATGGTCATCTGGCTCGCGATTTCCTGCGCCGTGGGGAGCTGGCTGAAAAGCGGTGAACCGGAGAGGAGTCCGATGAGAACAACGGAAAAAACCGCGGTCTTCGACGCATACCGGATGGTTCTCGAAAACCGGCTGGGTTTAAACATCAGAAGACCTCCTTAAACGCTTAAGTCAATTATAAATAAAACCCTGTGGGGATGATGGAGATCCCGTGATTTGATAACCGGATGTTAAGCTGATTAAAGTATTGATTTTAATTTAAATACTGAGGCGATTAAAAACAAGATGATTCTATCCGATCCGGTTCCTGGGGAACGAGGCCTTTGGCAATTCCGCCCTCTGCTTTATAGTCGGGCTTTATCACGCTTCTTCGTTTTATTCTTACTGGAAACTGAAGCTTTCGCCTTTTTCATGGTTCGTTTCCGAGTCGGCATTTTCACTTTGGGCTCCGGCAGATCCCTTGCCGTTCTCCTGACGAGTTCGGCCATCCACTCACGGTCATCGATTCCATCCTCGATCAGAAAGTAGTTTTTGGCGCCCGGATACGGCGGCGATTCAAGCACATCTTCGATGAAAGATCTGCCGGAATCGGTCGGCTTGACATAGAACTGATTGTCGCATATCAGCGCGATCACCTTCCGGTCGCAATACACCGCGTATTCGCCGAACATTTTCCGGTAGGATACCTCGCCGGCGTTTCCGATCTGCTCCACGATGAATTTCACGAATTCGATGTCCGACGCCATACGGGGTCATCCTCCGCGGGTCTTTCAAGGTTCACCGCTCCGCGAATCGCGGTTCAGCGGTCTGTCTCATGTTGATTTCTCAGCCGTTCAACGCCGGAACAATGCATCCTCCGGGATGACGCCTCCTTTTCCTATTGGACCTTCAACGGCCGTCCCCCGCGAACCGCATCCTTGATAAAAAAAGCGGTTTTACCGGCCCAATGCTTCGATGGCTTTTTCGCACGCTTCCGCGTCCAGATACAGGAGCACCCCGTACCATCCGTTGATGTGGGCCATTCCGGCGGATTCGCCGACCCGAACGCCCGCCTGGGACAGCAGGCTGTAGATCATCGCCAAAGCGCCGGGTTTTTCCGCGCCCCTGACGAGCACCGCCGGACGCGGCCCGTCCCATTTCAATCCCGTTTTTTCGACCGCGGCGGCCAGAGTGGAACTCTGTATGGCGAAGAGCGTGAACCGGGTGCGACCCGGTCCTGAAGGCTCCGCCTTGTAGGCGAGAAAGTCCACGCCCGCGTCCGCGATGGCGGTCAGGGTTTTCGCGGCTCCTGCGATCCGATCATCGACAGTGATGCGGTAGTACTCGGCTTTTCTGACGTCCAGTTCCATTTTTTCCCCATCTTACCGGTTTGACTCGCACTCCCTCAGCCTGCGGCCCGCATTTCCGGTGATCCGAACCTCCCGGGGTTCCGCATCGACCTTCGGAAGGTTCACGGATCCGCTGTCTTCCGCCGCCCGCGGGAAACGCGGATGCTTCACTTGAGCAGCAGCATTTTCCGCGTCTCGGCGTAATCATCCCCCACGGACAGCCGGTAGAAATAAACCCCACCCGCCAGACCGGACGCGTCGAAGACACAGGTGTGCGTATCCGGCGGCCGGGAGCCCTCGAACAGGGTCTTCACTTCCCTTCCGCGCAGGTCGAACACCTTCAAACTGACCCATGCGGGCGCGTTCAGAGTATAACGGATGCGTGTTTCCGGGTTGAACGGATTCGGGAAGTTCGGCGAGAGCGCGCATGCGGCGGGCCGGACACGAGGCCGGTCTCCGATGCCGGAGCCGTCCCCATAGGCATAGACGGACAGGCCCTGGTCTCCGGACGCGACAAAAACGGTTCCGTCCGGGCCTGCCGCGGCTTCCAGGACGTCGCCTCCGTCGCTGACAGCCGCGGTGGCCGTGAATGCCGTCCCGTCGTACGCGTAGGCCCTGAGACCGTCGCTGTCATTGGCGAGATAGACCGTGCCATCCGGCCCGACGGATGCATCATAGGCCCTGCCCCCGTCATTGATTGAGCCCGCGTTCGTGAAGGACGACCCGTCGTATCTGTACGCTTGAAGGCCGTCGTTGTTGTCCGCGAGAAAAACCGTGCCGTCCGGGCCGACGCCGACACCATAGGCGTATCCGCCTTCGCCGGCGCCCGCCGTGTTCGTGAATTCGCTCCCGTCGAAGGTGTAGGCCTGCAGACCGCTCATCCCGCCGGCGGTGAAAATCGTGCCGCCGGGGCCGAGCGCCACATCGAGGCAGCTTGCGGAGTTTGGCGCCTTCACCGCTTCCGAGAACGCGGCTCCGTCGTGGGTATACGCGAACAATCCGCTGTTGA
>CAZNXX010000311.1:0-2654 GCA_964577095.1 uncultured bacterium | reverse complement strand
CGGATCGCGTCTTTCCGGATCCTGCGGTGATCGAATCCGCGAATTTGCGGTACTGCCCCGGGGTCAGGTAGATCCGGTGCAGATGGCTTTCCAATTTCCGGACAATCAGCCGTTCCTTGTGGCCGTGGCCCCAGCGCGACACGGTGCGGTCTCTCAGGTCGATATCGATGAAATAGCGTGTGTTCTTGTCCTCGATGGCGCTCATCCGCACTCCTTTCAGGTTACGGCTTCGGGGTTGTCCGCGCGCCACGGTCGGACGGGCGCGCGGGATACGGTCCTGACCAAAAGGCCTACAGAATCTGCGTCAGGAACGGGATCCAGGAAAGCGCGACAAAGACCGACGCTCCCGCGCCGATCCTGACGGCGGAGGCCGTCTTTCCCGCGGCGATTCCGAATACCAGGCACAAAATCAGGCAAATCAGCCACGGCCCGTAGCCGGTCAGGATCATTTTCCTCTGAATTTTCCTCCAGGTGTCCTTCAGGTTTTCCTCTGGATAAAGCACGCGCAGCCCAGAGGTTTTCGGGACATCCGGGTTGTACAGCACCTTCAATTCCTGGCCGACACGAACCTGCGCCTCGAGATCCTCCCTTTTCTGAAGAACGCCCCGCACGTACTCCCCCAGGGAGAAGAATTCCTTCCGCCCCTCCACCGTGCCCTCCGCCCCATATGAGTCGTATGTCCGGTTGCGCCGCATCTCCCCTCTCTGGAAAAGCAGCTGATCCACGGTGAACACGGCGTCGCGGTACCCGTCGGCATAGAGAAGGATGATGACGCTTTGGCCGGCCGAGCCCAGCGTGATCAGCGCCGTCCACATCGAGAGGATCACGGCTGACGCGCCGAAAGCCTTTTTCAGGTTGTCGAACAGGTCCCGAGTGATCATGAGCCCTCCCTGTGACCGGCCGCGTCTGATCCGTTTCGTCCGCGCGCCGGCGGGGATGGATGAGCCGGACGGACACGATTGCCGGCGGATCGGTTGCGCTTCCGGGATACTCAAACAGACTTGCCATGCCCTTGTTGGACGGCTATGTGGAGTTCGATTTCACTCTGATTCACATAGTACTCGAAATCGGTCGTGTACGCGCGCTCGAATTCCGTGTCCTGTTTCGAGAAGGTTTCCCACGCTCTTTTCCACGCGTCCACGACGATGCCCGGGACGTCGCCTTTCGCCGTGAACACGAGATATTTTCCGCTTTGTATGATGATCGTTTCGAGTTCGGTGGTTGCCCGGGCGTCGAGCTGATCCGTGCCGGCCAGGACAGAATACCCGCCGGCCGCGTCCGAATCATAATTAAAATATACGCCGTAAACCCGGCCGCCGTTTCGGTAATCCACTTGAACCTTGCGGTCGAACTCTTTCCACAAGGACCCGATTCTCCCGGTGGCCGGGTTCATCTCTTTCGCGTTTGTGGTCCGGGCGCTCAGGCCGATGATTCTTTTTTCCGTCACTTCCACCAGTTTCACGATGCTCTCCTTGTCGGCGTGACGCGATCGTCACGGGTCAGGCCGGGACGGGTATTGAGGTGACAACTGCCGGCTACTGTTTCTCGGGAAGGGGAAACAGGCGCCCGGATCTGGGTGCCCCGCATCCCGCGCATTCGGCATCATACCAGCTCAACGGCAGGCCGCACCGGGGGCACCGCCATCGCTCCTCTTCGCATCGAACCCATTCCTCGACGCCCATTTCGCGTATTTTAGCGAGGTTCGGCAGGTATTCCTTGCGGTGAAGATAGCGGCCCATGTCGATCAGTTTCGTGACGCGGGCGCAGGGACACTCATCACAGCCGGAACACCGGGAATCATCCTGTCTGTTCTCCGCGCATTTCCTTATCGGGCAGTTTTGGCAATGGCCGGCAAGCGCACCGCCGCTGAGGCAGCCGTCGCATACGAGGCCGTCCATCCAATTCGAAGGCGGAATACCCTCCTGTGCCTTCGTCGGTCCGGACGAACGTCTTTTTTGCGGTCTCGCTTGCATCTGCTCTCTGTCGCCGTGTTTGGCGATGTAAGCCGGGCAGGCTCCGCAATAGGTTCCGCACGCGGCTGCCAGACGCGGGTTGCCCGTGCTGCGTTTTTCAGCTTTCTTTTTCGAGGCCGCCGGACCATCCAGTGAGAGGCAGGCACAGCAAGCGCCGGCCACGCATGCGACAAAATTTCTTCGAGTCAGTATCATTTTATTGTCCGAATCTGTCCGCGAGCGCATTCCCCGGTCCCGCGCAGCGGGCGGCGGGGAGCTTCAATTGTCAGGCGGCATTGCGCGAATACCTCAGCGTAAGACGCAGCATGTCAAAGATCTGTAATCCGTCCTCAAAGACCGGTTCAGGGTGGTTCTTGACAAAGAAGTCACGGTCAATGCGTGTCACCCGAAAACCATGCCGCTGGTAGAAAGCGAGTTGATAGCCGAACGTGCCCGTGCCCGCTTCCAGCTGCCGCGCGCCGGAGTCGCGATAGAAATGAATGACCCATTTTAACAGCGATGTGCCGTGTCCGGACTTCTGGTGGGACGGGTGAACAGCGATGCTCATCAGCTCATGCGTGTCTGCGCCGCGCGGCTGCACGACGCATGCGCCAACCACCACTTCGCCGATTGAAGCAGCGAAGCACTTTGATCCTGAAAGATAGGAGCGAATCTTGTCTTCCGAGGGATCGGCAAGCAGCA
>CAZNXX010000310.1:0-2684 GCA_964577095.1 uncultured bacterium | reverse complement strand
GGCGGAGGCGTTCAAGACCCTGACCCGGCAGGATATCGAAGCGCTGTTCGGGTGACAACGGGTTCCGGATTCCACGTTCCGAGTATGACGCATTGTAGGTCCGATATGTTCCGCGTTCTTTTCGCGGGGCTATCGGACATTTTTACGAAGACGTCCGAAAGGCACGCGAAATAAAGCGGGCCTTCAATAATATTAAAAAATAAAATAACTTCGTCCCGCAACGCGGGACCATTTCGGACCTACCGATTGTTTTACTTCGGAGTTTTATCCGCATTCCATCCGTTTTATTATCCGCTTGATTATTATCCTAGCTCCACTTATATTTTATCAACACATCGAAGTGAAATATCCTTTATCGGCCCGGAAATTCCGCGATTTCCGGGCGACGGAGGACCGCGGGCCAGTCACAGGAGGGAGCCATGTTCCGGAAAATCATCCTTGCCGCTCTGCTTTTCATCCTTTCCCGATCCGCATTCGCCTATGATTACCTCTATATTCAGGATCCGAGGGGATGGGAAAACGGGCAGGGAACCATCGAAGAGGCAGTCTTGTCCGTCAAGCCGCAGGGGTTATACGCGGAATACGGATTGTACCTGACTCTGTCCGCGAGGGAAGTGACGTTCTATAACACCGATACGGTCGAGATCGTGTTCAACTTCGACCTGCCCGCCGGATCCATTGTCCACGATTCCTGGCTGTGGATCGGGGACGAGATCATACAGGCGGAGCTCATGGACATCTGGTCCGCCTCTCAGCTGTACGAGGACATCGTCCGGCGGAGGCGCGATCCGTCCATCCTGTACAAGAGAAGCGAGACGTCGTACGAGCTCCGCATTTTCCCGATGCACAAGAACGAATCCCGCAAGGTGAAAATCACCTATCTCGCGCCAGCGCAGTGGAGCGTCCGCTCGGTGGTCAACCCCATTCCGGTTTCCCTTCTGAGGGCCACCTATCATCCGTT
The DNA here is from genome assembly GCA_964577095.1 of uncultured bacterium. Lineage (GTDB taxonomy): Bacteria > Zhuqueibacterota > QNDG01 > QNDG01 > DTFT01 > JAFGAX01. The sequence goes on along the minus strand of CAZNXX010000310.1, from coordinate 1,723 downwards.
TTCGAAACTTCCCCTGCTGCTCTGGCCGTCCGCGGAATGGCGGAATCCCAGGCTTGTGGAGTCCCCTGGCATTTCCTTCGAGGCCAGGCATGACCCGAAATTCGGCGATTTTCTGCAGGCGGACATTCCGTGGCATGATCTCCAAGGCAGTCTGAATCTGTCGTGGAACGCGCCTTTCCGGAACGGAGTCTATCTGAACCGCCATTCCCGGGGCGGCGAACCCATATACCAGCTGGCCTTTCTCCCCTCCCAGGCGCTGAGTCTGGCGGAGGCGTCCAGGAAAGTGCTGATCTGCTTCGACCATTCCGTGCGCAACAGCACACTCTCAGGCCCGGAAATAATGCAGATCATCCGTTCCGCGGCGCATGCCCATCTGACACCCGCGGATTCCTTCAATGTCTTCTGCTCCGGCCTGACGGTCCGACAGGCGTCCGGCGAATGGATGCCCGCGGATTCGGCCTCCATCGAAGCCGCATTCAATGAGTTGGGATCCGGCGGCCTGACGCCTTACAGCAATTTGCCTTCCCTGCTTGCGGCGGGAATCGTTTTCGTCAAGACGCATGGATACGACGGGAGTCTGTTCCTCGTCTCCTCTTCGAGCCAGTTCGGAGAATACCGGGCGGCCAACAGTCTCATCGCGGATCTGACTGACCTGATGGACCCGGTGATTCCGGTGCACGTGGCTGACGTCCAGAACCAGAATCTGGAGTATTTCTACGTGGGGGACCGGTACTTCCTGGGAAACGAGTATTTTTACGAGAACATCGCCCGGCTGACAGGCGGCAATGAGGAGGGAATCGGCTGGTCGGGTGCGGCCCCAGCGGACGTGATCCAGTCCGTTTTTCAGAAGCTCGGCGGCTTCATCGGTTCGTTCGACCTGCACACGTCCCTGGCGGGCGGATTCTGCTACGGCCGGTACAGCACAAACCTGGACGTCTCGTCCGTGTACCTGAACCGGCCCATCCTGCAGGTCGGCAAGTACAACGGGGTCTTCCCCTTCGAAATCGAGGCCTCGGGCGTGTATCAGTCCGCCGCCTTCTCGGAGGAGATATCCGTCCCGGAGGCGGACGCGCAAGAGGCGGACACCACGGCCGATGAGATCTGGGCCGGGAACTACATCCGAACGCTGGAATCCGGACCGCAGTCGAACGACGTGGTCGACGAGATCGTACGGGTGAGCCTGGCCGAAAGGGTGCTGTCTCTGTATTCATCATTCATCTGCCTGGAACCCGGCATGGGCGGCCAGCCGATGACCGATCCGTGGGACGAGTCGCCCCTGCCAGGCGCGGTGGAGGATGATGACAAGACTGCGGAGGACGATTCGCTCTTCCAGGCTTTCCCGAATCCATTCAACACGGAGACGGTCATTTCCATCCGCCTGAAGCGAAGCGTGGATCCGAAATCGATGTCTTTCAGGGTATTCAATATACTCGGGCAGACAGTGAAGGAATTCGATATGCCTCCCTCGTCTGACGGCAGGAATTTCCGTTTCGTCTGGAACGGCAGGGATGAAGCGGGCCTGGATGTGCCGAGCGGCACTTACCTGTTCGTCATGACTGGCGCGGGCAAAAGGCAGGTGCTGAAATTGGCGTTGCTGAGGTGACCTTCCGAATGTGCGACGCACCTGCGAGGGTGAAAAGACGTGAAGACGTGCGACGCACCTGCGAGGTGCGTCGCACATTTAAATTTGGAATACTTTTCCCCACACATTGCAAAAATTGCC
>CAZNXX010000309.1:0-2698 GCA_964577095.1 uncultured bacterium | reverse complement strand
AAAGCTTCCATTCGCCGCTTGCATCGATTTCATTCCAAAACGGGAGGTGAAGAATGAAACGGTGGATTTTCCTCCTCACAGCCGCCCTGATTCTCGTTCATCCCTGTTATTCGTCCGCGGCTCCGGCGGACCGGGGCGCTTCACGCGCGAAACGACAGGAATCGAAGGCGATCCGGCAGTCCCGCAGGGCCGACAGGAATCACAGGCACGCTCCGGATGCCGTTTCGAGGATGAGGCCGGACCGTCCGGCACCCTCCGCCACCGCATTGTCGAAAACGGGCCGGCCGTCGGATTACCAGGCTTACAATCATTTCCCCTTCATGCGCGAGGGTGAGTACTACACCGAGGCTTTCGCCTTCTCCCGGGGAGAAAAGATATTCGTCGTCTATCTTTCCTCGGGCCAGGACACCCTGTTCATGTCCGGCAGCGAGAACGGGGGTCTCGACTGGCACGATCCCATGTTCGTCGCGAAAGTGGACGCGTCCTCCCTGACGGGCCTGAAGACGTCGGACGGCACCGTTCTCGCGGTATGGCGCGAGCACGGGCTGGAGAACACGCTTTACATGTGCCGATTCAGCCCGGTTCCTCCCGTGTGGTCCGATCCCGCGCCCATCGGAGAGACGGCCGACCTGTACGCCCCGTGCCTGTCCCAGACGGACGACGGAAGGCTTTGGCTGTCGTATTACCGGGAAGCGGAATCGGGTTCGTACGAGACCGTCATCCGCACGAGCGACGACCGCGGTGCATCGTGGAGCGCGGGGAGGGTTTTCACGTCGAACGGTACGGACCCGTACAACCTGTCCGTCGTTTCGAGCGGGGCCGGCGCGGTCACTGCGATTTACGCCTGTTTTCCGGACGAGGACGACGACATTTACCGGTCGACCAGCACGGACGGGGGGATCACCTGGTCCACGCCCGTACCGATTTTCAATTCGACTGCGAACGAATACGGCCCCTTCGTGATGCGGGAGTCGAACGGCGTGCTGTGGATGTTTTATTCGAGGGACGAGGGCCCATGGGAGGACTACGATTACTGGCCCGCGGACGTTTTTTACGTCAAGAGCTTCAATAACGGCGAAACCTGGACGCCTCCGAACCAGTGCACGTCTTACGCGGGCTCCGATTTCATTGAAGCCGGGTGCATGGTCGAGGACAAGCCATTCATCGTCGTCTGCTCGGACCGCTGGTACTATCAGTTCAACCTCTGGTACGCGCTGGACCTGATCACCGAGGACTCGAACACGCCGCCCGCCTTCATCGCCTGGGACTGGAGCCGGGTCGTTCGTCAGGGAGCTCCCGTGCTGTTCAATGCCGCGGTGGACGACGAATCCGGCGTCGCGGAGGTGGGACTGGGGATATGGAGAGGAGATGGTTACGAGGGCGACACTCCGATGGCCGACGACGGCCTGCACGAAGACAGAGCCGCCGGGGACAAGGTCTGGGGCTGTTCAGCGGGACCGTTCAACGCCGGGGAGTGGCTCTACGTCTTCTGCTACGCGACGGACTACGACGGCAATACCGCCTACTCGGACGGCAGGTGGCTCTATGTCCCCATCGTGCACGACGCAGGGGAAGTGGTTCTCGAACTCTTCAGGGACTCCACTTTCGGCAATGCGGACGATGAAACCGTGTCCGCGTACCGTCCCGAGCCGGACGGGCAGGGATACCTGTCAAGGGGTTCTCTCTGGGTGGCCGGCCGGGTGGACGGCGAAAAACGGGTCATGGACCGGGACTGGATCGAGTGGGACTGGGCCGAATCGGAGGACACGGGCGTGTTTCTCGGGCCGGGCGAATCGGATCAGGACTGCGACATGGTCTATGACGACCGGTGGGCGTCGACAGCACCCATCGGGCTGCAGGTGCGTCAGAAAAGCTTCCAGTGGTCCGAATCGGGCCGGGACGATTTCATCGTCTTCCGGTACACGGTGCGCCGCCTGAGCGCGGTCGGCAGCACGCCCGAACTGTACGCAGGGTTCTTCGCGGACGCGGACGTGCCCTGGTCCGACTGGCGGAACAACCTGACCGGATTCGATGCCGAGAGGAACATGCTGTACGCGTACAACGCCTCGGGCAATCCGGGGACCTATGTCGGCGTGCGTTTTCTCGACGGCGGCGCGGCCCTTCACTCGGCCAACGGCTTTCTGGCCGCGGCCGAGCCGGAAACCGACGAGGCGCGATTCGACCTGATGGCGGCCGGGGGCGTCGTCCTGCCGGCGGACACGGGGGACTGCAGGCTCCTGGTTACGGCGCCCGCCTTCTCCCCTGCGACGGGTGATTCGTTCACCGTGGCATACGGGCTCGTGCTCGGAAACGGGCTGGCGGAACTGAAGGCGAACGCGGACACCATGGCCGCGCTGTATGGCCGCATTCCCTCGGGAGTGAACGGACGGGACGCCGGCGTTTCGGTTCCGTTCCGCTTCGCGTTGTTCCAGAACCATCCCAATCCGTTCAATCCCTCCACGTCCATCGGGTTCCGGCTCCCGGTTTCCGGTCCCGTGACCGTGAAAGTGTACGACATCACGGGACGGGAGGCGGCCGTGCTCTCGGACCGCTTTTTCTCCTCTGGGTCCCATCGTCTGGAGTGGAACGCGTCCGGGATCGGGAGCGGCGTGTACTTCTGCAGGATTCAGGCGGGGGAGTTCACGGCTGTGCGGAAGATGGTGCTGATGAAGTGATGTTTCACGTGCGACGCACCTGG
>CAZNXX010000308.1:0-2720 GCA_964577095.1 uncultured bacterium | reverse complement strand
TCGAAAGCGCCGGCCGGATGTCCTCCCGGCGGATGGTACTGATACGGTGACCGAAAAAGGTCGAACCTGATGGGCTTTGAATGCCTGACAGGTTCGCCTCACGTCATCCCCGCGTTCTTCAGGCGGGGATCTCTCTGGAAAAGTGCCTGGCACCTCCAAGGTGCCAGGCACTTGGATTTTTCACCGTACCAGCAACAGTTTAACCGTCTCCCGTCGGCCCTCCGCTTCCCAAACCGCGAAGTACACGCCGCTCGCTGCGGCACTGCCGTCACCGGTCCTGCCGTCCCAGAAAAATTCCATCCTCCCCGCTTCCGCATGCCCCCGGAAAATCCACGCTGTTTCCCGGCCCCGGACATCGAGCACCCGCAGGCTCGCGTGGATGGGACGATCGACCGTCACAGGGATCACCGTCCCCCAGTTGAATGGATTGGGAAAATTGGGAAGCAGGGCTGGACTTTTCGGACGCGGAGAACCGGATTCTTCACGCGCCCGGACCCCGGATGGCTCATGCCCCGGATTCACGGTCATGAAATTCAATTCGCGGACCGTGCAGTAAGGGATGAATCCGTTCGCTTCGGACCGCGCATAGGCCCTGTGGATTTTCGCGCGGGTGAGGGCGTCAAAATGGGGTTCCTCTCTGCTGAATGAGAACGGGTAATCCACGGTCAAAACCGACTTTCCGGCGTCCCGGAAAACGGCCAGGTTGGTCTCCAGCCAGGACGTCACTTCGGACGGCGTGGCGATTCCATCCCTCTCATATCCGTAATAGATGTCCTCCTGGCCTATACCGTCCACGGACTCGAGATAGGAGGGGACCAGACCAGGCAATTCGGATGCATTTTGCACGAAAACCACGAAATCGGAATTGCGGATCAGGCCGGCCTCCCGTATAGCCGCGATGAGGCCCGCCATTTCCTCTGCCGCGGTCTCCCTGCCCCTTTCCATGAAGTATTCGTACTGATCCACGAGATCGCAGTACACGCCGTCGAATCCCGCGTCCTGGATTTTGTCCAGGTACCGCAGGACGATGTCCCGCCATCCCGAATCCCAGTACGCGACACGGTAATTCCCATCCCAATCCGGATTTTCGTGACCCAGCCAGGACGGAACTCCGGGTTTCCATCCGGTCTGCCAGTAGAAGCGGTAGTCCTCGGCTTCACCGATGCTCAGGTAGGAGAGGACAATGGATGGCCCGGCGACTGCGTTTCTGAGAGAATCGATGCGCTCCCGGGAAAAAGCCGTTTCATCCGTCCCGTCCGACGAATAATCAATGACCGCCAGATCGAATCCGGCCTGCCCCATGGCCGGGAAGTCCACGGATTGCAGTTGATAAACAAAATTGCGGATGGCGGGAAGGGAGATCAGTCGATTCTGCGCTGAAAGCGGTAGTGGAAAAAAAGAAAAGAGGGAAAGGATAACGGGGTACAAACTTTTCACGAAACCTGGAATGAACAGTATACAAGTATCGCTTCGCCTCCCCCTCACATGGATCCCCGCTTTCGCGGGGATGACATACTTTAGAATGGATGCATAGCCATATTCATTCATGTTTATCCGTACCGAAGGACCACGTCATCCGCTCAATCCATGTTCCATTCTTTCTTTATCCGCGGTCATCCGCTTTATCCGCCAAATCCGTGTTCCAATCTTTTCTCCAGAAAATCAGCGATGCGTACGGATGCCTTTCCGTCGCCGTAGGGGTTCACGGCGCGCGCCATCCGGTCGTAGGCGTCCCGGTCATCCAGCAGGCGCCGGACCTCACGGACAATGCGCTCCCGGTCCGGTCCGACCAGCATGACCGTGCCGGCCTCCACGGCCTCGGGCCGCTCCGTCTCGTTCCTCAGCACCAGCACGGGTTTTCCGATCGAAGGCGCCTCCTCCTGTATACCGCCTGAATCGGTCAGGACAATCGTGGACATGGCCATCAGGTTCGAAAAAGTCCGGTAATCGAGCGGCGGCAGAAGAAGGACATTGTCGATACCGGACAGGATGGCGTTCGCGGGCTTCTGCACGTTCCGGTTCATGTGCACCGGATACACGAACAGGTGATACGGATACAGACCGGCCAGGTCTCGGATGGCGCGGAACACGGCCTCCAGCGGCTCGCCGAAATTCTCCCTGCGGTGGGCCGTGACGAGAATCAGGCCCTGGTGACGGGGCAGAGTGAATCCCTTGGGCGAAAAATCCGGCTCCACGGTCATCAGCAGGGCGTCGATCACCGTGTTCCCGGTCACCGCGATCGCGGCGTCCGGCACGCCCTCGGCCAGCAGATTGCGCCGGTTCGACTCCGTGGGCGCGAAATGAAAATCCGCGATGGCCGTGACCATCTTGCGGTTGATTTCCTCGGGGAACGGGAAATATTTGTTCCCGGTCCGGAGACCGGCTTCCACGTGGCCGACGGCCGCCTTGTGGTAGAAGGCGGCGAGCGCGCCGACGAAGGCGGTGGTGGTGTCGCCCTGCACGAGCACGCAGTCGGGCCGCGCCTCATTCAGAACCGCCTCGAAGGCCTTCACGGCGCGTCCGGTCACGTCGAACAGGGTCTGGTTGGGCGTCATCAAATCGAGGTCCGCGTCCGGCTTGATGCGGAAAATCTCCAGGACCTGGTCGAGCATTTCCCGGTGCTGGGCCGTGGCCACGACAAAGGTCCTGAAAGCGGGCCGCTTTTTCAGCTCGAGGATGACGGGCGCGAGCTTGATCGCCTCGGGACGCGTGCCGACCAC
>CAZNXX010000307.1:1140-2737 GCA_964577095.1 uncultured bacterium | reverse complement strand
GGTCGTATACCGACACAACGGCATGCCGGGATCCAGGCTCCGCCAGATCGAACCGGATCGTGGTTTCCGGATTGAACGGATTCGGATAATTCGCGTGAAGAACGTGCGATTCAGGCCGAATGGACGGACGATTCCCGACCGCCGAAATAACCGTTCCTTTTTCCGCGATCACGATGGTCGAAAAATGGGCCGCCTGGCAATAGACCCGGTTCGCGCCCGTATCCACAACCACTTCGGTGAGCCCGGTCGTATCGAGTCCGGCCGCGGTGCAGTAAAAAGCGCCCACCTGATCCGGAGACAGGCCCGATTTCTTCAATTGGCCGGCCTGAAGCGGCAGACTCAGTTGGACGGGGGTATTGAAGGGGAAGGGTTCGAATGTCTGCCCGTCCACGGACAGGGAGAACGAAGCGCCGTTCAGAATCCCTCTCGGGAACCGCACGGAATCCTGTCCGGTCTCCGCGTTTTCAGGCAGCGTGACGTCAATGGCGATATTGCTGGACACGCATCCGGGCGGAAACGCGAGTTCCCCGCCGTTCAGCACATCCATCGGGAAGGCCAGACCGGACATCTTCAACACGCCCTTCTCGGCCAGCCGTTTCGTCTCTCCGGTCATCCTGCCGTCCCGCGTCATGAACCGGACGCGTATCGAGTCGCCGCCGACCGTGTCGCCCGCTGAGGTCGACACCATGACGCGCGACCGCGTGGTGAAGCGTTCCTGCACGGCCTGCACCAGGTCGATGCCCTTGCGGTTGGCCGTGAACTGGCCGTTTTCATTGACGGATCCCTGGCCGTTTCCATCCGTCCGCCAGGCCGCCCGGGTTTGGGTCTTCACGCCGTTGGAATCGACCAGATAGGCCCGGAACCGGACGGTCTGGCCGGAGAGTACGACCGTGTCGCTCGGCTCCACCATCAACCGCAGACGATTGCTCCAGGCGTTCCGTTCTCTCAGTGAATCGTACTGAGCGCCTTCAGAGACTGTGACCAGGGCCTTGCCCGAGAACGCTCCGGACGAGGCCTTGACGTAACCGTGTCCCCTGCCTGCCGGAGTGAACAGACCGTTCGCGCTGATCGTACCGATGCCCTGGCATTCCATGCTCCAGGCGAAGGTCGCCTCGAGCGGGGAACCCTGTGAGTCGACCAGCGCCGCGGTGAAGGTCAGGGGCACTCCCGGTCGGGTCAGGACGTCGCCCGGTGTGACGATCACACGGTCGGGTTTGCCTTTCTGGCCACCACCGGAACCCCCGCTTCCCTGGCCGAGCGCAGTCGCAGCGAATGCCAGCGACAGAACAGCGGCGGGGAGAACGTTCCACCGTTTTCCGAGTTTCATGGGTCCTCCTGTCTTTTAAGGTGCTGGATCTCTGAAGCAGACGGCCGGACAACCGCTCTCTTTTCCATGAGAGGGCCGCCCGGCCGTCCGAAGATTCGGATGCTTACTGACCGGATCCGTTCGAACGATTCCCGAAACGGTTCCGGACAGCCGCCTTGAACTGCTGGAGACCGCCAGACACATTCCCCCAGAAATGTTTGGCCATTCTTTTCGATCCGGAATAGAGATCGGAATCCGGATCCTGGCAATTGGGAATGCCGTCGCCGTCGT
>CAZNXX010000307.1:0-1130 GCA_964577095.1 uncultured bacterium | reverse complement strand
CCTGCTGGCGGTCGTTGATGCCGTCGCCATCCTCATCCACCCATCCCTGTCCGACACCCTCGGGATTGCCCGGGACGTAATCCGGATCCACGCAGTTCGGAATGCCGTCGTCATCCGCGTCCTTCATGCCCACTGAAGTGCCCCTGTGTCCACCGGCGTATCCGCCGGTTTGGGCGTTGAGGGATAGAGAGAACAGGGCGAAGAACAGCAGAGCCGCCATACCGTACAGCCGGGTTCTCGTGCTTTTCATGACACATCCTTTCTGATGATTGTGAATGGTTTCATGTTTCAGGTATCAGGACAGGCAAGACCAGTGCCAGAACGGCTGATAAAAGCCGAAGGAGGCTTCAACTTTATTTTTCACAGTGAGATAAGATGGCAAGTGGATAAAAAAGAGCAGGCAAAAACGGAGGAGAATTTCGACGATATGGTCTAACAGCTCGACCATTTGGTCGAGCCTGACTGATCACAGGATTGCATTCAGAGGGATTCCGGAAGTGAACCGGAGAGAAGATGGTTCAAGACGCGGTTATTTCATCCCGAATTTTTTCATCCTGTACCGCAGATGCCTCTCGGAAATTCCCAGACCGCGGGCGGCTTCGCTCTGATTTCCTGAAGCGGCCGTGAGCGCGTCACGGATGAGACGCATCTCCAATTCCTCCACCTTTCCGGGCAGGGTGACCGGACCGGACTGAACCGGACGCGACGAAGCGGCTGGATCCAGATCCTCCACCCCTATCCCTTCATCCCCGGCTGTCACCACGGCCCGGTGTATCATGTTTTCCAGCTCGCGGACATTGCCCGGAAAGTCGTACCCGGAAAGCCAGTTCAGGGCTTCGGCGCTCAGACCCACGGCGGGTCTCGACTCTTCCTCGGAGAAAATCCGCAGAAAATGGTCGGCCAGCAGGGGAATTTCCTCCCGCCTTTCGCGGAGCGGCGGAACGCGTATCTGCAGAACATTCAGGCGGTAATACAGGTCTTCCCGGAAACGGCCTTCCCGTATGCCGGATTCAAGATCCCGGTGCGTCGCCGCGACGATGCGGACATCGACCCGCACCGGCTTCGCGCTGCCGACGCGTTCCACGGTCCTTTCCTGGAGCACGCGGAGCATCTTGACCTGGACGGCCTGG
>CAZNXX010000306.1:0-2745 GCA_964577095.1 uncultured bacterium | reverse complement strand
GTCGACGTGCTGGTGGTGGACGACGGATCCTCGGACCGGACAGCGGAAAAGGCGGCCGCTGCGGGCGCGACCGTGGTGCGCCTGCCCTACAATCTCGGCATCGGCGGCGCGGTGCAGACCGGATTCCGCTACGCAGTCCGCAACGGATACGACGCAGCGGTGCAGGTCGACGGAGACGGACAGCACGTGCCGTCCGGAATCCCGGCCCTGCTCGCGGCCCTGGGGCCGGACGGGGCGGACGTCGCGATCGGCTCCCGCTTCCTGAGCGCCGGCGGGTACACGACCACGCGGCTGAGACGCGTGGGCACGCGCGTTTTCGAGCGAGTCAACTCATGGGTGCTGGGCCAGACCATCACGGACAACACGTCCGGGTTCCGGGCCTACAACCGGAAGGCCCTGGCCTTTCTGGCGGAGCATTACCCGCAGGACTATCCCGAGCCGGAATCGGTGGTCCTGCTCGGCCGCAACGGGTTCCGCATCCGGGAGGTGCCGATACGCATGCGCGAGCGCGGCCACGGCCGCTCGTCCATCTCTTCGTTCCGCTCGGTCTATTACATGATCAAGGTGCTGCTCGCGATATTCGTGGACTGTTTCAAGGCCAGAACCAACCGATAGAGGAATTATGCAGACCCGCATGATGATCGCCGCCGTGGGCCTCGGGCTCATTCTCCTGGCCGTGATCTTTCAGCTCATCCGGAAGAACCGGCTTCAGGAAAAGTATTCCATTCTCTGGATCGCGTCGGCCGTGGTGATGGTGGCGCTTTCGGTGTGGACACAGCTGTTGAAAAGCTTCGCCGCGTGGATCGGGATTTTCTACCCGCCCTCGGCCCTGTTCGCGGCCGCGGTTTTCTGCGGGCTGGTCATCGCCCTCCACTATTCGGTGGTGCTTTCGACCCTGACCGGCCAGAACAAGACGCTCGCGCAGGAGCTCGCCCTTCTGCGCGAGGAAGTGGACCGCCTGGCCGCCGGCCGGTCCGCCGGCCGGAAACGGCCGGCCGGCCGCCGGAAGGCCCGTTCATGACGCGTCCGTCCGAAAGCGCCGGCAGGCCGGCCGCGGAAGCGGCCCGGACCGGCCGGCGGCTCCTGTGGATCGTCGCGGCGGCCGTTCTGATCCGCCTGGTCTTCGTGCTGTTCTTCTCCGGGTTCACGGAACAGGATCTCGGGGATTCGGTGCGCTACAACCGGGTCGCGAAGTTCCTGCTGGAGCGGCACGCGTTCTGGGAGTACGTGCGCAGGCCCACGGCCTTCGCGCCGCCGCTCTATCCCGCATTTCTCGCCGGCGTGTACGGGGTGTTCGGGTATTCCGCGCTGGCCGTCAAGATCATACAGGCCCTGGCCGGCGGTCTGCTCCCGTGGGCCGTGTTCGCGGCCGGACGGCGTTCCCTCGGGGACAAGGCCGCTTTGCTGGCCGCGGCCTGGACCGCGTTCTATCCGGAGCTGATCGTGATGACCGGATACCTGTACACCGAGACATTTTTCATGCTGGCGGCCGCGGTGGCCTTCCGGCACCTGCTGGCCGCTTTCCGGGACGACCGGCGGCGCGACTGGGCGCTGGCCGGTTTGTTTCTGGGCCTCAGCGTCCTGATCCGGAATCTCCTCTTCTTTTTCCCGTTTTTCCTGTTCACGCTCTGCCTGTTCGACCGTGCGCTCCGGGCCCGGTGGCGGCGGTTCATCCTGATGACTGCGGTCATGGCCGCGGTCATCCTGCCCTGGACGGTCCGGAACGCCGTTGTCTTCCGTGAATTCATTCCGGTGACCACGGGCGCGGGCACGGAGATCTGGATCGGAAGCGACGTCGGCCGCGGCGGCCGGCACCGTCACGGCGAGTCGACGGAAGCCATTTCGGCGATCACCGCGGGCGCGAGATCGGAGACGGAAAAGGACCGCATGCTCATCGCGGACGCGTTGCGGAACATCCGCAGCCGGCCGCTCGGCTGGGTGAAGGTGTGCCTCGGCAAGGCCTTCCGGACGGTTTTTCAGATTTACGAAAACGTCCCGACCGGCAGGAGCAGGCCCGTGAATCCCCTTGTCCTCATCGCGCTCGGCCTGTTCTACTATCCGCTGCTGATGCTGGGGGCCGCGGGCGTCTGGATCACGCGGCGGCAGTGGCGGCTCTGGCTGCCGCTGACCGGTCTGTTGGGGTACGCGGTGCTCCTGTATTCGGCCGTTCATTTCGTGCCGCGGTACCGCATTCCCCTGGTTCCGTTTCTCATTCTGTTCGCGTCGGCCGCGGCGGTTCGCATCCTTCCGCTCCGCGGGCTTCGCGGGCGAACCCGTTCAAGCAGGTAGATATGGATTCCTCGAAAATCATTTATCTGGTGTTTTCCCTCGGGCTGTTTGCCGTGGTGCCCCTGTTTCTGAAGGATGTGCGGCGGTACTACCTGGGGCTGGCGTCTTTCGTGTATGTCTTCACCTCCGGCTGGGTTTTCTACCATTTCACGGGGCTCATGCTGGCGGACCTCCCCATTCTCGCCCTGCTGGCCGCCAGCCTGCTTTCCGGCAGGCGGGTCCGGTTTTTTCATCCGCCGATCGGGCATTTTCTGCTGGCCATCATCGGCCTGGGCCTCCTGTCGGCCGCCTGGAGCAAACAGCCGGGCTGGGCCGTCGCAGAGATTTCAAAATACATGCGGGGGTATCTGCTCGTCGTGGTGCTGGTCCACAACATACGCGATCTGCGGGACCTGCGTCTGGTCGTGAACGGCACGCTGGCCGGCCTGCTGATCGAGGCCCTGCTCGGCGTCTACC
>CAZNXX010000305.1:0-2746 GCA_964577095.1 uncultured bacterium | reverse complement strand
AGCTCGAGTCGTACACGCCCTATTCGGGCGGCAACAACGTGTTCCAGCAGACCGCCCAGCGGTTCGAACAGATCAAGGCCGAAATCAAGCTCGAAATCGTGCCCTGGGTGAGCGCATCCGGCGAAATCACGGCGGAGATACGGCCCGACTTCAGCACGCCCCGCAACTTCGATTCCAAGACGCCGCCCACCATCGACTACCGCAAGCTCGAATCCACGGTGCGGCTTCACGACGGCGAGACCATCGCCCTCGGCGGCCTGATTCAGAATACGGACAGCGAGGCTCAGGAGCGGTTTCCGTTCCTCGGAGACATCCCACTGATCGGAGAATTGTTCCGCAACCGGAGCCGCGAGAAGAAGAAATCCCACCTCATGATCTACATCACACCCCACCTGATGTTCCAGGACGGTTACACCGGAGTCATACCGGGCACCCTGGAATGAACCGTATCGCGGGATTGTTCGGCACCGTCGGCTGCGGCATTGAAACCGCCGAAGACCGGATCCGGTGCGTGTGGCTCTGGAAGGCGTTCGGCAAGGTGCGTTTTTCCGCGGCGGACGAGGAGCCGGTCCGCGGGGCAGAAGGCGTTTTCGAAACGGCGAGGCGCCTGCTGTCCCGGGCTCCGGTGAAGGCCCAGTCCGCGAATATCCGCATTCCCCCGCCGTGGGTCCGCATTTATACCGGCCGCATCCCCGTTTCCCCGTCCGAGTCGATCGACGAAGCCCTGGTCCGCGAGGCGGCCCGAAAAATGCCTTCAGGCGCGGCTGTGTCGAAAATGCTGATTTGCGGCCATGTTCTGAACCGGAACGAAAAAGGCGTCGACGGCCTGACTGCCGTGTGCCCTGAGGCTGCTTTCCGCAATGGGGCCGATCCCATCCGCGAGGCGGGAATGCGGATCGGCCGGGCCGGGGCCGGAAATCTCGACGCTTTCCTATCCTTTGTTTTCGACCCGTCTTTTCTGGAAAAAACCATCTGTCACTGCACTTGCGAAGAATCCGGTCTTCAGGCTGTTATATCCGAGAAGGGTTCCATGCGCCAAGCGGCTTTTTTTCTTCAGCCCGAATCCGGAACCGGATCGGGCCGAAAGGCCGCTATCGGAGAGTTGCGGGCCTTTTGTTCGGACTGGGAATTGTCAGAAAAGGCCAGGATCGACGAGATCGTTCTGGCCGGTCCGGCGGCCGACGCCTGCCTGAAGGACTTCGGATCCGAGACCCGGCGCATCCGGATCGGGCCTCCGCTGTGCGGTCTCAAACCGGTTGGAAAGGGGCTTGGTCCCGCATATGCGACCGCTGCCGGGCTCGCTGTCAAGGAACTCTATCCCTTTCTCAACACCCTGAACCTGATGCCCCAGGCAGACATGGCGGAACACAGGGCCTGGACGGACAGGAACGCAGCGCTCCGGTTCATCCTGCATGCCGGCGGGGCCCTGTGTCTCGTGCTTGCGGCTCTCATTCTGGCCCGATTCGGCCTTCAGAAACGCATGGCCTCTGCTGAAGAGCGGATGCTAGCCATGAGCGATCGTATCACTGCGCTGGAAGCCATGGAACGGGAAAAGACACGCCTTGATGGGCGTCTGTCCGAAATCAGGCGGCTTCCGCAGAGGGCGGGCCGAACGGTCCTTGTGCTCGAGACTCTGGGCAGGCTCGTGCCGCCGGATCTCTGGCTTCAGGACGTGCAGGCCGGTGCAGTATCAGGCAAGCCGGCGTCAGCGGCCGGGGACTCCGTCCTGTCGATCGAGGGCCTTGCGTTCAACGAGCAGAGCCTGACTGTTTTCCTGTCCCGTCTCGAAAACACGGCCTTGTTCCAGCCTGTGCGGCTGGCCGGCAGTTCGAGACTGCCCGCCAATGAATCAGCGAGAATGACCGGGAACCGCATCCGTTCCAGTATTGTCCGGTTCACTGTCACTTGCGGACTGCCGAAGCAGGAAAAGGGTTCCTCAGCCGGCCGGGTGTCCCGACCGGAGGGGGAGGAATCACAGTGAACCTGAGCGAGCTGAAAAACCGGTTCAATACGCCGTGGTCGAGAATACACCTGGCTTCGGCCGTTCTGCTGATCCTGGTCTTTTTAATTCATGTGCCGTCCGCCTGCATCGGGCTTTTTCGGACGTTCAGGGAGGTCCGATCCCTGGAGAGCCGCATACACAGGGCTGAGGCAATGGAAAGCACAACGGACAGCAGAAAAGCCGGTCTGGAGGCCTTGAGGAACGAATACAGGGCTGTGTCGTCCGACCTGGGGGAAAACCGGCTTTCCGCAGTGCTCCTTTTCATTTCCCAGGCCGCGAAACGCGAAAATGTCGTACTCACCGCAGTCAAGCCGGTTGACGCAGGGAAATCGGGCGATCCGGGCCGCCTGCGCCTGGATGTCGAAGCATCTGCCCGTTATCACGGGCTGGGCCGTTTCGTACAGGCTGTTGAAACGGGCAGATTCGGCCTGCGGGTCGAGGGATTTCGACTCCAGGCTCAATCCCCTGTGTCCGCGGACCTGAAAATCCGCCTGCTGATCGGCGTGCCCCGCCTGGAGGCCGCGGAATGAAAAGACAGTACGCGATCCGAGTCGTGCTGGCTGTTGCAGCCCTTCTTGTGTGGGGCCATAACCTGGTGCAGATCGTCTCGGGTTTCAAGTCCGAATCAGAGCCAGAGTGGATTTCGGAGCGTTCCGCGGCCAGGCGGCAGGCGGACGGGACTCCGGCTACGGGCGACTCGATTTCGGTGTTCATGGGCCGGTTCAATGACCCCTTTCTTCCGGA
>CAZNXX010000304.1:0-2757 GCA_964577095.1 uncultured bacterium | reverse complement strand
CGTCCGGATCGTGTCGTGGAACAGGTGCGTCTCCTGGGTCACCATGCCGATCCGGCCCGTGAGCGAGGCCAGCGTCGCCTCCCGGATGTCCATGCCGTCGAGGGTCACGCGGCCCGCGACCGGGTCGTACAGCCTGGGGATGAGATAGGTCACCGTGGTCTTGCCCGAGCCGCTGGGCCCGACGAGGGCCGCGAGCTGTCCGGGCTTGACGCGGAAGGAGATGTTCTCCAGGGCCAGACTGCGCGCCTGGGAAGGGGCCGGGGTTTTCGTCGCGGGCTTCGCGGCCCCGGCTTCGGGTTTCTCCTTCCCGGGCCGGGCGACCGGCTCCGCGCCGGACAGGGCCGCGTCCGGGCCGTCCGGCCGGCCGAAGCGCTCCACCTCGCCGAGCAGTCCCTCGGGCCTGACCTCGTACCGGAAGGACACGTTCTCGAACGCGAGCTCCCCGGCGACCTTCTTCAGTTCGACCGCGTCCGGCTTCTCGCGGATGTCGGGCGGCAGGTCGAGCACCTCGAACACGCGCTCGAAGCTGACCACCGACGTCGCGAACTCCACGGGATTGTTCGCCAGGCCCTGCAGGGACGTGTACAGCAGGGCCAGATACGATCCGAAAGCCACGATGGTGCCGATCGTCAGCGACCCTTTCATGACCATGGCCCCGCCGAATCCGTAGACCAGGGCCGTTCCCACCGCGCTGACCAGGCCGATGAACACCATGAACGAGGCGCCGAGCACAGCGCGGCGGATGTCGAGGCTTGCCAGGGCCGCGGCCCTGCGGCTGAAGCGCTCCGTCTCGTCCCCGGCGCGTCCGAAGAGTTTCACCAGCATGGCGCCGCCGATGTTCAGGGTCTCCGACATGGCCGCGTTCATGGAAGCGCTGGCCTCCAATTGCCGGCGCGAGAGGTCCCGGAGCAGGCGCGCCAGGCGGCGCGAGACCAGGATGAGGAGCGGCAGGACCACGACGCTGACCGCGGTCAGCCGCCACTCCAGCGAAAACATCACCGCGAGCACCGCCGCGCACTGGATCAGGTTGGTGGCGAACCCCGTGAGGGTGTTGCTGATCGCGTTCTGGGCGCCCAGCACGTCGTTGTTCAGCCGGCTGATCAGCTCGCCGGAGCGGGTGTGCGTGTAGAAGCGCATGGACATTTTCTGCAGGTGGCCGTACAATGCCGTGCGCAGGTCATAGGTCACGCCCTCGCCGATGGACGCGTTGATCCTTCTCTGCCACACCCGGATCAGGCCGCCCGCGAGTGGGACGGCCAGCAAGGCGGCCGACATCCGCGCGAGTCGTCCGAAGTCGCCGGACGGAATGACGCGGTCGATCAGGTGCCGCATGATCAGCGGCGTGACCAGGTGGAGGCCCGACACCGCGAGGATGAGGACGAACAGGAGGAGAATGCGGCCGCGGTAGGGGTTCGCGTATCCCATCACCCGCCGGAGCAGGCCGCGCGACAGTTTCGGCTTTTCTCCGTCCGAGCGCAGGTATTCCCGCCAGCCCGTGCCACGCATGCCCATACCGAGGCCCATGATGCAGTCTCCTGAAAAAGGTCCGGGTTACTGGTTGTAGAAAAAAAACTGTTCCGAGTTCCGGGTTTCGGGTTCCGAGTCGGAAGAGGAAGCAAAAGATCCTGATAGAAATCAACCCGTAACTCGTAACGCGGAACTCGGAACTTGAATTTTTGGTCAGATAGCCGTGTAAAAAACGCGCGGCATATCGGATCTGCACATCTGCAACGAAACCTTCACGATTGCCGGGGCGGAGCCCCGGCGGATTTCCGCCCCGGGGTGGAACCCCAGGGCGATCACGTGGAACCCCGGGGCGATCACGAATTGCCGGGGCGGAACCCCGGGGCGATCACGAATTGCCGGGGCGGAACCCCGGGGCGATCACTGGTCACTCGATGGAAATCCCCCTGTAGTCCCCCTTTTTCAAAGCCTTCAATAATTACGGAAATTCAATTGCTTGGTCCCGCCCCGCGGGAGGGGACGAAAAAAATGTCCGATAGCCGCGCAAAAAAAATGCGCGGCATATCGGACCTACAACTGTCAGACCGCGATCTTGATCACGGCCTTGCGGATCAGTCCCTCTCCGCCCATGGGCGCGTGGACGTCGTCCGGGAAGAACAGGGCGAAGGATCCTTCCGGAACGGTTCTCCACGCCTCCGCGTCGTCCCGGAAGAACACGATGTCCCTTTCCGCGTCGAAATCCGACTCGGGAGACAGGCAGCGTTTCAGCGGCTTCCATCCCATGACGTCGGCTCCGGACAGGACGAACTGGAGGTCGATGTACCTGCGGTGGGCCTCCAGCCTGGCGTCGGCGCGGCCCTTGCCCTGACCCGTGCTGACCAGGCAGAACATCCGGTCCCCGTCGATGTCCATGCGGCCGTCCGGCGCGTCCTCCGGGAGTTCCGTGCGCAGGAAGACGAACGCGCGCTCCAGGAGGGGGTGGAGGGAGAAGTAGGCCTCGGCGTTCTCGATCTGGTCGGTGATGAACTGGGACATGTATCATTCCTCGTTTTCTTGGGTTCGATATTCAAAGAATGAAACCCTGAGGGGTGAATTCCTGTTTTGCGTCTTTTCGCGTATTCTGGAATTAAGACTTCAGTCTTTCATTTTTTTCGAAATCCTGAAGTGTGAATTCCGTGGCGCTTTTTCGCGATGTCCGATAGCCTCGCTGAGAGACTTGCCCCGGACTTGATCCGGGGATGCTCGGCATATCGGACCTACAACTTTTAACTTTATTTCAGTACCTCCCCGGCG
>CAZNXX010000303.1:0-2770 GCA_964577095.1 uncultured bacterium | reverse complement strand
TGAAATTCTGCGCATTGGGGCACGCGTATTGGCGGACGCAATTGCGGACCAGGTGGCGGACCAGCCGGTTGTCCGGGTAACGTCGCAGCATCCAGACGGAAGCCCGGCGGATCGCATCAGGGTCGAACTGTGCAGGATCATGCCGGACATCGCGATCCACACGAAGGGCCGTTGTCCAGAACCTGCCGTTTCTCCATCCCAGGGGCGCATAGGCGTACAGAGGCAAAGAAGCTGTGTCCGGATTCCGCATTCGGGCGGGCAGGTACAGCCGGAGATAGGCGGGCGCAACGAATGCGGCTGCTGCCAGAACCGGCTTTCCGCGGAAGGAAGGGATGGGTACGAACCGTTTCCGGACCGGATCGTACGCGATCGCGGTCCGTCCAGGAAGCTCGAACATCTGGCTCCCATGCGGAAGCGGGATCCATTCGGAAGAGGCGGGACGCACGGGCCGGCCCAGGAGCATGGCCGATGCTTCCATTCCCGGAATCTCGAACACATGACCGCAGCCGTCCGACACGACTGCGAGAGGCGGTTTCTCCGGACGCGTCACGGACGGGACTCCGATTCGTCCGAAACAGGAGAAACCAGCCGGTAGCTGACGAATGCCGCACGCGTGCCGTCCGGCGACCAGGACGGCACATTGATCGTGCCCTGTCCGCCGAAAAGCACGGCAACGACTTCAGGCTCCCCGCCTTCGGCCGGCATGAGGCGCAGGAAGACATTCTGGTTCGCGGGATGCCCCTGCACGGACGCGTCGTAAGACAGAAAAAGGATCCGCTTCCCGTCCGGTGACGGATGCGGGAACCAGTCGCCGTGCCTCTCGCCGAAGGTCATCTGCTCCTGTCCGGAGCCGTCCGGACGCATCCGCCATATCTTCATCAGACCGGTCCGAACGGAATTGAAATAGATCCATTTTCCGTCCGGTGTGTATTCCGGACCGTCGTCCAGTCCCGGCGCGGTCGTGAGGCGATTCTCCTCCCCCCCGGACACGGGGATGGTGTAGACGTCGAATTCGCCGTTCCGCTCCGCGCAATAGGCCAGTTCATTCCCGTCCGGAGACCATCCGTGCCAGTACGAGGGGCCGTTCTGCGTAACCAGTCTCGGAACGCCGCCCGTCCCGGGCAGAACATAGATCAGGGACTGGTTTTCGGGTGAATGACTGATAGCCAGCCATTTCCCGTCGAAAGACAGTCCATGATCGTTGTTGCACCGGACCGCGTCACCCGTATCCAGTGGTCTGGGTTCGCCGCCTGAGACTGGGACGGTGAAAAGCCTGCCTTCCGAATTGATGAGCAGGGTCCTCCCGTCCCTGGACCAATTCGGGGCTTCGAAATGCCGCTTTTCCCGCAGAACCACGGACCTTACCCGTGTGCGCAGATCCAGTATTTCCAGAGTGCTCTCCACGATCCGCCGGTCTGCCGGAGCTGCGGGCGTGACCTCGAAGCGCACATCCGTGAAAACGGCAGTTTCTGAAACCGTATCATCGTGCGAACACAGGAAAAGACCGGCATGCACCGTGTCGGGCAGGTGCACGTACAACGCGGCGACCGGCTGGAAACCGCTCCCGTCCCGATCCAGGGAAAACGAGAAGACGTCGCCATCGCGCTCCAGGCGGATGCGCCGCGCTCCTAAAATCGGAGCGCGGACCTCCTCGGTCGGTCCGCCTTTCTCCCTTCTGAACTGGAGAGACACGAGCCCATCCCCGTGAACCGCCGCGTCCGCGTATGCCGCATCCGGCTCCAATCCGGAACGGACCATCACCCCCGCCTTCCGGTGCGGATTCTTCCCCTCCCCGATCCATTCGAGGCCGCACTCCAGAACCAGGTCACCGGGCCTCCGGTTCCAAGCGAAATGAAACGCGTCCTTCTCTCCCCACAGATTCTCACCCGACGCGGTCATGCGGCAAACACCCGACACCGGATCATGGGAAAACGATCCCGGAATTGAGACGGCACCCACATCCGCATGGGATTCAAACGGACCGATCGGGGAGCTCTTTAGGCCAGCCATCGCCGAAGCAAAGGCCGCCGTGAACAGAATGACCACGAAGTCCGAATGCATTTCCGGAATCCTCCGTTTGGTGTCGATGAGGATCAAGCTACACGAACCCGCGAAGAAAATCAAGCGAAAATAACCACACGACGGTCCGGATGAACAGTGGAAATTGGGGCCGGAAACCGCATGACAATAGACCGTTTTTTTTGTATATTATTCGACCTCCCGGAAGCGGCGGTTCAAGGAAAGTGGGACACATGATCAGGACAAACCGGATTCGAATCGCTGTACTCATAACCGCCGTATACGCGGCCGCTCTCTGCGTCGCCGCAGACAAACGGCCGAAAAACATCATCCTCATGATCGCGGACGGCTGCGGATACGGACATATGGCCGCGGCTGACTATTTCGAGGCGGGACGCCTCGGCGCACAGGCATATGAAAAGTTCCCGGTCCGTCTGGCCGTTTCCACCGCATCCCTCAACACAGGCGGATACGACCCTTCCCTCGCTGAATCGGACTTCAACTACGTTGAGATGACCGGTCTCCTCCCCAGAAAACCCACGGATTCCGCGGCCGCGGCCACGGCCCTGTCGACCGGGGTCAGGACCCTGAACGGCCATATCGGCGTGGACAGCCTGAAACAGCCCCTGGTGAACGTCGTGGAGCGCTTTGAGACGCTTGGCAAGGCGACCGGCGTGATTTCAACGGTGCCTTTCGCCCACGCCACGCCTTCCTGTTTCGCCGCTCATGCCGCGGACCGGGGTTCCATGAC
>CAZNXX010000302.1:0-2785 GCA_964577095.1 uncultured bacterium | reverse complement strand
AGGATCCGGTTCCGGATCGTTTCCTTGAATGTGTTCGAAGCCACGGCCAGGATGCGCATGGTTCATCTCCCGATTTCTGCCATGAAAACGTCCTCGAGGCTTTTTCTCTGGGGCGAAACGGACACCAGCCGGCCGCCGGCAGCCTGCACCGCGGCCACCACGGCGGTCACGTCCTCGGGCCGGGGCACCCGGACCACCCGGTTGCCGCCCTGGTCCGAAGAGGAAAACCGGGCCAGGTCCTCGGCGGACGGCCGCCCATTGGCCGGTATGAACGCGATTTCAACGGATCCCGTCTGGCTCTCCAGCAGGTCGCCCAGAGTGCCGGTCTGCACCAGACGGCCCCGGTTCAGGATTCCGCACCGGTCGGCGACGAGCTCCGCGTCCGACAGGATGTGCGAACTGAAAAAGAGCGTCTTGCCGCGGTTTTTGAGCTCCAGGATCAGGTCACGGAAATCCTTTCGGCCGATCGGGTCCAGCGCGGACATGGGTTCGTCGAGGATGAGCAGATCGGGATCGTTGATCAGGGCCTGGGCCATGCCCAGCCTCTGCATCATGCCGCGCGAGAACGCGCGCACCGCCCGCCCGCCCGCGGCCGCGAGGCCCACCCGCTCGAGGGTGTCGCTGATCCGCTTCTTACGGACGGATGAAGGCAGGCCGAATATTTTCGCGATGAAACCGAGCATTTCCGAGGCCGTCAGGTACCCGTACAGATTCGGCTGTTCCGGGACGAACCCCACCCGGCGCATGGTCCGGTTGTCCGAAACCGGCTCACCGAAAATCAGCGCCCGTCCCCGGGTCGGCATCAGTAGCCGAGTGAGCAGCTTGATGGTCGAAGTCTTGCCCGCGCCGTTCGGTCCGAGGAAGGCGAAAACCTCGCCGGGCCGCACGTCGAGATGCAGGCCCTCGACTCCGACCGTCGGTTTCTGTCCGAGCTCCCCCTGATAGATCTTGGTCAGGTCCTCGGTGTAAATGACGGAATCGGTCATGGTTTCTCCCTTTCACAGGCCTTATCCGGGATGGCTGTTCACGGTCATGGATCAACAGATTCTGCCGCATGATCCGCCGGCCCGAGGCTCAAAAACTCCTCCTTGGATATTAACTCATTAAAAAATTTAAAATAACAGACAATTAAAATCAAGCGGAATTTTACCGTTTTTTATGAAAATTTTTGAAAATTATCTTGACTTGGGGGCTTTTTTTTATATATTTATATGAAGTTTTGAATCAACAACATCCTTTTAAATCACATAGATACAAAACACAACAAGGAGGTGAAGAAGGTGAAGAAATTCATCGTGATGATGTTCTGCATGTCCGTTATGGCATTGACGGTCATGGGTTGCGCCAAGAAGGCCGAGGAACAGCAGCCGGCTCCGGCTCCGGCTCCGGTTGATTCTGTCGCGGCTGTGGTTGATTCGACCGTGGTTGCTCAGTAACAGAATCTGATCCAGGATTGAGAAGAGGAAGAAGCCCATGCTTCTTCCTCTTTGTATATCAGCATCTCCTCATTGGCCTCCAGCATTTTCAATCACGCACAACGCAGTTCAATCCCCGGTTCCGCATTGGTTTGATTTTTGCAGTTCGAAAGACAAAGCCGGGTTTGAAGTCTGCTGAATTCCGGAAATCGGCCCCGCCCGGTCGCAGGCCTAAAACGCATAATCACAGCGCATTAACGGCCATCCATCCCGATCGCGAATTCGTATGGTCCCGGCCGTTTTCGGATCCTTAAACCCCGTCTGTCATTGCAATTCGAAATAATGCGCAGTCATCAACTTTCAACGGACCACCGCATCACATGAAACGCATTCAGGGAAAAAATCCGGGTTTCACGCTTGTTGAAATTATACTGATCGTCGTGGTCATCGGCATCCTTGCCTCCATCGCGGTCACCCGGTACACGCCCTTGCAGAAATCCGCAAAACGCGCCGCCTGCCTCACCAATCAAAAAAGCATCGAAGAGACGCAGAAACTTTTTTTCAGCCGCGCTTCCATGGAAACCGGAACAGGCGCATACGCCTTGACTCTGGATGAGCTGGTTCCTCTCATGAGAGATGACGTCGCTCCCGTATGCCCGGACGGATCCGCTTACGAACTGTTGCCGAACGGCGGCGTCCGGTGCAGTTCACCCGATCACCAGCGATAGAACGCCCCAGACGGCTTTCCTGTTCCATTGCCTGGACTTTCCGCCCTTCCACCGGCCGTCACTCGATAGTCACCGCCATCAGCGTCAAGTCATCGTTCTGCTCCGCCTTGCCGCGGAACCGCACCACCGCGTCCATCATCGCCGCGATCAGGCCGGAAGCCGGTTCTTTCCGTTCCGACCGGAGCACGTCCATGATCCGGTCGGTGCCGAATTCCTCGCCCTTTTCATTCACCGCCTCGGAAACGCCGTCCGTATAGAACAGCAGCCGGTCGCCCGCATCCAGCGACACCTCGCCGGTCTCGTAGGAGACGTTCGCCATCATGCCCAGGATGACGCCCCCCTTCTCGAGAAGCGTCTGATCCCCTGCAGCCGACAAGCGGATGGGCGGATTATGGCCGGCGTTGCAGAAAACGAAGGTCCGAGCCTCCGTGTCGAGCACGCCGTAGAAGAACGTGATGAACTTGTCGAGCGCGGTGTTCCCGTGTATCAAATTGTTGATCCTGAACACCAGCTCCCGGATCGGCAGACCGGTGCCCGCCAGCGCGCGCAGGCTGGCCTGCAGATTGGCCATCAGCAGGGCCGCGCCGGCGCCCTTGCCGGACACGTCGGCGATCGCGAATCCCACGCGGGTCTGATCCAGCT
>CAZNXX010000301.1:0-2799 GCA_964577095.1 uncultured bacterium | reverse complement strand
TTCATCCTGTTCGCCGGCATCGCCAGCGGGCTCGGCCTTCCCCTGCTGTTCGCCGTGTCGCCCGCGTGGGCCGACCGCACGTTTCTCGGCGCTTCGGTCGTGTTCTGGTACATGACGCTGTCCACGCTCATCTACTTCCCGATCGTCAGCGCGTTCTCGGTGCCCTTCAACAGCCTCGGCGCGGAGATGAGCCCCGATTACGACGAGCGCACGTCCATCATGACCTACCGGAGCGTGATGCAGAAATTTTTCGAGGTCGGCAATTTCTACGCGCTTCGCTTCACGAACCTCTCCTGGTTCCTTCTGCCGGACGGGAGCGGGAAGAACACGCTTCGCGGCATGCAGGTGTATACATGCATCCTGGGCGTGATCATGGCGGTGTTCGCGGTGATCATCTTTATGCGCGTGAAGGAACGGTATTACGACAAGGTCGTGCTCAAGATGAAGGACAAGATCTCCATCAAGAGCGCGTTCTACGAAACCCTGAAATGCCAGCCGTTCCGCCTGATGCTCGGCGCGGGCGGCGCGTTCACGCTCGGCACCAGCATGGTCGGGGCGCTGGGTTATTACGCCACGGTCTACTACGTGTGCGGCGGCAGCACGATACGGGGCGACAACTGGAATTTCTTCATGGGCATCGCGTTCATGGTCGGCGGGCTGATCGGCGCCCCGATTCTCGCGCTGGTGGCGCGCCGCGTCGGCAAGAAGAACGCGATGATCGCGGCCGCTTCCATCGGGATCGCCGGTTACGGCGGATCCTGGTTCCTGTACAATCCCGCGATTCCGTGGCTCCAGACGGTCGCCTCCGGCCTGATGGGCATGGCCTCGGCCGGGTTGTGGATGGTGCACAGT
This sequence comes from uncultured bacterium, assembly GCA_964577095.1. Taxonomy (GTDB): domain Bacteria; phylum Zhuqueibacterota; class QNDG01; order QNDG01; family DTFT01; genus JAFGAX01. Next base: position 1,947 of record CAZNXX010000301.1, on the reverse strand, counting down.
TCCATCGGAGCCGATGTGATCGATTACGATGAACTGCACACGGGCAAGCGGCGCGAGGGATCGTTCACCGCCTGCTCGTCCTACATCCTGAAGCTCGGCAATTCCGGGGGATACCTGGTATCCGGGCTCATCCTCGGATGGGCGGGTTTCAACTCGGCTGCCGCCATTCAGACGCCGAAGACGATATTCTGGATTCGGGCCATGCTCGCGGGGATTCCGGTCGTGGGACTGCTGGCCGTGATTCTGCTGGTCTCGCGCCTGATATTGACCAAGGAGAAATGCATGGAAATCCGCTGTGAGCTGGAAAAGCGGAGGGGGACGGTTTAAAAAAGGGTTCCGGGTTCCGAGTTCCGAGTTCCGTGTTCCGGGTTCCGGGTCGAACAGTACATGGGGTGGCGTCATTCCCGTGAAACCTGTCCCGGACATGATCCGGGAACGGGAATCCAGGGTGGTGTGGATTCGTTCTGAGGTTACGCGTTCCGAGGTAGCCGCAGCCTTTAGGCTGCGCTTGAGAGAAGGTTTCGGGTTCCATGTTAAAAGCGCAAAGCGAGAAGGGGATCCCCCATGCCTGAAAAACGAATCGTCGTGAAAAGCAGGAGCCGGACGAAGACCCGGTCCGCGGCACCCGTAAAAACGCGGAAACCTGTCCGTACCAAGCCCGCGTCAAAGCCCTCGGAACCGCCCCCGGACCCCATGCACGACGGGTCCCGGAAGCCGGACGACATCCTGCTCCGGAAAATGCTGGGCAAAACCATGGGTCTGTGGGAGGACCTCCGGTCCCGCTTGGCCGAAGCCTTTCCGTCCGTGCGGGAGGAATGGAAATTCTACGGCCGCAAATACGGGTGGAGCATGAAAATGCTCCTCGGGAAGCGGAACCTGTTCTTTTTCGCACCCCAGAATGGATGGTTCCAGATCGGGTTCGTATTCGGCGAGAAGGGCGTCGGGGCGGTCGAGAAGAGCGGAATTCCGGATCGCATGAAGAAGGAACTCCGCGAATCAAAAAAATACATGGAGGGCCGGGGTCTCCGCGTTGATGTGCGGTCGCCGGAGGATGTGGAAGCAGTCGTGACGCTGGCGGACATCAAAAACCGAAACTGAAATGTTTCGAGGCGCGGGGTCGTCCGGATCCGGGATTCTGGAGTCGGCGAAGCAGGTTCGTGCTTGTCCGGAACCTCCGAATTGATTATCTTATACGGGACGGGAAGGGACACGGAGCAACAGTCATCCGCAGCCGGGAGGCCGACTCATGGAAAGAATCCGTTTCATCGAACACAAAGGCAAGAGCATTCTGCTTGAAGATTTTTCTGCAGTCAAGCCGGGAGAGGAATTCAAGCAGACACTGGATCAGGCCGTACGGACCATCCGATCCAAGCCCCCGAAATCCGTTCTCGCGGTTTTCGACGCGACGGATTCGAATTTCGACATGGAGTCGCTCACCGCGCTCGGTGATTTTGTGAAGAAAAACACCCCGTTCATGAAATTTGCCGCGGTCGTGGGCATCACGGGCCTTCTGACCATCGCCCTTCAGGCCGTTGAGCGGGTGGGCGGACGGGATTTCAAGGTCTGCTCCACACGCGAGGAGGCCATGGATTTCCTGGCCGGCCTGGAATAGCCGGACTATTCCGGATCATCGAAAACCTCCCGCGGGCTTGATCAACCCCGCGGGAGGTTTTTAATGGGGCTCCGGGAGGTTCCGAACCTCCCGGAGCCTTTTTATGGTGCGCCCGGAACACTGAGCGGCGGCCTCCCTCCATTACACAAATTTTTACATCTTGTGACTTGACCATCCGATATTCAGAACGTATATTAACTACGTTGTAGTTTGGCCACTCCTCATGCAAGGCATTGAGCCAGATGAAAAAAACTCCGGATCTCACAAAAGCCGAATACGACATCATGCGGGTGCTGTGGAAGCACGGGGAGAAATCCGTGCGCGAAGTGCATGAA
>CAZNXX010000300.1:0-2803 GCA_964577095.1 uncultured bacterium | reverse complement strand
GACTGGGGGTCAAGGGGTCGTGTGTTCGAATCACACCGCCCCGACGAGCGGAAACAAAAGCCTCTGACGTGAACCGTCAGGGGCATTTTTCTTTTCCAGTCACTGCAGTCAGAAAGCGACCCGTCATTCCGGGAAAACCCGCACACGCTTCCCCTCAAGGATCCCCGCTAAATGAACACGTCGCATCCGGACCACTGTCTATCCTGAACTCAAATCGACTGCCTGAGGGATGGGAGACGTTTCAATGTGACCGATCGAGAGGCCGATTTCCCTTTGACGGTAATTATTTATTTCGTAACTTAAATTATTATATAATTACAGAAATAAACTTTAGTCTTCATCCATACTTGATGATCAGGCGACGCTCTCCAAGGATGTGCGGTCTGCGCTGATCTGACCTTTCAAGTCAAAGATTACAATACGATTGAAACAAGGAAAACATCATGCGTAACCCAATCGTTCTCCCGTTTGTTCTCGTTTTTACGATGCTTCAGGTCATTTATGCCGATACCGGCTCAGGTGTATCGGCATCCGGATCATTGACATCCATGCCTCCGGGCGTGCCCGTGTTGACGAGCCCGGCGGACGGTTCAATTCACATGACCGCGCCGGATCTGACCTGGAGCGCCCTGGACCACGCGGCCTCGTACAATCTTCAGGTCTCGACAGACGAAGGTTTCTCCGCCCTCGTGGCAGATGAGAGCGGACTGACCGCGATTACCTATGCTGTGCCCGGTATTTCAGACGGGTTCACGTATTACTGGCATGTCAGCGCCATAAACGTGGCTGGAACCGGCGAGTATTCAGGAACCTGGGATTTTTCAACAGATTCGTCTCTGCCTGTAGAACTGAACCTGTTTTCCGCCGAACCGGTCGCGGGCGGCATTCGCCTTCAATGGGTGACCGAGAGCGAAATCGACAACCTCGGCTTCACACTGGAACGCGCCTTTGCCGGCCCGGACAGCCCGGAATGGCAAATCATCGCCTCGTACCTGACCCACGCCTCGCTTTCAGGGAAGGGCAGCACGTCTTCGCGAGTGGAATACGCGTTCACGGACATGTCGGTCCGGTCGGGCATGGCCTATCAATACCGTCTCTGCGACGTCAACACAAAAGGGGAAAAACACGTTTATGACGTCGTTCAGATCGCCCTGCCTGAAGCGCCTGAGACGACAAGCCTCGAGCCGCCGTTTCCCAATCCCTTCAACCCCGGCACCAAGATCCGTTACCGGCTCTCGGACGCGGGCCATGTCGAAGTGTCCGTGTACGACCTGATGGGCCGGAAACTGCAAACCCTGCTGAACGGCCGTCAGCCTGCCGGCAGCTACAACCTATACTGGCACGGCAGGGACGATTCCGGAATTCGGATGCCGAGCGGCGGCTACATCATCATCCTGAAAACAGCGGAACAAATTCAGAAGCAGAAGGTGGTGCTTTTACATTGATCGCTGAAGTTCTGCGGCCGTTCGATTGTCGGTATTACGAATAGATCCACTGGAGCGATAAAATGAAAAAACGAATGATCCTGATGCTGCTTTTCACGCAGGCCTGTCTGCTGTTTTCCCAGGCGCCTGTGGTGTCGAATGTCGGTTTTTCCCAGCGCACCGACGGGAGTTTGAAGGTCGACATCACTTACGATGTTTCAGCCATCAAGGTGGTCGATATCGGTGTTGAAGCCTCCTCTGACGGGGGGGCCACCTGGGGTCTGACTTGTGCCAGTCTCACCGGCGATGCGGGGGCCGGCCTGACCCCGGGGCCGGACAAGCAGATCGTCTGGGACTTTTACGCGGACAACCCCGGCTTCAGCGGAAGCGATTGCCAGGTTCGAGTCACCGCGGATGACAACCTGGAAACAGGCACCATGACCGGCAATGACGGTAAATCGTATCGGACCGTCAAAATCGGGGGCCAGTGGTGGATGGCGGAAAACCTGCGGGAAACAAAATACCGTAATGGGAATGCAATACCCAAAGTGACCGATAATGCGGTCTGGTCGGGTTTGTCAACCGGCGCCCATTGCGCTTATAGCAACAATGAAACCACCGCGAATACATACGGCTACCTGTACAACTGGTATGCCTTGAATGACGGCCGGTATATCGCGCCTTCAGGATGGCATGTTGCGACTGACGCGGAATGGACGACCCTGGTCACCTATCTCGGTGGCCAAAGCGTTGCCGGCGGACCCATGAAAGAAAGAGGAACAACCCATTGGTCGAGTCCGAATACTGGCGCCACAAATGGGAGCGGTTTTACGTGTCTCCCGGGCGGCAGCCGCCTCAGCAGTGGGTCCTTCGCCAATCTCGGCTACTACGCCTACTTCTGGTCCTCATCAGAGAGCGGCACAAGTTACGCCTGGCGCGTGTACCTGTTCTTCGAAAGTTCGGAAGCTTCCCGAACCAGCTTCAGCAAGAAGTACGGTTATTCAGTCCGCCTTGTCAGGGATTAGTACTATTTGACTATTTTTCTATTTGACTACTTGTCCTGTGAAGCCCCGACAAGCAAAAAGAAAAGCCTCTGACGGAAGACGTCAGGGGCTTCTTTTTTTCAGGCGAAATGTTGTTGTCAATCAAAAATGATTGACAAAACATGCTTTCTGGCAGGCAGAATCCCGGATCTCCTATTTCTGGATACCACGCTCCGCGCGCTAACCAATGAGAGGTGCTCTGCGCCGAAATAACTCACCGAATGGCTTAAAAAGTCTTGACTTAAGTTATTTAATATAATAAATTCTCTTATCCATTGTTCCAACATCATCGACCATCAGGTTTAGACAGCTCTGGAGTCAAGCCTATGGATTTTT
>CAZNXX010000299.1:0-2816 GCA_964577095.1 uncultured bacterium | reverse complement strand
ACCACCAGATACGTCAAGGCCAGCCGCACCAGGACCGGTTCCTTTCTCCGGATGGAACATCCTCCGGTTTCCGCGTTCCGCGCCGGAACCCTTTTCTTCCGCGCTTCGCCCCGGTGATCCATCCGGTTTCCCGCTGAACCGGAGTGGACTTGCCTGACATTTCGGTTCTACAGGCACCGGTTCGCCGGATAACTGTAGCTTTTCCCGTCGATCACGGCATTGAAACTCGCGATGACCCACCCGTCCTTCACGACATTGGTGAAGACCATGGTATGGCTCTCGCCCGCGCGGGACACCTTGACTTCAGCGGCCGCGATCCCGGTCAGGTCGACCTGCTGGGAGCCGCTTCCATCCCACAGATTGTTGACCACGACTTTCGCCTCGTACTGGCTCACCGTGAAGCAGATCGGATTGGTTTTGCGTTCGGGTTCGGTCGAATTGCTGCATGAAGCGAAGAGCAGGGGAAGCAAAAGGCTCAGGAACAGAAAAGCCGGTTTCCGGATCGCTTTCACGTTTTTCCTCCTGTTCTAAGGGTTCTCCGGATCCCGGAGTCTTTCGCGGGAGCCCTGCCTCCGGACTCCGCCCGTTTTTCAGCGCCTGGAACGCGCCGGTGTTTCAAGAGAGCCTGACAACTGACTCCGGCTTCGCCGGTTTGGTAACGACAATCTCCAGCGTTTTTTTTAACCGCGGGAGGTAATACTCAGTGCTTGACCCACTTCACGATCTCGACTCCCGCTCCATCCTCGAGCTTCAGGAAGTACAGGCCGTTCGCGAGATCCCCGGTCTTCATCCTGACATCGCCCACCGGGATCTCGGACTGCCCCACCCGCCGGCCCAGCACGTCGAACACGGTCACCCGCACGGGACTGTTTCCGCTCGAACAGAGCAACATGACCGATGACCGGCCCGGATTCGGAAAGACGCGGTACCGCACCGATCTGGACCGCGCGGGCTGCGGCTCCACGCCGGACGATCCGTTGTATTCATGAGCCCCGATGTCCAACCCGCCGGCCGAAGATCGCGAGTCACCGTTGAAATCGTCGAACACGGATCCATCGGATGACCCCGCGTCGATGCAGGGTGACGCCGCGGAAAGAGATTGATCGGGATTCAGCAGAGGGTCGGCGTGAATGGAATGGTTGTCGTGCCTCGTGATGGACCTGTAGGCGGACCATTGGGCGGCGTAATCGTAGTCCGTGTCTTCGATGCGCGCGATCGGGCCGGAGGATTCCCACCAGCAGTTGTAATCCACGTCGAATTTAGAAACGGCCTTCCGGCTCGTGTACCGACAGCCGTAATGGGTCGATTCGGAAAAGATATTGTTTCGGATGCGGACACGGTCCATCCGCTCGTTGGTGTTGCCCCAGAGCATCAGGTGGCCGCCGTTCGGGTCAGGCCGCTGGCTGTGGCCCCAGCCGGAACCCGCGTTCAGGCAGGTGTTGTTCTCGAAAACCACGTCGTGAATCCAGGTGCCCGCGGGTTCCGCCCAGAACTCGAAGGAATACTCGCTGTTTTGGATGATGTTGTTTTGGAACCGAATGTCCCGCGCTTCGTAGGGATCGCCGTTGCCCTGCACGGTGCAGGCCGCGTCGTAGATCTGGTCGAACACGCACCGCTCCACGGTGTTGTCGGCCGCCGACCGCCAGAACTCGACCCCGTTCCCGTACCGCACGCGGCCATTGAGTATGCCCCCGCCGATCCAGGAGATATCGCAGGCCCTCACCGTGATGTGGCGCGTTTCGCCTCCGCCGATGCCGTGCGCCCCGCCGTAGCGGAGATCGAGATTCTCGTAGGTCACGTGATGCTTCCCGTCTTCGGAGACGATGTGCCGCGTCAGGCAGCATTCGATTTCCGAATGACTGGATGCCGGGTGGACCGCGGAGTTCAATTTCAGGAGCATGTGGACAGGATCGTACCGGAATTCGCCGGCCGCGTCGAGATCCGCTTCATCCATCACCTTGACACCGCAGGACGCCCCTCCGTCGAACACGATGTTCCCCACGTCGCAGGGAATCACGCCCGGGTTCCCGGCCAGCTCCCTGAAGCTCAGGGAGTCGAAATACAGGGTCGCGGATTCGGGCATGACGTCGCCCAGGAAGAAGTCGACTCTGGCGTCCGCGGCCGTGGCTGTGGATTCGAAAAAGACATCGTAGCCCGTCCACGAAACCGCGAGTTCGACCGCGTTCGAAGAGAAGGAGGAATAGTCATCGTACGGCGGGACGTTTTTCATGAGGCGGACATGCCCCGGGGGAAGCGTGAATGCGGCGCTCGCGCGCACCTTAAACGAAAGCCTGTACCATTTGCCTCGGACGATCGACAGGTTCGCGGTGTAGAGCTGTATGTCCGAAAGAACCTGTCCGGCGCTTCCGCAGTCGACTCTCCCGCCTCCGGGCGCTGTATAATAGTCGCCGGATGCCGTCGCCCTTGAGAGTGAAGAGGACGCGCCTGAGGCCGTGTTGTTCCACAGAGACCAGCGGGATAGACCCGAATCGAAGTCCGGATTCGGCAGCAGTTCGGGTCCGACCGCCTCCGCCCGTCTTTGGGTTGTAACCCAGATGCCGGGCGATTCGAGTGTCCAGTCCGAGTCCGCGCATTTATCGACCGATCCGAGCAGGCGCGGTTTGCGGCCCGCGCCGTACGCGCCGTACACCACGTCACCGGACTCGGATCCGCTGACCGGGATGAGCTGCCCCCTGAAGACATCGCCTCTTCTGAACAGCACGGAATCGCCGGGCAGGAGTCCGGCCGCGTTGACCCGCGCAAGGGTTTTCCAGGCTTCGGACGGGGACAACCCGGAGGGCAAAGACCCGCGCGCG
>CAZNXX010000298.1:0-2898 GCA_964577095.1 uncultured bacterium | reverse complement strand
CGCTCTGGTCAGGGGGACCGCGCCGCGCCGACAACCCGGAAGCCCTTCCCCGGCTTGAGGAAGTCCGCCGCCTTCTGCTGGATGGAAAAGCCGTCGAAGCCCAGGAACTCGCGGACCGTTTCCTGATGGGCGACCCGCGGACCATCAGGCCGTACCAGACACTCGGGGATCTGTGGATCGATTTTCCGGATCAAGTGCCGGTGACGGACTACCGCAGGGAATTGCTGCTGGATTCGGCCCTGGTGCGGATCCGGTACCGCCGCAACGGCGTCCTTCACCTGCGCGAGGTCTTCGCGAGCGCGCCGCGGAACCTCATCGCGGTCCGATTGTCCGCCGACCGTCCCGCGAGCGTCTCCTGTTCCGTATCCCTCTCCAGGCCCGCGGACGCGGCCGTCCGGGCATCCGGACCGGACCGCCTGCTCATGGAGGGCCGCCTGGATAACGGAACGGGCCTGCGTTTCGCGGGTCACGTGCGGGCCATCCCCTCGGGCGGCACGATCCGGACAGCGGAGAGCCGGATCGAGATCCGGGACGCGGACTCCGTCGTGCTCCTGTTCGCGGCCGCGACGGATTACAGGGGCGGCAATCCCGGGGACGCGTGCGCGAAGCGTCTCGCGGCCGCGGGCCGGAAGAAATTCAGCCGGCTTCTCTCCGAGCATGCCGCGGATTTCGGCCGGCTCTTCGGCCGCGTGACCCTGAATATCGGACGGACGGCCGCGGAGGCGGACCCGGCCACGGACGAACGGCTCCGGGCCGCTCAAGCCGGCCAATTGGACAACGGACTGCTTGCCCTGGTTTTCCAATACGGCCGCTATCTGATGATATCCGGATCCCGGCCGGGTTCGCTCCCCCTCAACCTCCAGGGAAAATGGAACGACCGAATGGATCCGCCATGGAATTCCGACTACCACCTGAACATCAACCTGCAGATGAATTACTGGCCCGCCGAGGCCGCGAACCTGGCCGAATGCGGCGAATCCCTTCTCGATTTCATCGAATCCCTCCGGCCGCCGGGACGCGAAACCGCGCGTATTCATTACGGCTGCGGCGGATTTGTCGCGCATCACCTGACGGATGTGTGGGGTTTCACGGCGCCCGCGGACGGCGCGCAATGGGGGCTCTGGCCCATGGGCGCGGCCTGGCTGTGCCGGCACCTCTGGGACCGGTGGCTCTACGGCGGGGACCGGGATTTCCTCGGAAAAAGGGCGTATCCGGCCATGGCCGAGGCGTGCGAGTTTTTCGTCGATTACCTGACCGAGGACGGCAGCGGCCGTCTCGTCACCGGGCCCTCCCTTTCGCCGGAAAACGCCTATCGCCTTCCGGACGGCGGCCAAGCCGTGGTGTGCATGGGGCCGACCATGGACATCGCCATACTGACCGAACTGTTCAGGAACACGCGCGCCGCAGCCGAGCTTCTCGGCAGGGATGAGGGATTCGCCTCTGATCTTCAGGTCCTGACGAACTTCATGCCCCGTTTCCAGACCGGGAGCCGCGGCCGGCTGCAGGAATGGCTCGAGGACTACGACGAACCGGAACCGGGGCACAGGCATTTCTCCCATCTGTACGGCCTGTATCCATCGAACCTCATCACGCTTCGAGGAACGCCGGAAACGGCGGCCGCAGCGGCCGCCAGCCTGGATTTCCGGATGGCGAACGGGTCCGGAAGCACGGGATGGAGCCGGGCCTGGTCCGTCAACCTGTGGGCGCGGCTGGAGCAGTGCGATTCGGCGCTCGCCGGCCTCAGGGAAAACCTGAGAACGCACACAGCCCCCAACCTGTTCGGCCTGCACCCGCTGGGGTCCGGATCCGTTTTCCAGATCGACGGCAACATGGGGGCTGCGGCCGGCATCATGGAAATGCTCCTGCAGTCCCAGAACGGCGAGCTCCACCTCCTGCCGGCCCTTCCGAAAGCCTGGCCGGACGGAGACGTGAAAGGCCTCCGGGCCAGGGGCGGATTCACAGTGGATCTGTCCTGGCGGGACGGGAAACTGACCGCCGCGGCAGTCACGCCGGACCGTCCGGTCGTGTGCCGGCTGCGGTCGCCCGTCCGGCTCAGCGCCGCCTGCCGGTCGAAACCCGTTCCGGTCCGGTCCCTGACCGACGATCTCATGGAGTTCGCTGCGGACAGGGGGAAAACGGTGGTTCTGTCTGCGGATCGGCACTGAACTAAGACAGCATCAAAAAGAAAAACCTCCCGCGGGTTTGATCAACCCGCGGGAGGTTCCGTTTCAGGATTGGCCATCCTAAAAAAACCCTCCGGGAGGCTGGGAGCCTCCCGGAGGGTTGTGATTGTCCGGCCGGGTTACTTCGTTTCGATTTCGATTTCCACTTCCTCTTCGGGCTCTCCGCAGGCCCCCCCCTGGCAGCCGGGGAAATGCCTCTGCAGCCGCAACTGTTTCAGGGACCCTTCTCCGCCGCGATGCATCAGAAAATCACGCCCTTCCGGCCCCATCGGCCCGAGACCCATGCCGTGCCGCCTGCCCAGCGTCTTCCGGTCGAAATCGATCCTCTGTTCCGGCGTCAGCAGGCCGCGCACCGCGATCTGTTGAAGCGTGCGCTTTTTATCAATCTGGGTTTTCAGACCGCCTATTTCATCGATCTTCTTCTCCACCGCGGCCGCGTCCGGCTTGTCGGCCAGCATCAGCTGTCTGAGCTCCGCGTCCAGCACCTCGATCCTGGCCCGCAACGGAAGCACGGCTTTTTCAGTTTCCAGCTCCAGGGCGTCCGCCTTCTTCCGCTGTTCGTCCGTGAAACCGGAGACGCACGGACCCGATGGGGCATGCGCCTTTCTTTCGGTCGTGACGCGCTTGACGATTTTTTTCCCGGTATTGGCCTGGCCGAACGCCGCGGTCACGGCCAGCGCGAGGGCCGCCAGGATGACGATTCCGATTCTCTTCT
>CAZNXX010000297.1:0-2898 GCA_964577095.1 uncultured bacterium | reverse complement strand
TCCCCGGGCTTCAGCGTGAACTTCGCCAGGAGCCCCTTTTCGCCTTCCGCGATCTTCTCCAGAAGCGAGGCCATGTCCGCGACGTCCTGAAAGCGCCGGGTCATCGCCTCGGTGGTCGCGTTGATCTCCTTCAGCGATTCCGTGTTGGTCGCGCTGAGTTTCGACATGCGTTCCATGTTTTCGCGCGCCTGACCCGAGGACTTCCGCGCCTGGTCGACGGCCTCCACGATGCGCAGAAGCCGCTGTTTGTTCTCCCCGAGCGAGGTCAGGATGACGCCCATGGTGCTTTCGGCCCGGTCCGTCACCTCGGACGACTCCCGCATTTTCCCCATCTCCTGGGACACGGCCTCCTGCACGCCGGCAATGCCGTCCTTGATCTGTTCCACCAGCTCCGACACCTCGGACGTGGCGGCCGTCGTGTTCCGCGAGAGGCTGCGGATCTCGTTGGACACGACCATGAATCCGCGGCCGGCCTCGCCGGCGCGCGTCGCCTCGATCTGGGCGTTCAAGGCCAGCACGTTGACCCGCGAGGCGATCTCATCGATCATCTGCATCACGGAGTCGATCCGCTCGGACGTTTCGGCCAGCCCCTGAACGGTTTTCCAGGCCTCCTCCGCGTCAGAGACGATGGACTTGAAGCTTTCCATGGATTCCTTGAGGGCCCCCGAGCTGGTCTCCACCTGTTTCCAGGTGTCCGACGCGCTTCGGGCGCTCCGGTCCGCTTCCCAGTGGATGCGCTCGATGTGGTCGGACACCACGCCGAGCTCCTGTTCCGTCCCCTGCAGCTGTTCGTCCTGCGACACGATGCCCGATGTGATCCGCTCGATGGACGCCGCGATCCGCGACGTGGATTCGCTGACGTCGAACGCGCTCCGCGAGAGATGGGTGCTGAGGTCGAGCAGTTTCAGCGCCTGGTGGTTCACGGTGTAGAGCAGGCTCCGGAGGTTGAACGGTTCGCCGTTGGTCGTGATCACGGGGATTCCCGATTCCACGGCCCGGTTGACGGTCTTGACCAGCCGGGCTTCGGGCAGATACGTCACGATGCCGTCGACCCGCTCGCGGATGAGGGCTTCGAGCATCAGGTATTCGCGGGTTCCCTCGAGGTTGCCGTGCGATGTCTTGGTCTTGACGGACTCGCTCTTGGGCAGGCGCCATTCCACGGTCACGCCGTAGGGTTTCAGTTCCTCGGCGGCCGCCAGCGCCCCCATTTTCAGGGGGATCCAGAACTCGGAATCTTCACGGCCCACGAACACGAGGCGAAGGGGCCGGTCCGGCCGCCGGTCCACGGGCCGAGCCAGCCGTGTCGGATCCGTTCCCGACAGCACCTGGCGCGTCTGCGCGTTCCAGTGCAGATGGTAGTTGGACCGGTCCACCACCTCCATGCGCGTGAGCATGCGGGGCGTGGGAGGCTGCCAGCCGGCCACGATGTGGTTGAACAGGTGGATGACCGGATCGTGGCCCTGGGCGTACGGGTCCTGGCTGATCGTGGCGGTGATCACGCCCTTGTCCAGGTATTCCATGGTGGACTGAAGCAGGTCATGGCCGACGATTTTCACCTTTCCGGCAAGGCCTGATTCCTCCAGAACGCGGGCCACGCGGGCCGGAGACTCCGCTTCGGTCATGTAGAATCCCGCCAGATCCCTGAATTCGTTCAGGACGCGGTGCGTCTGTTCCCGGGTGGCCTGTTCCTCGCGCTTGTTCTCATGGATATCGACGATTTCAATCTCCGGGTATTTTTCCTTCAGCAGGCTGATGAAACCCTTTCTCCGCAGGAGCAGGTTCGGCGTGCTGAGCCGGGCTGTGGAAATGGAGATCTTACCCCGGCCGCCGACGGCCGCGGCCATGGCCTCGCCGCAGACGCGGCCCTCGAGAAAGGAATCGGACCCCACGTAGCAGAGCCTGAGACAGGGCACGTCCGTCAATTCGTTGAACTCGCCGGCCGCATTGTGGATGACGGCTGTGAGGTCGTTGAGTATGGATTTGAATTCCTCGAATCTCGGATCCGTCCCGGCCGGGAGTTTGTTCGGCGTGGAATCGATGCGGACGTGGAAATTGCCCTGGCCCAGGTCCGTGATGGCCTGCGTGAGACGGCTCAGGTCATTGCTGTGAAGCGTCCGGCCCGCCTGAATGAGGGATTCCGAGGGCTGGATGCGGTATTGCCAGATCAGCGCCGCAGCGGCGGCTCCGAGAATGCCGATCACCGCGGCAGGAACCCAGGAAAGGGACGTTCCGTTCACGATGTTCAGAATGACGAGAACAACGCATATCGCGGTCTGCAGAAGCAGAAGAATGAATCCCGCCAGCATGCTATTGCGCAATGTCAGAATACGGTTCATGGGGGTTGTCCTTATTTTCTTTACTATTTAATGTTTATGCAAGTGTTGTGCCTTGATGACAGGAATATTCCATATCAGGTTAACATTCATTAGAATTTTATTCTGAGAGATGAATGTGTTCGCCTTGTTCCACATCCCATCCTGCTTTAAAACACCGGGTTAAAGTATTTGTGAAGATTTTGAAATGTTTGGAAATATTCCTGATATTCTATTTCAAAACGAATATTTTTAAAAAAATCGCAATACCCGTTTATCCTATTGTTATTATTGCAATATTCACAATGGATTTAAAAAGATGATTTGGAAAATTGCATGCAACTTTTTATATTGGCCTCCGTACAAAATACCAATAATTGGACGTATTCAGTATTTTTAAACGATTATCGTAAAACAGGACGTAAATGGAAACAGATCCAAAACGCGACAAGATATTTTCCGCGGCCCAGACTCTGTTCTTTAAACACGGGGTCCGCCGGATCTCGATTGAAGAAATATGCCGCGAGGCGGACGTCAGCAAGATGACGTTCTACAAACATTTCAAGGACAAGAACGACCTGATCCG
>CAZNXX010000296.1:0-2920 GCA_964577095.1 uncultured bacterium | reverse complement strand
GTTAAAGATTAGACAGTAAATCCGAAATATTTCTTGTTTAACTATGAACTATGAACCATGAACTGTTTTTTTCACTCCGGATTCGCAATCGTTTCCATCCACTTCCCCGCCTCCGCTCGCATTGCCTCGGGCTCCCGGATTCTCCGGCACACGGCCGATCCGCAGAAAATCCCCCCCGTGTCGTAAGCGGCCAGCTCCTTCAGATTGTCCAGCGAAATCCCGCCCGTGTACACGATCCGGAGCCCTTTGTAGGCGCTTTTGTACTGTTTGGACAGGGAATAAAAGCGCGCATGCTCCGTGACCGCGGGGAAAAGCTTGTATATCCACTGATGGGGATGCCTTTCGCGCAGTTCCTCCAGCTCGCAGGCGTACAGGTCCGCCTTCTGGACGAGCTGTTTGCCCGCGTCCGCCAGGCCGCCGGGCACGGCGGTCACGTCGCGCTCGACGCAGGCCGCGACCACGGCCGGAATGTAATCCGCGGAGATGATGCCCGAGGCGCCCGCGTCCATGGCGCGTTCCGCCTGCCGGGCTGTCATCACGGTGCCCGCGTAAACCAGCGCGTCCGGGTGCCTCCGGACCGTTTCGCGTATGCCGTCCAGGGCCTTGTCCGTCCGGAACGCCACTTCCAGAATCACCCCGGAAGGACCGAGGGTTTCATAAGCCGTGACACAGTCCTCGACGGACTCCGGCGCGAGGAAGGCGAGCAGTCTTTTGGATTTCAGGACTTCGAACGCTTTTTCGGATTGATTCATGATCCCTTCTCATGGCTAATACCTGCATGAAGAAGCCGGAATAGAGCCGGCCATTCCAATAACCCCATTACTCCATTTTTATCGTGTCAATCCATCCCATCCGCCCGATCCTTGTTCCATCGTTGTTTCAGTCATTCCTTGGGCGGAACGATCTGCAGCGGCGCGTCGAGCCGCTCGACCGTGCGGTCAAGCCAGGCCCTGAACGCGGCGAGCGTCCGGATGCCGGCAGGCTCCTGCTCCCAGCAGCCCGCCAGATAATAGGTCAGTTCCCCGCCCCCGGGCTTGAGCACGACGACATGGCTGTGCTTGTCCTTGGCCATCTGAATCCGGTCGCCGTTGCGGAAAAACACCGCCAGGCCGAGGCTGTCTCCGGCCAGGCTCTGCCTGCCCCAGGTCGCCAGATACGACCATCCCCCTTCGGACGGCCCGCTCAGGACTACGGTGCTGTCCATCCGCACGATGCCGGTGCACAGGTTCGGGGGATTCCCGTCGATGGTGACCGAGTGCTTCGTCAGGCGCTCGCCGGCAGAGATGGACAAATCGGATGTCAGCCGGTACTTCTTCCCGCCGATCTTCCACCCGCTGTACCGGGTGCGGATGGAGGATGAAACCGGGCCGTTCGAGGTGATCTCGCAGAACACGCTGTCCGTGTCCGCAACCCTTTCCGCCCTGCCGTTCATCCACATGGCGAGCGTGCCCAGTCCCAGGGATTCGCCCACCTTCAGCACATCCTGTCCCCATCCGGACATGGCATGATAGGAATCGAACCCGTCCTGTCCCACATCCTGGAGCACCATGTCCGGGATTTTCTTCCCGAACATGTCGATCGCGTTCCGCCAGTCCAGATAGAACCGGTACCCGACGCGGTCCGATTCCCAGCCCGGGCCCTCGTAGCGGATGAACCAGGAATGGTCGGTGTGTTCAGGCGGTACGCGGAGGAAACGGACGTTCTCGAATGCCCCGCCCTCGTACACGCGCTTCACGAAACGGCCGCCGGTTTTCCGCGACAGTTCGGCCTGGGTCCGCCTGGGATAGGGCCGGTTTTTCACGCCGTCCGCCGCGAAACGGATGACGAATGCCCGCGCCTCGCCTGCCTTGAAATCGGACAGGAAGACGAACCGGTCGGTGTGGCCGTCGCCGTTCTCGTCCACGGCCTGGCTGGCCAGCTCCCTGCCGCGGTGCAGGACAACGGCCGCATCCGGATTGAACAGCGCGACCGATCCGGGAAGGTCCGCCGGGCTCAAGGACACGATCTCGTCTTTCCGGTCGAATGGGGCCGGATTCCGCACCGTCATGCCGAATGAGAGCGGGTATTCGCCTTGAATCTGCTTCAATCCTTTGTTGACGCCGCAGGCGCAACTCACGGCCAGCAGGGCGATGGCAAGCAATCCAGTACGGAATCTCATGGGTTTTCTCCTTACCGATAATCGATTCGAAATGCAGGTTGACGTAATTTACGATGAAATCCGGAAATAAAAAAGAAACAGTAGCCTATGGCTTTAGTCGCCAATGGCTTTGGTAGCCCATGGCTTTGGTCGCCAATGGCTTTGGTAGCCCATGGCTTTGGTCGCCCATGGCTTCAGCCATGGGTAACCGTACCCTCCCGATCTATATGAAACCGATTTATCGGTTTCCAGTACAGGGGGGAAACCGTTGAAACGGTTTTGTGGAAATTTTTTTCGTTCGCCCTTACCCACGACTGAAGTCGTGGGCTACCGGGTCGCGAGCCACCAAAGTCGCGGATTACCGGGGCGGCGGGATCCTGAACGTCGGTCCGACGGACCGCTCGCGCACCGAGGCGGTCGATCCGATTAAAAAACCGTCCTCGACCGTCCATTCTCCGGACGCGTCCCTGAGCCGGACGCCGGAGACGGATCGGAAGGTCAGGCGGTTGACGTCGTTGTACCGCTGAAGGACGATCTCGAAACGCTCCCCCGCCTGGTTCCGCAGGACGGGCCTGCCCCGCACCGTCATCCGGTCGTCGAATGCCAGAGTCAGGGAATCGCCGGAAACAGCTGCGGACGTCACCAGAACCGGGAGGACGGATTCCGGGTCCCACCGGTCGCCGAACGTCCACGCAGGCGTGATCTCTTCGGGCCGGGGTGCGCCCGCTGCGAGGCCGAGATTGTCCCGCATCCACGGAAACAGGCCGCCGTCCCTGAGACAGC
>CAZNXX010000295.1:0-2932 GCA_964577095.1 uncultured bacterium | reverse complement strand
AGGCGGCGTCATGCACCCGTTCCGATTGAACGTCACCGATCCTGGAAAAAAATGGGAGTGCGCGCAATGAAACATAACCGTTTGATCCTTACTGTCGCCCTTCTCGCGGTGATCGGCCTCGGTTTTCAGGCGTGGGCCGGCAACCCGGAGAAGATAGGCACCGCCGGGGCCGAGGAACTGCTCATCCCCGTCGGATCGAGAGGAGTCGCGCTGGGCGGCGCCTCGATGGCCTGCATCAACGGCGTCGACGCCATTTACTGGAACCCCGCCGGCGTGGCGAACACCCAGAACTCCACCGAAGCCATGTTTTCGTACATGAAGTACCTCGCGGACATCAACGTGACCTACGGCGCCCTGGCCGTGAAGACCGGACTCGGAAGCATCGGCGTGAGCTTTCAGAGCCTGTCCTTCGGGGACATCGCCGTCACCACCACGGACAATCCGGACGGCACGGGCTCGATGTGGTCCCCGACCTACATGACGGTCGGCGCCACCTATTCCCGCAGCATGACCGACCGCATCTTCGTGGGCGGCAACGTCAAGTTCATCAACGAGAAGATCATGCACACGTCCGCGTCCGCGTTCGCGGTTGACATGGGGGTTCAGTATCTGACCTCCATCGGCGTGCGCCTCGGCGTGGCGATGAAGAACGTGGGAACCCCGATCCGCTTCGACGGCACCGACCTGGAACGCAACGTGGAAATTCCGGGTACGCCCGCCGGCGCTCCGCCCCGGAATCTCCGGATCGTCGCGCAGGAATCGGAGCTTCCATCCACCTTCGAGATGGGACTTTCATACGAACATCCCGTGGTGGACAAGGTTGACATGACCCTCATGGCCAATTTCAGGAACAACAATTTCCTGAACGATGAAATCAGCGGCGGTGTCGAAGTCGACGTCAACCACATGTTCTTCATGAGGGGCGGGTATACCTACGCCATGAACTCGGGCGACGAGGACATCGCGGGCGGCAAGACCTACATCTACGGGCCCGCCTTCGGCATGGGGCTGATGTACCCGATGGCCCAGCAGATGAAGGTGGCGTTCGATTTCGCCTACCGCACCACCGAATACTTCAGCGAGAACCTGCTGTTCACGGCGAAAGTCATTTTCTAAGACCGCGCCGGACAGCCTGAAGCATCATAGCGAGAGGTTGACAACCCGGTTGTCAACCTCTCGCTTTTTTTGCCGCCTGTTCCGGCGGCCGGCCCCCGGAGGCACCGGCGCTCCGGTTCCGGCACGGCGGCATGAAAGGATTGAATGGAAAGCAGAATCCGGTTGTTTTTGATGTTCGCGGCTGTGGCCGTCCTCTCCGGGTATGCGCGAGCCGCCGTGTCCCCGGCGGAACCCGTCACACTTTCCCTCGATGCGGTATCCTTCCGTTACAGTGCGGACAGCGCGCTCGTGGAGGCCGCCTTTTCGATTCCCCGGCGGCAGGCGGTTTATGTCCGCACTCCGGAAGGCGTTTTTAAATGGTCCGGCGTATTCGATCTGGCCGTCCGCTCCGGAGACTCCACCGTGACGGAACGGCGATGGCGGAGCGAGAACACGCTGGCGGACACGGCGGGACTGCGAGGAGATCTCGATTTCACCGACGTCATCCGTCTCCTGATCAAGCCCGGCTTCTACAGGGCTGTCCTGACCTTCAGGGACGACCAGGATCTTGACAGGGTCGCCGAGACGGCCGTGGACATGATCGTCCCGGATTACCCGGAAAGCCGACCCTGCCTCAGCCAGATCCGGCTGGCATCCAGAGTGACGCCGAATTTTCAGGAGCGGGAACACCCGTTTTTCAAGAATTCGCTTCAGGTCGTGCCCAATCCCAAGCCGGTTTATTCGGAGGGATCGCCCTTCCTCTACTTCTACACGGAACTGTACGGATTGACGGGCCTGGCGGCCGATTCAGGGTACACGATTGAGACCGTTGTGCAGACGCGTTCCGGAGCGGCCGTGCCGGATGTGGAGCCCCTGCGGCGGGTGAGGCCGGCGCCGGCTGAATCGGCGGTCGAATGGGGCGCGATCCGCGTTGGACTTCTGCCGGGCGGTTCATACTGCCTGGTGGTGCGCCTGCTCAGCCATGGCGGGGTTCAGCTGGACGAAAGGACGGCCTTCTTTTTCGTGTACCAGCCCGGAGCCGAGGCGTCCGCGGAGCCGGCAGCAACCCCCCTTCAGCTTTACCTCGCGAGCGAGTTTGGGGACATGGACGAAGCCGAACTGGATGGAGAGTTCGAACGGGCGACAGTCCTCATGCGCAAGAATGAGCGGAAGGAGTACCACAGCCTGAAGGACGCGGCCGCCAAGGGACGGTGGCTTTTCGAGTTCTGGCGCAAGCTCGATTCCGAACCGCGGACGCTTGTCAATGAAACGCGGCTCGACTACCTGAGGCGGATCCAGATCGCCAACCAGCGGTACCGGAGCTTCACGAATGAGGGATGGCGAACGGACCGCGGACGCGTTTTCCTGCTGTACGGAGACCCGTCCTCATCCATGGCCTATCCCAACGAACAGGGCATGCGTCCTTACGAGGTCTGGTATTTCGACGAAATTGAAAGCGGTGTGGAGTTCGTTTTCGTCGATTTCAACATGGACCGCGAATACCGGCTGGTGCATTCCAACAAGCGCGGCGAGATCGCGAACAATGACTGGAAGGACATGGCGAGAACAGGGCAGTTTTAGATCGGGAAAGATCCCGGTGTCGGCTCTGGAGTCCGGAGGTAAACAAAAACCCTCCGGGAGGTTCTCAACCTCCCGGAGGGTTTTCTCTGGCGGCCCTGGTCTCCTGTTTACCCGGCTTTACCCACCACAAAAGCCGCATCGAGCTCGAACAGCAGATCATCGCGGCACACGTCGGCCGCGACATTCACCGAGGGCACGGACGTCAGGCCCCGGGTCTCCGCGATGGAGAGGTACACGGGCAGATCCTCCTTGCGCT
>CAZNXX010000294.1:0-2939 GCA_964577095.1 uncultured bacterium | reverse complement strand
GCTGGTTCGTCCTCCGGGCGCCCGAATCCCGGCTCCATTCCTCCGATCCGGTCGACCGTCTCGACGTATCCATCCTGCAGGACCTTCTGCTCGGGCCGGTGCTCGGCATCCGCGATCCGCGCGCCGACCGGCGCATCCAGTTCGTCGGCGGCATCCGCGGGCTCGGGGAGCTGGAACGCCTGGTCTCCGCCGGCGCGGCCGTCGCTTTCTCCCTTTTCCCCACGGGCATCGACCAGCTCATGACCGTGGCCGACAGCGGCCGGGTCATGCCGCCCAAATCCACCTGGTTCGAACCCAAACTCCGAAGCGGTCTCGCGACGCATTTTCTGGACTGACCCCGGAATCCCGCCGAGAAAGCGGGGCCCCGGAAGGGAGCGAAATGAACGTTATTATCCATAGAAACAAACCCGGAGAATTCGACAGGGGCCGGGAGACATCGAGAAGGAGGATCTCCGCCGTTTTCGGCGGGACGTCCGGCGGACCGTTCCGTCCGCGAAAAGAGACAACAATCGCCTGAACGCCGCCCGCCGCCCCGGAAAGGCAGCGGGCGGGAGGCCAGGCGCGGGAAAACCCTCACTCAAGCCAGGAGGCATTGCATGAAGATTCTGATCGCCGACGCGTTCGACGCCGGTCTTCCGGACCGGCTGAAAAAATTCGGTGACGTGACGACCGACGCGTCGGAACTCGCGTCCGCTGAAGTGGTCCTGATCCGTTCCAAGACCAAGGCCACCAAGGAATACATCGCCCAGGCGCCGAAGCTGAAGATGATCATCCGCGGCGGCGTCGGCACCGACAATATCGACAAGGAAGCGGCCAAGGCGGCCGGCGTCGCGGTGAAGAACACCCCCAAGGCCTCGAGTCCGGCCGTCGCCGAGCTCGCGTTCGCCCTGCTCATTGCGATCCCCAACCGCCTGATCGAGGCGCACAACTCCACGAAGGAAGGCAAGTTCCTGAAAAGCGAGATCAAGCGGACGGAACTGCTGGGCAAGACGCTCGGCCTGATCGGCGTGGGCCGCATCGGAACCGAGATGGCCAAGCGGGCGAAGGCCTTCGGGATGAAGGTCATCGGAACGGACAAGGTCGTTCAGCAGTCCGACGTGGTGGAGATGAAGTCCCTGGACGAGGTGCTGTCGCAGGCGGACTACCTGTCCCTGCACACGCCGCTCACCGACGAGACCAAGGGCATGATCAACAAGGCCTCCATCGCGAAGATGAAGGACGGCGTGGCGATCGTGAACACGGGACGCGGCAAGTGCGTCGTGGAGGAGGACCTGGTCGAGGCGCTCAATTCCGGAAAGGTCAAGGCCTACGCCACCGACGTGTGGTATTCCGATCCGCCCGACCCGTCTTGCCCCATTCTCAAGGCGCCGAACGTGATCATGGCCCCGCACCTGGGCGCGTCCACGAAGGAAAACCTGAAACGGATCAGCGACGAAGTCGTCGAACTGCTCGAAGCTTATCAGAAGAAATAAGGAGACCGTCATGCCTGAAAAGCGCATTTGGAACTTCAACCCCGGGCCGTCGACGCTTCCGGCCGCAGTGCTCGAGAGGGCCCAGAAGGAAATGCTCAACTACGCCCAGACCGGCATGTCCGTGATGGAGCTGTCGCACCGGTCCAAGGCGTACGAGGCGATTCACAACGAAGCCGCGGCGCTCCTGTCCGAACTGCTCGGCATTCCGGCCGGCTACAAGATCCTGTTCCTGCAGGGCGGCGCGAGCCTGCAGTTCGCGATGATTCCGATGAACTTTCTGGCCGCGGGCAAGTCGGCCGACTACGTGCTCTCGGGCTACTGGGCCCAGAAGGCCTTCAAGGAAGCCAAGGCCTACGGCACGGTGCGCGCCGCGGGCACCACGGAATCCGTCAACTTCAACCGGGTTCCGACGGACGCCGAGCTCCAGCTCGACGCCGGCGCCGCGTACTGCCACATCACCTCCAACAACACGATTTTCGGCACGCAGTGGAAAGCCTTCCCGAACACGGGCAGCGTTCCGCTCGTGGCCGACATGTCGAGCGACATCCTCTCGCGCAAGATCGACGCCGGCCGTTTCGCCATGATCTACGCGGGCGCTCAGAAGAACCTGGGACCCTCGGGCGTGACCGTGGTCGCGATCCGCGAGGATTTCCTCGCGACCGGAAAGCCCGAAGTGTCCCCCATCCTGAAGTACGCCACCCACGCGGAGAACAACTCCCTCTACAACACGCCGCCGTGCTTCGCCATCTACATCGTGAAGCTCGTGCTGGAATGGGCGAAGGGGCTCGGCGGCATGGCGGCCGTCGAGAAGCGGAACGAGGAGAAGGGAAAGCTCCTCTACGGCACCATCGACGGCAACGCCGGTTTCTTCAAGGGCACGGCGGATCCGGCGAGCCGGTCCCTGATGAACGTGACGTTCCGCCTGCCGTCCGAGGAGCTCGAGGCCAAGTTCATCTCCGAGGCGGCCGCGGCCGGTTTCGGCGGTCTCAAGGGCCACCGCTCGGTCGGCGGCATCCGGGTGTCCATGTACAACGCGCTGGAACCCGAGGGCATCAAGGCCCTGACGGACTTCATGAAGGAGTTTGCGAAGAAGAACGGGTGAGTTTGATCCGTCATGAAGCGAAAAGCCCCGGGCGGTTCCGTCCGGGGCTTTACTTTGGGCAGAAAGAAATGGAACACGGATTCCCTCGGATCGGACGGATGACCACGGATAAAGACGGAGGAACGGGGTAATTCAGTGATTTCAATCTGATGCGGGGCCGAATGAGTCAGTCGATCGATGGGGGTGTCCAAAAAGTCTGTGGACCCGCGCCCTGAGCGAAGTCGAAGGGCGCTAAATGCCGGATTTACAGCTCGCCTCGACTCCGCTCGGCGAGCGTATTGCTGCTAAAACAGACTTTTTGGACACCCCCAGAATACTCCCAAGGTGCCCGGCACTTCTTTGTTCGGCAATCCCTGAACCCGGAA
>CAZNXX010000293.1:0-2955 GCA_964577095.1 uncultured bacterium | reverse complement strand
ATCAGCCGCGATTCGATGCGCATGATCTCCCCGTTCCCGTCCCGCCGCCGCCCGACTTTCTGCGTGGAGATGAACGGAATGGATCCCAGCACCGGGAATCCCAGGCGCTCCACTTCCTCGGCGGACTTGAGGGAGTTGTCCAAATACTCCTTGAGCAGAGTGACTCCCACGCCCAGGCCGAGTCCCATGAGGAAACCGAGAATCAGGTTGGTGCGTTTCTTCGGCTTGATCGGGTATTTCGGGGGCCTGGCCTGGTCCACGATGCGCACGGACCCGATCTGGCTGGCCTCTGCGATGCGGTTTTCCTCGTATTTCTCGCGGAGCATGATGAAGATCTTGGAATTGACCTCTGCCTCGCGCGTCAGGCGCGCCAGTTTCAGGCTCTTGTCCGGCAGGTTGCTCAGGTCTCGGTTGTAGCGGTCCACGATTTTCGACAGCTCGTCGATTCTCGCCCTGAGCGACTTGTTCTCGGTGCGGATCTCCAGAATGCTGTTGAACAGGGTTTCGGACAGGTTCAGCGTGTTGAAGGTGGCCGTCCCGCTGGCGACCATCTTCCTTTTTTCCTCGGTGATGCTGACCTGCAGGCCCTGGATCCGCTGTTCCATATTGTTCAGCTTGACGTCGTCCGTGACATTATAGCCGCGGCTCCGCAACTGCTGTTCGTAGGCCGATTTCTCCGTGATCAGCCGCGCCATTTCATTTTCCAGCGCCGCGATCACCGAGCTGGAAGTGCTGGCGGCCTCGTCCACGATGGCCTTCTGGTTTTCGTCGAGCTGAGACTCCAGGTAGTTCAGCCGTTTTTCATTGGCCTCATAGTCGGTCCTGGCCGCCATGTACTGGGTCTCGAACTCCGCGAGCTGCTTGATCATCTGCTCGGTCTCGGCCGGCAGTTCCGCGACCTTGTTCACTTCCTTGTAGTTTTTCAGAGCGTCTTCGGCGGTGGCCAGGGTATCCTGAACGTCCTGGACCTTGGTCTCGAGGAATTCGCGGACCTTGGTCGCCTCCCCCTGGCTCTCCTCGAGATCCTTTTTCTGGTAGACCTTCATCCAGGTGTTCGCGATGAAGGCCGCTTCGTGGGGCGTGGCCGCCTGCACCTTGAGCTCGATCATGTCCGTGTTGCGCTTGGGCACGACCGAGATCATCCCCGTCCGGAAATCCTCCGCCAGGTCCGTGGTGGAAACGGAGTCCGAGGCCGCGGAGTCCGCGCGCGAAAAGTGTATCTTCTCGAACAGCGCCTTCACTGCGCCGGGGAGAATCCGGTCCAGCGTGACCTTGTCTTCCATCTTCCGTTTGCCGAGGATATAGAGCGAATCCGCGACCGGAGACTGCTGAAGCGACTGGATGACGCTTTCCGCCAGCGTGAGGCTTTTCAGGATCTCCACCTGGTTGTTGATCCGGCTCTCCTGCTGCATGATGTTCGTCACCTGGAACAGCTGTCGCCGTATGCCCGCGTCGTCCTTGATCATGACCATGGCCGAGGCTTCGTACACCGGGTGGGCCGTGTAGGTGTAGTACACCGTGCCCGCGAATACCGTCAGGAAGCAGATCAGAATGATCCACTTCCCGCGGACAATCATCCGCAGGTATTCCTTCAGGGAAAGCTGTTGTTCTTCGGGCTCTTCCACTAAAAAGTTCCCCCCAGATTAGCTCACGAATACGTGTAATACTTGTAATACGACCCGTACCGGTGATGAATGTCCAGGCTGTTGATCATGACGCCGAGAATGTTCGCGTTGACGTTTTTCAGGAGCGTCATGGAGCGGAGCAGGCCGTCCCGGTCCGTTTTCTCGGACCGGAGCACCAGCAGAACGCCGTCGAGCTGGGAAGCGAGCACCGCGGAATCGGTCACCGCGATCACCGGCGGGCTGTCCATCAGCACCATGTCGAATTTGGCGGAAACCTTCTGGATCAGCTGTTTCATGATCCGGGAGGAGAGAAACTCTGAAGGATTCTTCGGCAACGTGCCGGACGTCAGCAGGTACAGGTTCTTCACCCGGGTCGGCCGGATGACCTGGCCCAGGGAGGCGCGGCCGGCCAGCACGTTCGTCAGGCCGACGTTGCGGCCGACGCCGAAAAGCTTGTGCAGAACCGGCCGCCGGAGATCCGTGTCGATGATCAGGGTTTTCGCGCCCATCTGCGCGAAGGTGATGGCCAGGTTCGCCACGGACGTGGATTTGCCGTCGCCCGGCCCCGGGCTGGTGACCAGAAGCGTCCGGATCGGCTTGTCCACGTGCGAGTACTGGATGTTGGTGCGCAGGGTGCGGTACGACTCGGATACGGGCGAATTCGGCTGAAAATTCGTGATGAGCCGCGACTCGGACGTCTGGCCCGCCGCGTTCCCGGATCCGGGCCGCCTTCCCTGCTGGCGCGACGCGATCAGCGGCACGGCACCGAGCACCGGAAAGCCCATGCGCTCAACGTCCTCGATGGACTTGACCGAGCGGTCCAGGTATTCCCGCACGAGAATAATGCCGACACCCAGGCCGAGGCCGTACAGCACGCCGATGAGCAGGTTGCGCGTCTTGTCGGGTTTGATGGGCGCCTTCGGCGGCTCCGCGTAATCCACGATCCGGATGGAACCGATCTGGCTGGCCTCCTTGATGCGGCTCTCCTCGAATTTTTCCCTCAGCATCATGAAGATGTTGTTGTTCACCTCGGCTTCACGCTGAAAACGCGCGAGTTTCAGGCTCTTTTCGGGAAGCGCGTTGAGCTCTGAATTGAAACGCTGGAGAATACTGTGATAGGCGTCCGCCTTGGCGCGGAGCGACGTGTTCTCGGTTTCGATCTCCAGGATGGTGTTGATCAGGGACTCGGCGAAGTCGATGGGATTGATGGACGACCCGCCGCTGTTGACCAGCTTCCGCTTTTCGCCGGCGATGCTTTCCTGAAGGCCGAGGAGGCGCTGTTCCATCTGCCTGAGCTTGACGTCGCTCGACGTGACATACCCGGCGCCGC
>CAZNXX010000292.1:0-2956 GCA_964577095.1 uncultured bacterium | reverse complement strand
GATTTGCCGCAGGAGTTGGAAACCATGAAGATGAATAGGGCTGGAAGTATGAGGCATCTCCTCATCTGTTTCCCCTTATGATTGTTTTCATGAGATGGTTATGATTCATAAGATAATCAATTTATTCAGAAAAAAAAAGGGTGGTCCTGATGCTTGACTCCGGTTATGGGTGGGCACTGAAACAGATGTAGCTATACCCGTTTATGCCCTTCTATACGCCCGACTTCACTCGGGGAGCATTTCGACCAATATTGTTAAAACGTATTCCTCACCCCCACATGCACCTTCCCCCTCGACAGACTGCTGCCTTCGCCGAGACCGTAATCGACGCCCACGACACCGAGACGCGTCTCCAGACGGATACCCAGTCCGTAACCGAAAACCGTATCCTCCAAACGGAAACCGGATTTTTCGCGGCGCTGGTAGGTTCCGATGTCCATGAAAATAAAAGCTCTGGACCGGGGACCGAAGAGGTAGCGGTACTCGGCGTTCAGCCAGGCCGCTTCGGATGCGCGAAAAGCATCCTCCTCATACCCGCGTACGGTCAGAGTGCCGCCGAAACGGATCTGATCCGCCAGAGGCACTGCGGCCTCCCCGGTTTTTATTTCCCTGCCGTGCAGGCCCAGGTAAACCGCCTGGCGCCTGAGCGTCGGCAGAACCGCTTCCACGTCCGCGGAGAGGAATCGGGTGTTCGAAGACCGGACCAGGCTGTCCTCGAGGATCAGATAGGACGGCCCCAGGTTCCGCTTGCGGCCGAAAGAGACCGTGGAACGGGTTCTGGCCCCCCGCCTGGGGTTCACCGGATCGTCCAACGCGTTGTAATCCGCGGAAAAGGTCA
This sequence comes from uncultured bacterium, assembly GCA_964577095.1. Lineage (GTDB taxonomy): Bacteria > Zhuqueibacterota > QNDG01 > QNDG01 > DTFT01 > JAFGAX01. The sequence continues at coordinate 2,118 of CAZNXX010000292.1, read as the reverse complement.
CAAACCAGGTCGAATTCCTCGGCACGCGTGAAATCACGCTTCCGAGCGAATCCGGCAGAATAAACTTGCGCCCCGCCTGCACGGAAGCGGACAGGGCCGGCCAGGGCGCGGCCCGCAAGGCCGCCTGCCATTCCCGCTCCACATAGGTTGTGTCGCGTATCTCCTGCCTGAAATACATTCCCGGATACAGGGGTTTTCCGAACAGCCAGGGCTCCTCGTAACCGAAACGGATGTTCTGTGTGCGTTCGTCCTTCTTCTCCCAGAAAGCCTCTAGCTTGCGGCCCGTTCCCATGAGGTTCTCGAACTCGAACTCAAGCCTGCCCGTGAAATAGCCCTTCGCGTCCGCGTCTTCGGTACCGGGCGGATTGTACCCGATCACGCCGTCGAACGTGTTCGTTCCGCCTTCCTGCACCGTGAAGGACACATCCGCCTTGTCTCCGTAAAAACGCAGTTCCGGATCCCGCACGTCCTTGAAAAAGCCCAGCCGACGCAGGTTGGCGGTCGCGGCTTCAATATTCCGTGTGCGGAAAACCTGGCCCGGTTTCAACCGCGTTTCCCTCAGGATGACGTACTTACGGGTCAGGGTATTTCCGGACGTGTTCAGGTTTCCTATTATAACCTGCGGACCCGCCGTCACATCCAGGTCCGCTTCGATTCCGGAACCGTCCGGAGCCGGATAAACGGATTGCAGTGCGACCGAGGACAGGGGCCTGCCGCGATCCGCCAGATGAGACAGGATGCGGGACATGCCGGATCGGAGGCGGGATTCCAGGAATGGAGAACCGGGATCCATGTCGAGAATCTCCCGCAATACCGGGTTCTCGTTTCCGTCCATGCGGATGCGGATGTTCCCCGTTCTGGCCGCGGGACCTTCTTTCAGCCAGACATCGAGCCGGAGCCTGCCGTCATCCAAATGATCGGAACGGATGGAGTCGACGCGGGAATCGAAGTATCCGTCGCTTCTGTACGCTTCCAGCAGATTTTCAATGGGTTTGTCCGGCCAGTCTTTCGGAAGAGGGTTGTTTTGTTTGATGCCCAGGGATTGGAGGACCTGGGATGTGGACAGGTGTCTTCTGCCGTGGATGCGGATGTCGCCGATTACGGAGGAGTCCTGTGGGGCCGCGAGTGCGGCTCCGAAGGTTACAAGTGAAAAAAGCAGATTTTGTGTTATTGTTCTATTCATTTATTATCATAACCCCACACACTACCGCTGGATTCCCGCGTCCGCGGGGATGACATGATTATATTTTCCTGGATCCCCGTACGCTGACGCGGATCAAAAAGAGACGTTCGCGGAGATGACATAACTCATACTTTTTCTCATTGGCTCACCGATTCGCGCCGCGAAGCGGCGCGGCTCCCCCCGCCCCTGGATTCCCGCTTGAAGAATGCGGGAATGACATTTTACCAACCTCCGGGAGGTTCGGAACCTCCCGGAGGTTGATCATCAGGAGGTTGATCATCAGAAAAACGCCCGCACCTCCACCTGGCCCGCGTGGAAGGTTTTCGGACGCCAGGGCTCGCGGCGGCCGCGGTATGAAAACGTGGCGGTCGCGTGTCCCGACAGCCTGTACGTCATGAGCCCGTTCACGCGCACCGTGCGGCCCGGCTGGTCGCCGGCGAGCATCTCGTACGGCAGGGTCCTGCCTTTCGGCTCCACGGACACGCTCCCTGCCTCCAGTTCCAGCCTGAACTGGCCGCGGGTCTTCAGGGAAACGGTCACGCGCGGCATGAGGAAAAGGGAGCGCGCGGACGTGGCCGGATCCGGTTCCTCGTCATCCGCGATCCTGGCCTTGACTTTCAGGGCCAGCTCGATGTCCTGCCGCGGCCGGTAAGATCCTTCCGCAGTCGCCGCGTCCACGCGGATGTCCCGGTCCTGCCGCAGGGTCTGTATATAATCCTTTTTCTCCCCGGACCTCTCGACCTCGACCAGAAGCCCGACCAGGCGCGACGGGCTGGCCTTGACCCTCAGCCCGCTCCCGGACGCCCGGCGGATCTGGCCCTCGTTGAGAAGCTGGCGGTTTTCGGAATCGTCCTTTCTGAACCGCAGGCGCATGTTCAATCCCGCGCCCCGCGTGGTGTATTCCACGTCCTGCATCAGGGACACCACGCCGGACA
>CAZNXX010000291.1:0-2973 GCA_964577095.1 uncultured bacterium | reverse complement strand
GTTTTAATCATATGATTCACGAGGTCAGGGAAACCAATGAAAAAGACAATAATAATGATATTCAATTGTATCGTGTTTCTCAATTGCCTGGGGCAGGACCCTTCCATCAGCCGTAAAACGATACAGGATATCGACAGCTTGAGGCGAAGATTTCATATCCCGGGACTTGTTTTGGGAGTGGCGACAGGCGATCATATCCTGTTATTGAAAGCCATGGGTGTGCGCGAAATCAACACCGATGATTCCGTCCGGATCGGCGACCTGTTTCACATTGCTTCACTGGGGAAGGGCTTGACATCATTCATGGCGGGAAAACTCGTCGATGAAGGCAGAATTCGCTGGGATTCCCGTTTTATCGACTGTTTCCCCGAGATGAAAGAAACCTCCAGAAAGGAGTACCTTGATCTGGAGCTGAAAGATCTGTTATCCATGCGGACCATGCTCCCGGGTTTCAATGATTGGGGGGCAAAACAGATAATCGACGGATACAACGCACTGAATCCGCAGGACCGGTTTTCCGAATATCGATTCGCGCGGTATGCCCTGACCCTTGAACCCGTAAAAATGGATTCGGGGCAGTTTTACAGATACACCAGCATGGGGTATGTGCTCGCGGCCATGATGCTGGAAAAAGCGAGCGGTCTCACGTACCGTCAGTTGGTTGAAAAAGCCAACGGGGATTTGGGCATACACTTCCAAATCGGGTGGCCGCGGGATTTCGGCGCGGATCAACCCAGCGGACATCTGATCCCTTCCGAATCGGGATGGGGGGACGGCAAAAACCTGGAAATATTGAATGGAGATCGGTTCACTGATTGGGGCGAGGACTACCTGCATTATCTGATCCCTTCCGGGCATCACAGTGTCGCCATCGGAGATTATCTGAAATATCTTCAAGCCAATCTGAGCGGGTTGAAAGGCCAGAACGGCTATTTATCGGAATCCACATATGACTTTCTGTTCAACGGAGCCAGAGAATATTCAATGGGTTGGGGGAACGATATCGTCAAGGGGAACCACTATTACAGTCACAGCGGCAGCGCCGGAAATTTTTACGCCAATGCGATCATCGTCGAAGAACCGGGAATTGTCATGGCGCTCATGGCGAACGCCGGAAATGGCGAGACCAAATGGGGGCTGCTGCAGATCATCAGAACTCTCGAAAAAGAATACATCAAATGATATTGTACACAAAAATCAACGGCGCATGATATCGGGGGAAAACAGCCGCCCGATGTGGAATGACACGCCGATACCCCGGATTGCCGTACGATACGACTGCCGGGAGAATGACAATTTGCATGCATTTGAAAAAGGACCTGAACGGATATGGTCATCCGCCCGGAAATACCGGGAAGGAATCGTGAAGTGACCGGCAGCGGATCAACCATGCGCACTATCCAATACGGTCCTGAGCCGGACCAGGAAGCGGATCTGGTTCTCCCGCAAACGCCGCATCCGCCTGTCGTTTGCCTGCTTCACGGCGGATTCTGGAGAATGCCCCACGGCCGTGATCAGATGGGCGCGATCGCCGAAGACCTGGCTGCCCGCGGTTTCGCGGTCTGGAACCTCGAATACCGCAGGCTGGGAAATCCGGAGGCCGGATGGCCGGCCACGATGGAGGACGCGGCTGCGGGCATCGACTTTCTCGGACAACTCGGCCAGGACGGCGCTCCACTCGACCTGGCCAGGGTCGCGGTGGCGGGACACTCCGCGGGCGGGCATCTGGCGCTCTGGGCCGCGGGCAAAGGGCCGGACGGCACGCCTCATCTGAAACGGATCCGCCTCCGGGCAGTCATCGGGCTCGCGCCGATAACGGACCTCGCGGAGGCCTGCCATCGCGGGCTCGGCGGGAATGCCGTCGCGGAACTGATCGGAGGCGTTCCGGGCCAGGTCCCGGAACGGTTCGCTTCAGCCTCTCCGATCGAGATGGTTCCGTTGGGCGTCCGGCAGATCATTCTGCACGGCACGGAGGATGCCGTCGTGCCGGTCGATTGGTCGCGCCGATACGCGGCCGCGGCCGCGAAGGCGGGGGACACGGTCGAGCTGATCGAGTTGCCGGGAGCGGGGCACATGGAGGTTCTGGACCCGGGCAGCGGGACCCACACAGCGCTTTGCCGCTGTCTGGCGGACTGCATGTCCGGGCCCTGAGAAATGGAGAAGCGGCCTGAAAATCCGGAGGGTGCATGAGTCAATTTCTGAAATGGCAGCGTCAGGATCGTTCAACCGGTCAGCGGATACTGGCATTGACGGCCGGCGCACTGATTTTCCCGGTTGCGATACCGCTTTTTCTGGCCGTCGTTTCTCCGAAAATCGACCGGTTCTTCGGGATCCAGCCGCTGGACTGGGGGTGGATCGCTTGGTTCGTCGGCGCGGCGGCGATTCTGTCCGGAGGCATTTTCGCGGTATGGACGATCGTCATTCAGATCACCCTGGCGTCCGGTACGCCCTTCCCGATGCTGCCCACCCGTAAACTCCTGACGGTCGGGCCGTTCAAACACTGCAGAAATCCGATGACCCTGGGGACCCTCATGGTCTACGGTGGAATCGCTATAGGGTCCGGATCAATCACGGCCTTGGCCGCTGTGGCGGTGTTCGCGATCGTCCTGATCGTATACCTGCTTACGGTCGAGGAGAAGGAATTGCGGGAGAGATTCGGGGATGAATATGACGCGTATCGAAGAAAAACCCCCTTTATCATTCCGATCAGAAGACCGGGGCGTTAGACTTTCGGCGATAAAACAGTCCTTTCCATCCCGTACGAACGGTTTTTCCCCTTGGGCAATCCCGGATTAAATTCAATAAAAACAAAATTCCGACTTCAACGCAAGCCCCTCCCGCCGGAAAAGATCCGCATTCCCGGCGGATTTTTTCAAACTCGCAACCGAAGTCAAGAATCGGCCGCATGGATTTGATATCTTGTCCCATTCAAAGAAGGATCGGATGAAAGAAGACAGAATCAGAGCGGTCGGG
>CAZNXX010000290.1:0-2978 GCA_964577095.1 uncultured bacterium | reverse complement strand
AAATGACGCCGTGGTCCTTGTTCATCGCGTCCAGCGCGTTCTTGAGAATGTTCTCCACCGCCCACTGGAACAGGTCCCCGTTGAGCGGAACCGCGGGCGTTTCGCCGAGGCTCTCCTCGATGACCACGGGCCGGCCCAGCTGGGGCGCGCGGCGGCGGATGTATTCGACGGTTTCACGGAGCGGCTCCGTGAGATCCGCCTTTTTCAGGTCCGGTTTCGAGCCGATCTGGGAAAAACGCTGGGTGACCTGGCGCAGCCGCTTCACGTCGCGCTCCATCTCGTCCGCGAGTGAAACGGCCGCGGGAGGCCGGTCCGAGCGCATCACCTCGATCCATCCCATCAGGGACGATAGCGGCGTGCCGAGCTGGTGGGCCGTCTCCTTGGCCATGCCCACCCAGATGGAGCGCTGTTCGCTCCGCTTGATATGGGCGTATCCGAAGAAACCGATCAGGATGAAGAGGCCGATGAATCCGGCCTCGGCGTACGGCAGCCAGCGGAGCTGCTGGATGAGGCGCGAGTCTCCGTAGAACAGGTAGGCCAGGGTGCGGTTCCCGTACTTCACGGGAATGGGGTCGATCTCCCGGTCCAGGCGCAGAACCATTCGCCGCACTTTTTCCAGCGCGGCGGCCGACGTGTCGTTCTGCGAGACAGGCAGACCCTTCCAGCCCGTGGGCTGCAGCAGCGTGTCGGTCTGGATGAGCGGAAAGTTGGTGCGGCTGATGATCTGGTCGAACAGAAAGGTGAGGTCGCCCGGAGACTCGGTCTCAGCGACGCGCGCGTACATGCCCGCGTAGAACATGACGAGAGACCGGGATTCCTCTCGGAGCTGCTGCACCACGTGCTGGGTGTAGAGGTGCAGGAAGAGCCCCACGGCCACCGCGGCCGCGAACAGGATGCCGCGTATGCCGCCGAACAGGCGGGAGATCCACCGTTTCATGCCGCGGTTTCCCCGCCGCCGGGTTCCGGTTTTTTGCGTCCGCGGATGACGGCGAATGCGGCGCCGAGGAGAAGCAGGCCGGCCGAGACCAATGTCGTCAGGAGCCCGGCGCGGAACACGGCGGGCTTGAATTCCATGCGGACGGAGCGGGCGCCAGGCTCCAGGAAAACGGAACGCAGCATCCAGTTCGTCCTGAGAATCGGCGTCTCCCGGCCGTCCACGGTCGCCTTCCACCCCGCGGGGTAGTAGGCCTCGCTGAAAACGAGCAGGGACGGGGTTCGGACATCGGTGCGGACCTCGATTTCATGAATGTCCCATTTGACGATTTCGGCACGGTTCGAGTCGGAATGGACGATGTCCGCGGGCGGTTTCTCGTCGAGAACGGCCGTCACCGCGGGATCGAAATCGCCGCCTGCCATATAGCCCAGGGCGGCTTCCCGCCCGGCGGCCGTCACGGTCCGTTCCGGAAAGAATACGCGCGGCAGGGCGTCCGCGAATTCGAACACCGCGTTGCCGCCCTGGCTGCCGGGCGGCAGGACCAGCTTCAGGCTGGAATCCGGAAGGCTGAAAGGCGAGAGCACATAGCGGACATTGGCCAGTTTCAGAAAGGCGTGATGGGCCCGGACCCGGTCCGCGTCCACTTCCTGCGGATTCCGCCACGCGTACTGGCCGTCCGCCTGGGTCAGGTATTTGAAGAGAAAATCGTCCGGCATGCCGAAGGCGTCGAGGGTTTCCTGAACGGAGCGGAGCTTCGCCGCGTGGTAGCCGGAGACATTCTGGATGAAATGATACGCGTACCAGTTCGGCGGCCGCCTGTCCTGAACGGTCATGATGCGGAAGGGATCCTTGCGGTCCTTCAGAAATTGCACCTCGGACGTCGGATGGAAATAGGAGGCCACGTCGGCCCTGACGCGTGTGATGATGCGGCTGTTCACGAACCACAGGTCCAGCAGGATGATCACGGAAACCCAGAACGCGAAAACGCCGGGCCGGATTTTTTTCGCTGCGACCTGCAGAACGAGGCCCAGCGTGAAACCGAACAGGCAGAGGGCCTTGAACGCGTCGGTCAGCGCGCCGTCGTGCGCCCTTCCGGCCATATCCCCCGCCCGCCGGGCCCATCCCAGGTAAACGCCTTTACCGAGCAGGAGAATCAGGAACAGGCCGCCGAGAACGGCGCCGAAAACAGCCAGGGTTCTCCTCGCCTTCCGCCCGTCTCCGGATTTCGGATCGGTTTTCAGGTCGAACAGGGCCTGGGCGCCCAGAGCGGCCAGGCACGCGGCCGAGAACTTGAACATGAGCAGAATCATGTCCGGCGCGCGGAACTTGTTGAAGAAGGGCAGGAACTTGAACATCGGCTTGTACAGGACGGGGAAGTGACTGCCGAATGAAACGAGCAGGGCAAAGCCCGCGAAAAGCCCGAAGAAAAGGGTGATCCGGTCGCGCCGGAGCGCCAGGGCCAGCACGGCGAGCAGGAACACGGCGATTCCGAAATAATGGGGAAAGTCCGTGAAGGGCATGCCGCCCCAGTAGGTGTCTCCGCCGAAGCCCATGAACGCGGGGATGAAGAAGGTCGCCATTTCGCCGGGCGAGAACGACCAGGCCGTGGCGTACTGGTAATCCACCCCGCCGCCTGCGCCGCCGCGAATGGAGAATTTCGAGTATTCGAATACGGAGGCATTGAGCCAGGCCGAGACCAGAAAGCCGGCCATCAATGCGCCCGCGAGCAGGCCGGCTCCGGCCAGGGCCCGTTTCGCTTTTTTCCCCTTGATCTCGGCGGCCGCCCAGACCAGGAAAAACGCGCCGACCATGAGCCAGGTGTAATAACAGACCTGGACGTGCGCCCGGAGCAGTTGAATGCCCGCTGCCAGTCCGGCGAGGCAGAAGAAGAGCAGATTCCGCTTCTCCAGAAGACCGTCCACGAGGAGCAGGATCAGTGGCGTCAGGGCCAGGGAGGCGATCTGGGTGCTGTGCCCGGCGTTCGAGTATCCGATCACCTGGGGCATGAGGGCCATGGCCAGGCACCCGAGAATGGAGGCCTCTT
>CAZNXX010000289.1:1155-2987 GCA_964577095.1 uncultured bacterium | reverse complement strand
ATGCCTCCTGCCTTGCGTTCTGCCTGGCCTTGACAGCGCCCGCGGCTGCGGACGACTGGGTCCCGGTGCAGGAAGGCAGTCCGAACCGGTTCGGGCATTCCATGGTGCCCATGACGGACGGAAAGGTGCTGATGTTCGGAGGGGAGGACGCGAACGCGGATCTGTTCAACGATCTGTATTTGTTCGAGGATGAGCAATGGCTTCAGGTTTTCGCGACGACCGTACCGCCCGAAGCGCGCAGGAACCACGCGGCATGGGAATACGAAGGGAAAATGTACGTTTCCGGCGGGGAGAACAGCAACCAGGAACTGCTCAACGACCTGTGGAGTTTCGATCCGCAGACCAGCGTCTGGGAGGAGATCCCGATTCCTGAAAACGGACCGGGCGCGAGATCCAGGTACGGCGCGGACGTTTCGGAGAACGGAACGGTCGTGATCACGGGCGGGCTCACTTCGGGAGGGGTTCCGGGGCATCCGGAGTACAAGAACGAAATGTCGGACACGTGGACCTACTCCATTGCGGAAAACACCTACGAGAAAAAACCCGATTGTCCGCACCCGGCTTCCCGTCACAAGATGTACAGGTACGGGGACAGGTACTACATCCTGCAGGTCTTCGCCGGCGGCAGAAAAATGTTCAGGCTCGAGGGCGAGGGCCAGAACCTCCAATGGACCGAAATCGACCAGACCGGGGATGTGCCGGATTTCGCGCACGACGCGTTCGCGGTGAAACTCCCGCAGAAGAAGGGAGCGGGCAAGGCGGGCAGGACCGGCGAGGCATCCGAAGGGGCCGTGCTCATGGGCGGGTACGCCTATCGCAACATCGAAGGAGAATGGGACTTCGAGATGTCCTCGGACGTCTGGCTGTTCGATTTCGAAACCGAGGCCTGGACGCGGAAGGGGAATCTGCCCTTCGGGCTGAGGGAAGCCGCGGCGTATTTCGACGCCGCCAACGGCCTGATCAAGGTGTACGGCGGGCTGAAGGCGGACAGCACGGTGAACCAGGACGTGTGGGTGTACCGATGGCCGGCGTCCGGCGCGGACGGGGAGAAGCGTCATCCCTTCGGGTTCACTCTGCTCGGAAATTATCCCAATCCGTTCAACCCCGTGACCACGATCGAATACGAAATGCCGGTGACCGAAAGTGTCCGCCTCGTCTTTTTCGATTCGGCCGGAAGAATGATCGCCACGCGGGATGAAGGACGGCGGAGTCCCGGTCGGCACGTTCATGTTTTCGACGGTTCAGGACTGCCGAGCGGGGTTTATTACTGCCGTGTCGAAACGGGAGGCGGGTCGCGGATGCTGAAAATGGCGCTGATCAAATAAATATTACGCGTGCGACGCACCTCGAAGGTGCGTCGCACGTTTCTAAATTCAACCTCCCGCGGGTTCGGAGAAACCCGCGGGAGGTTTATACGATCCACTCCGCTGCAGCCGGCCCATCGGATAAATGTCGCCGGGTTCGTGTTTTTATTGCATTTCATTATATCATTTCCTACTTTACCATACACCGAACACCCGCATCACGTTTCCCCGACACACCGACCGGTCTCACCCGAAAGAGGAGATTTGACATGACGCACAGAACCCGGCGGCTCACGTTGTTCATTGTTCTGGCTTTCACAACCGCAGTGATGGCACACCCGTCCGATGAACCCGATCCCGGATACGAGGGCTTCATCAAAATGATCCAGATGGCATCGGAGCAGGGTCATACGTTGCAGACGCCGGTCAAGGTCCCGGCCGCGGACTGCCTCTTTTTCGACCCTCTGGATCCGGAACTGGGCGAGTTTTTCAGCCAGTTCGGCGTGGCCATCGTGGCGATGCAGATGG
>CAZNXX010000289.1:0-1145 GCA_964577095.1 uncultured bacterium | reverse complement strand
GGACTGGCGGGACACGAAATCGGCCCTCGCGGCCGTCAACCTCGAGCAGCAGCGGCTCGTCACTTCTTTCGGAGACAACGGCATCGTCCGGGTTGATTTTCCGCTGGCCAATGACTGGGTGACGAATGTCTTCGTCCAGCCGGACGGACGCATCGTGGCCGCCGGATACACGGGCGAGAACGCGGTCACGCAGATGGCGATCGCGCGTTTTCTGAAAAACGGCGCGCCTGACCCGACGTTCGGGAACGGCGGTTACGCCGTGTATTCTCAGCACGCGACGGGATCCACGGAACAGCAGTACAATGAACTCTATGCGGTTTTCCCCCGGTACAACGTGGACGGCCGCGTTCTGGATTACGTGGCAGGCGGCGTGTTCAGCTCGGAAGCGGCTTCGGGCCGCGCCATCGTCTGCTTCGACTCCTCGGGGAATGTGATCAAAAAAACCACGGTGCAGCACGACTCCGACGGCGTTCCGGTCATTCTTCCGGATCAGAACGGCGCCATAGTCCGCGGCCCGTGGGGCCAAGTGAACAGCCTGACGCCGTTCGGGGGGGGCGGTTTCTACTCCTGCGGCTCGGGCAGTGACGGCTCCTGGGTCGAACAATGCTTCATGGATTCGGAGACCTTCGAAATCACGGGCCCGACGGATTTCTTCAACCCGGACACGGGCGATTACCCGGACAACCGGGTCCAGGTCCGGAGCGCGGCCTATCAGCCGGATTTGAATGCGCTTTTCGTTGCAGGGGAGTTCCGGTCCGATTCCCAGGATCCGCGGCCCGGCGGGGGATACGCGCCCTTTCTCTGCCTGAGTATGCTGTCTCCGGACGGGGCGCCGGGTCGCTGGGAAGTATTGAAACTGCCGGCTCCTCCCGACGGCTATGAGTCTCTCATGATCGACGAAGTGATCTCGCCGGTTCCATTCTCGTCTCTGGGGCCTTCGTACAAACGGAACCGGAGCGGATCACCGATTTACCTCAGCGCGGCAAGCGACCGCAGAGACGGCCAGAGCGGCTGGGATCATGATTTCATACTTTCCCGGTATCTGCCCGACGGATCCATGATAAGGTTGTCTATTGCACGCTATTACACGCCCTCAGGACGCCTGATACAGAGTTCCTACAGTGAGGGATATGAAAAATACATCG
>CAZNXX010000288.1:0-2988 GCA_964577095.1 uncultured bacterium | reverse complement strand
CCATCTCCTGCTCCGTCGTGGAGGCGAAGCGGCCGATGCCGATGTACCCGACCTGAGGCTTGATGATGAAGGCATTGGCCACGGACTCGAGATGCACTTCCTCCCGCACGATGGAATACATCCGCGGCCGCGTCCAGCCGTTGCGCTCGACCCAGATCTCCACCTGGGTGCCGCGGGGGCCCATCAGTTTGAGGGGAACGTCGTCGCGGCGGATGCCGATGACCGATTCTCTCCCGATGGTGACGATGCGGTCCCCCACGGACAGGCCGACTTTCTCCGCAGGACCCCCGCGGATGACCGACACCACGGTGATGCGGCCGTCGATCACGTCGAAATAGATCCCGATTCCGGAATATCCCTCGAAATCCTGGTTCCAGCGGTCGTACTGCTCCTTGGTGTAATAGGAGGAGTGCGGATCCAGGTCGGAGACCAGCCCGCGGATGGCGCTGTCCACGAGGGTTTCAGGGTCTTTTTCGTCGATGTAGTCGGAGCGGACTTTTTCGAGCAGGTCGCCGAATACCTTCAGTTTCGTGTACAGCGACCGTCCGGCATCGAGCGCGGCCGCGGCCGCGCCGGCGAACAGAACGCATCCCGCGATCAGTACGATCGTCTTCCGGGTTCCTTTGTCCGAGTTCTGATTTTTCATCATCCGGTTCCGTTTCATTGACCGTGGTCTCTGCGGGGATCGTGACGATCCGGCCGGTTTATCGAATATAACGATTCACCCTCCGAATGTCAAGAAATCCGGTCTCCGCCAAACCCCTTTGAATTGCCGGCGATTCTTGTTAAATTGGCCGGAATCCTGAAAGGAAACGGACGGTCGAATGGGCGTTTTTCAATACCGGAACGGAATTCTCCTGTGCGAGTCGACTCCCCTGGACCGCATCGCCCGGGAGGTCGGCACACCGTATTACGTGTACAGCCAGAAGCGGCTCATCGCCAACTGGAACGCGGCGGAAAAGCCCCTCGGGAAAAAACCGCACCTCATCTGCTACGCGGTCAAAGCCAACGCCAATCCGCACATCATCCGCATCCTCGCGGAACGGGGCGCGGGCGCGGACATCGTCTCCGGCGGGGAACTCCGGATCGCCCTGATGGCGGGAGTGCCGCCTGAACGCATCCTGTTCTCCGGCGTGGGAAAGACCGACGCCGAGATCGGCTCGGCCGTTGCCGCGGGCGTGTACAGCCTGAACGTGGAATCCTTCGAGGAACTGTCGGCCGTGTCGCGCATCGCCTCGACGATGCGGAAAAGGGCGCGCGTCTCCATACGCGTGAATCCGAGGGTCGATCCACGCACCCATCCCTATATCGCCACGGGCCTCCGCGAGAGCAAGTTCGGCATCCCGGCGGAACGGGCCGTGGAGGCGTTCCGGCTCGCCGCCACCCTGTCCGGAATCGCGGTCGCCGGCGTGCATTGCCACATCGGCTCGCAGATCCTCGAGACAGCGCCATTCACAGAGGCCGCGGATTTCCTGTCCCGCCTCGTCCGGGAACTGCTGTCGCTCGGGATCCGGCTCGAATTCGTCGATCTCGGAGGGGGGTGGGGTATTGATTACCAGCGCATCGTCGAGACCGGCGCGGATCCGAACCCGGAGCGGCCGCTGCCGACCGGACCTTCGCGGCTGTTCAAGGCGGTGCTGCCGATTCTGTCCGATGCCGGAATCCGGATGCTTTTCGAACCGGGCCGGTTCCTGGTCGCGGACGCGGGCGCCCTGGTCGCATCCGTGACGTTCACCAAGGAGAACGGGGGCCGGCGCTTCGTCATTCTCGACGCGGGGATGAACGACCTGATACGGCCGAGCCTCTACGACGCCTATCACCAGATCGTGCCGGTCCGTTTGAGACGCGGCCGGCCCGTGGGACGGACCGACATCGTGGGCCCCATCTGTGAATCGGGCGATTTCTTCGCGCATGACCGGCCGCTTGCCGCAGTGAAGAGAGGCGAACTGCTGGCGATCACGGGGGCGGGTGCCTACGGGTATTCGCTTTCATCCAATTATAACGGACGGCCCAGGGCCGCGGAAGTGCTGGTCAGCGGCAGTCGGTTCAAATTGATACGCCGGAGGGAGGAAGTGGATGTATTGTGGAATGGAACCGGTTTCAAGGAGAAATAACTTGCAAATTAAAATGAAATTTTGTATTTTCAATATGAAACAAAGAGTCCAAGTTGAACGAAACTTCGGATTGATTCCATTGTGAAAAATCCCCGCATTTTTTATTTTAAATCAGAAAGAATCGCCATCCTGTTATCTTTCTTTTTTGGATGTCCCCAGCCCGTTTTTCAGAAATCACATGGAAGAGAAGTTCTTGATTGTTCTTTAAACCCGGAATCCCGATTCCGCGGGAACCTGGTCGCAATCGCCATCCCGGAGGGAGAAAGTCACTGCCTGTCCGGTCCATTGACCTTGACGGATATTCAAACTTCGCGCTTCGGCCGGAGTTTTCGATCAAACAGGTTGGCACCAGGCGTGTCGATTCTTTGATCCGTGGCCTCTGGCCGTCGATGCAAGCCACCCGCTTCGCGGGTGGTCGTTTTTTACGATAACATATCAGGAGGTCGGTGCTTCATGAAACCGATGAATTTAATGATACTGTTCCTGCTGGCTGGCGTCGCCGGCCTGTGGGGCCAGAGCGGCGGACTTTATGTACGGGAGAATTCCGAAAACCTGATGAACGGGCCGAACGGCGAGCGCCTCGGCGAGGTCGCATCCGGTACCCGGGTGGAGGTTCTCGAGAAGCGTCCGGACTGGGTGAAAGTGCAGATCACCGGCTGGATGCCGGAAAAATCCCTGACCGCTGATCCGACCCGGGTCGCCGGCTTTTCCATCCACCTCAGCCACATCGTCGTGTCCACGGAGGAGGAGGCCGGCCGCGTGATCCGCGACCTGAAATCCGGCACCCGCTTCGGGGACATCGCGGCGAGCCGGTCGATCGACGCGGCCAGCGCGGCCCGGGGCGGCGACATGGGCGATTTCAAGCGCGGCGACC
>CAZNXX010000287.1:0-2991 GCA_964577095.1 uncultured bacterium | reverse complement strand
CTGTAGGCCTTGTATCCCTCAGGATCGGATTGGTCCGAAGTCCCGGTCATCGCGATACGGGTGAACAGGAGGCGGGGGCGGCCGGTTTCCGCGTTCTGCGCGGCCACTTCCGGCGCCCGCACCAGAAGTGCTGAAAAAATGAACCAGATCCAGGCCCCTCCGATGGACGATGAGGGGTGTCGTTGTTTGGACGTCTTCATTCCGGACCCCTTTCGGTCTGTCGCTGATCCCGCATTCGTCCTGGAGATGCAGGTTTTCCCGCCGCTTCCCCGCATCCGGAACACACCGCCCGGTGAACGTTGATTGTACCCCCGCATCCGCGGCAGGTCCATCTCCGTTTCTCCTCCGCCGTGAATTTCCGGATCCCGAACCTGCGGATGGCAGCCAGGTTTTCCAGCATGCTCATGCGGTATTTCGTGCGGTAGCGTTTGTCGAGATCCTTCAGCCGCTGGCACGGCTTTTCATCCAACTCCAGGCAGAACCTCGCACTGCCCGTCCGGATAAGGACGCAGTTCAATATTTTGCACCGGACGCAGGAAACCGGTTTCCGCGACCCCTCCCCGCGGCATCCGGGGCAATGGTCCTTCTCCCGCAGATAGGCCATGCAGATGCCGCAGTTCATGCCGCACGGAGCGATGAGGGTCATTGCATTCAGTTTCTTCATTCCGGATCCTTCCGCATTCCCGTCCGCCGCAGCGGATGGTAATGCACGTACACTTTCCGGAGCATGTGAATCTCGCGGACCAGGTGCGTTTCGATCTCGTCGGCGATTCGATCGCCTTCGGTCACGCTGAGGCGTCCATCAATGGCGACCGTGATGTTGACCACGAAATAGGGGCCGAACCGGTGCGCGTGAACGGACTCGATGCGACGGATGGACCGGAATCCCGAGAGTTTCTCCCTTATGGACGCGTCGATCTCCCGGCTCGGGACCGTATCCATGAGTTCTTCCGAGGATTCGCGGAGAATATCGACACCGGTTTTGGTCACCAGAACGGCCACGACAGCGCCGGCCACGGGATCCATCCAATTCACTCCGAGTATTCCGAACCCGATGCCGATGGCCGCGCCGGCCGACGCGAAAATGTCGTTCCGGTGGTCGCGGGCCAGCGCGGATATGGTGATGTTGCCCGTTCTCCGGCTGACCCTGGAGGCCTGAAGCATCAGGAGGATCTTGAGAACGATGGTGAAAAAGGCCACCCATAAGGTGAACCGGCGGATGGGCTCCTGGGGAGCATTCCCGGTCCACATGTCGAATGCCGCGTTCGCGGAGTCCCAGAAAATCGTCATCCCCGTGGTGATCACAAAAGCGCCGACCACGACCGCAGAGATGCTCTCGAACTGGTGGTGCCCGTAGGGATGCTCCGGGTCCGCGGGTTTCGCGGAAAGGGACGTGAAAATCCGCACCACGATGAAATACACGACATCCGAGATGGAGTTGACTCCGTCGGCCAGCAGCGCCTGGCTGTGGCCGAAAATTCCCGCCGCCAGCTTGGAAACGGCCAGCACGGCGTTGGCGGCCAATCCCAGATTGACGACGAGCGCCGCATCCGAACGGCGCTTCCTCTCCGCCGATTTTTCCTCGGCCCCCAGGAGACCTTCCGTCAGCGTGGTGTTCTCGGATCCGGATTTCATTATTTCCCGCAGTTCGGAGTTGAAATTCTGTTCATGAAATTCTCCTGAGGAGTTACAATCGGTCAACCTGATGGGGCTGAAATATCACTCCGCCAGAAACAGCCCCAGCGCCAGCAGGGCCGGCGTCAGCAGGACGATCACGACGTTCAGCCCGAGCGCGGGAATCAGCGCCTCCGGATGCTCCGCGTTTCTGCGCGCCAGGCGGTAAGCCTTCGCGGAAAACGGGACAGTCAACAGCATCAGGAGTGAGGACAGGGGAAGCACGCCGAGCAGGACCGCGGCCGGGACGATCAGATATGGAAGAAGCAGAAAAACGCCGTATATCACCGCGCTGTTTTTCCTGCCGATCAGAACCGGGAAATGCCTCCGGCCCACGGCCTTGTCCGCCTCCACGTCCGGGAACTGGTTCAGGAGCAGGAGGTTGCTCACCAGAAAGGTCGGAACCAGGGACGCGGCCAGGGACGCGGCCGTGACCGTGCCGGTCAGGGCGTGATGAACGCCCGTCACCATCAGCACACCGAACCCCAGGCCCGGCGCGGCCAGGCAGAGAACCGGATGCTTCACCCACCAGACCGTGTAGGTGACCGCGATGAAGAGCCCGAAAAGCCCGATCGGGAGGAGAAGCCATCCCCGCGTCAGGACAAAGAAAAGGCCGACGGCCGCGGTGATCAGGAAGCACAGGATCCCGATCGCCAGCGCGGCCCCCGCCTTCGCCGGATCCGCCTGGAGTGTACCGCTTCCGCCGCTGAACGGAGTGCGGCGGGTCCGGGCGTCCAGGCCGCTGCGGAAGTCGAAGTATTCATTGAACACATTGACGCAGGCGTGGGCCGCGGTCGCCCCCAGAACCACGAACAGAAAAGGAACCGTCCGCCACTCGTGCGTCTGATGCCAGGCCGTGGCCGCGCCCACGGTCGCGCAGACCGGAGCGAGCACGAGAAACGGCGCGCGGACAAGGCCGAGCGCCTGTCTGAGAAGAGCCATCTGAAACGATCCTTCGCAGAACGGGGATTGACGGAAATTAGCGGAAAATCCGGGGATTGTCAATGAGAAATACGAACCGGCTGACTGCTCCCGGATCCTTCACCGTCCCGGGCGGTCAGGATCACGTTGAATCCATTTTCGATTGACGAAGGCCGATGGCCGATTGAACATCTGTTAGATCATAAAATGGTCATTCGTCAATCGTCCATCGTCAATGAAAAGCCCCGGGCCGAACGGACCGGGGCCTGGAATCCCATGGATCGCGATGGACGGTTCAGGCCTTGTCCAGCTCCATGCGCACGGTCTGCAGCAGGTCGACAAGCGTGAAGGGTTTCTGCAGGAAGCGGAACCCCTTCCGGCGGATGACCTTCCACT
>CAZNXX010000286.1:0-3025 GCA_964577095.1 uncultured bacterium | reverse complement strand
CTGGAGCGGGTGTTCGACGGCGTCACCATCCTCCTCTTCCTGCTCGTGACCGTCGGACTGCTGGACCTGCCGTTTCCGGACTGGCTCCGCAAGGCGAGCCTGGTTTCGCTCGGGGCCGTCGGCCTGATGCTCGGTCTCCTGATCGCGCTGAAAGCGAAGACCGGAGCGGTGATCGCGTTCTTCGGATCGATGCTGCGGCCCTTTCCGCAGACGTTCCGGAAGCGGGCCCTCGGTTTCCTCGAGTCTTTCGCCGAGGGCCTGCACATGCTGCGCGACTGGAAATCGGTGACCGCCGCGTCCGCGCTCTCCGTGGCGCTCTGGATCTTTCCGGCGCTGTCCCTGCATTTCGGCGTCATGGCCGCGGGGATTCACCTGCCCCTGGCGGCCTCGGTATTCGTGCTGGTGATCCTGTGCATCGGGGTCGCGGCGCCGTCCGCTCCAGGATTCGTCGGCACCATTCAGTTCGTGTCCGTGCTCGGGCTCGAACTGTTCGGCATTCCCAGGCCGCAGGCATTGAGCTTTTCCATCCTGTACCACCTGAGCCAGTACATCCCGGTGACCGCGCTCGGCCTGGTCTATTTCTTCTCCGAAGGGCTCACCTTCTCCAAAATCCGGTCTGAGAGGGGGATGGAGAGTGACGGAGTATCGGAGAAGCGGAGAAGCGGAGAGCAAGATTAACGAGGTATCGGATTAACGGAGAGGAATCGGGATTCGTCGCGGATAAGCCTAATATTTTAAGCTCATTGCGATAGGTTTCCGTTAATAATCTTTGTTTTTTATGATTTTTCCGGGAAATGTGAGTTCCGCAAACGATTGCGTTTGATTTTTTCCGCATGAATCGCTATATTAATCCTTCATTCCCGGACAATATTATCCGATATACGGGCAATTCCGCTTTTTCATTCGTCCAACCAGGAGAAATGTCATGAAGCTGGGTGTTCTGGACATCGGCATCATCATCGGCTACCTGATTCTGACCGTTGTGATCGGCTTTATTCTGACCAAAAAAGCATCCAAGGGCCTGAATTCCTACTTTTTGGCGGACAAGGGACTGCCCTACTGGATTCTCGGCGTGTCGAACGCCTCCGGTATGTTCGACATCACCGGCACCATGTGGCTGGTCTACATCACCTTTGTCTACGGCCTCAAGTCCATCTTCATCCCGTGGCTCTGGCCCGTGTTCAATCAGATCTTCCTGATGGTGTTCCTCGCGAAATGGATGCGGCGCTCGAACGTCATGACCGGAGCGGAATGGATCAACACCCGGTTCGGACACGGGAGGGGCGCGGTGCTGTCGCATCTCAGCGTGGTGGTGTTCGCCCTGGTCAGCGTGATCGGATTCATCGCGTACGATTTCGCGGGTGTGGGCAAGTTCGCGGCCATGTTCCTGCCCTGGCAGTTCTCCGCGGACCCGGTCGTCAACGGCAACTGGTACGCCGCGGGCCTGATGCTGCTGACGTCCGTGTACGTGGTGGCGGGCGGCATGTACAGCGTCGTGGTCACGGAACTGCTCCAGTTCGTGGTCATGACCGTCTCGTGCGTGGGCGTGGGCATTGTGGCGATCATGCGGACCTCGCCCGACGCGGTGGCAGCGGCCGTGCCCGAGGGGTGGAAGAACGTCTTCTTCGGGTGGAATCTGAACCTGGACTGGTCCGGGCTGATTCAGAGCGTCAACACGAAGATCGCGGAGGACGGGTATTCGCTGTTCACCATTTTCTTCATGATGGTTCTCTTCAAGGGCATTCTCGTCAGCCTCGCGGGCCCTGCGCCCAATTACGACATGCAGCGGGTGCTCGCCACCAAGAGCCCGAAAGAGGCGTCCAAGATGAGCTGGTTCGTCTCCCTCTGCCTTTTCCCCACGCGCTACCTCATGATCACGGGCATCACGATCCTGGGGCTCGTGTTTTTCAGCCCCCAGCTCAATGCCATGGGCACGGGCATCGACTTCGAAAAGGTGCTTCCCTACGTGATGGGCCATTTCATGCCGGTGGGGCTCCTCGGCCTGGTGCTGGCGGGCCTGCTGGCGGCGTTCATGTCCACGTTCGCGGCCACGGTCAACGCGGCCCCGGCCTACGTGGTGAACGACATCTACAAGCGCTACATCAACCCCAATGCCTCGCACCGGAAGCTGATCTGGCTGAGCTACGCCGTGTCGTTCGCGTTTGTGGTGATCGGCATTTTCTTCGGCCTGCACGCCAAGGACATCAACCAGGTCACGCAGTGGATCGTCTCGGCCCTGTGGGGCGGGTACACAGCGGCCAACATCCTGAAATGGTACTGGTGGCGGTTCAACGGGTACGGGTATTTCTGGGGCATGGCCACGGGCATCGCGGCCGCGCTGGTGCTGTCGAAGTTCCCGGGCCTCTACCTCTGGGTGTACCCGGAGATCGTGCCGAACCTGTACGCGCTCTATTCCTTCCCGGTAATCCTCGTCCTGTCCACGGCCGGGTGCGTCCTCGGCACGCTTCTGACCAAGCCCGAGGACGACAAGACCCTGATGCAGTTCTACAAGCAGGTGAGGCCGTGGGGCTTCTGGAAACCCATCCACGGCAAGGTCGTGAAGGCCGACCCGAAATTCAAGTCGGACGCGAATTTCAAGCGCGACGCGTTCAACGTCGCGGTGGGCATCGTCTGGCAGACCTCGCTGATCCTGATCCCGGTGTACCTGGTGATCCGCAGCAGGGCGCCCTTCTTCGAGGCCGTCGCCGTGCTCGTCATCACCTCCCTGATCCTGAAGAAGACCTGGTGGAACAAGCTCTCGGACTGAGGGCCGCGTCCGCGTGACGGGAAGAAGAGAGCCATGAATCGAAAACAGTTCAAACGGGCCGTGGCCGGCCTCCGGTACAGGCACGAGACCCTGATCCAGCGCCGCAACCCGCCCTTGGCCGGCGGGAACGGCGTGTTCAGGCGGTACAAATACCCGGCGCTCACCGCGGAACACACGCCGCTGTTCTGGCGGTACGATTTCGACTTCGAGCGCAACCCCCATCTCATGGAGCGTCTGGGCGTCAACGCGGCGTTCAAC
>CAZNXX010000285.1:0-3026 GCA_964577095.1 uncultured bacterium | reverse complement strand
AGAATACTCCCAAGGTGCCCGGCACTTCTTTGTTCGGCAATCCCTGAACCCGGAATTTAAACCCGAATCGAGAAACTTTTTTCCGTAAACTTCCGTATACCATAGATGGATCTGTGGAAAATGAATGCTGAAGGGAATATTCAGCGAATCCGCGGATTCGGTCCAATCCCAATAAAATCAAAAAAATAAATATTAACGTATCCCATCCTTAACAGGAGGTCTTATGGCACTCAAGAGGCATGCGTTCACGGTTTTCCTTTTCCTCGCCGCGGGCCTGGTATTCGCCGCGAACAAGTCCGCGCCGTCCGTGGACATCGACATTCCCTACACCAAATTCACGCTGGACAACGGATTGACGCTTCTGGTGCATGAGGACCACAAGGCGCCCATCGTGGCGGTCAACGTGTGGTACCACGTGGGGTCGAAGAACGAGAAGCCCGGCAAGACGGGATTCGCCCACCTGTTCGAACACCTGATGTTCAACGGGAGCGAAAATTTCAACAACGATTATTTTCAGGCCATGGAGGCCATCGGCGCCACGGACCTGAACGGCACGACCAGCGAGGACCGAACGAATTACTTCCAGAACGTGCCCACTTCGGCCCTTGACCTGGCGTTGTGGATGGAATCGGACCGCATGGGGCACCTGCTGGGCGCGGTCGACCAGGGCAAGCTCGACGAACAGCGCGGGGTCGTGCAGAACGAGAAGCGGCAGTACGACAATGAGCCCTACTCGATCAGCGAGGAGCTCATCACCAAGGCCTGCTTCATGCCCGGCCATCCCTATTCCTGGACCGTCATCGGGGCCATGGAGGACCTGGACGCGGCGAAACTCACGGACGCGCACGAGTGGTTCAAGGCCTACTACGGTCCGTCCAACGCGGTGCTGGTCGTGGCGGGCGACGTCACGCCGGAGATTGCGTTCGACAAAGTGAAGCGATATTTCGGCGACATCCCGCCGGGCCCGCCCGTGGCCAGGCATTCGACCTGGGTCGCGAAGCGGTCGGGCGAACACCGGCAGATCGCCGAGGACCGGGTGCCGCAGGCGCGGCTGTACAAGGTCTGGAACATGCCGGAGTGGGGCTCGGAGGACGGGACCTGCCTCGACCTCGTGAGCGACGTGCTGGCTTCGGGCAAGACATCCCGGCTCTACAAGCGCCTGGTGTACGAGGACCAGATCGCCACCTCCATCTCCGCGTTCATCGACCTCCGTGAAATCGCGGGGCTCTTTCAGATCGTCGCCACGGTCAAGCCGGGCGTGGAGATCGCGACGGTCGAGAAGGCCGTGAACGAGGAACTGGCGAGACTGCTGGAAAAAGGACCGACGGAAGCCGAGGTCCGGCGCGTGAAGACCCAGCACGTGGCGGGTTTCGTGCGCGGCATCGAGCGCATCGGCGGTTTCGGCGGCAAGTCGGACATTCTCGCGCAGAATCTCGTGTACGCCGGCGATCCGGCCCATTACAAGACCAGCCTGAAGACCGTGCAGAACGCCACGTTGAAGGCCCTGCACGCCGCGGCCCGCCGGTGGCTGTCGGACGGCGCCTACACGCTCGAGATCCGGCCGTTTCCGGAGCTCGCGGCCGCGGAGAAGAGCGACGTGGACCGCACGGCGCTCCCCGTTCCCTCGGCACAGCCCGACGCCGGTTTTCCGGCCATCGAGAAGGGCCGGCTCTCCAACGGCCTCAATATCATGCTGGCCCGCAGGACCACCGTTCCGGTCGTCAACCTTCAGCTCATCGTCAACGCCGGGTACGCCTCGGATAGGACGGGGCTTCCGGGCACGGCGCGGCTGGCCATGGACATGCTGGACGAGGGCACCAGGAAACGCACCGCCCTGCAGATCAGCGATGAACTGGCCGGCCTCGGCTCCAGCCTCGGGACGGGCTCCGACCTCGACATGTCGGTCGTCCGCCTGAACACGCTGAAGCAGAATCTCGACGCCTCCCTGGACATTTTCGCGGATGTCGTTCTGAATCCCGCCTTTCCGGAGGCGGATTTCAAGCGCCTGCAGGCCCAGACCCTGGCGGGAATACAGCGCGAGAAGGTGACGCCGATCCAGATGGCGCTCCGCGTCTTCCCGGGTTTGCTGTACGGCAGGGGGCACGCGTACGGCAATCCCCTGACCGGGTCCGGCGACGAGGCCTCGGTGGCGAAGATGACCGCGGCCGATCTCGCCCGTTTTCACGCGGCCTGGTTCAAGCCGGGCAACGCCACGCTGGTCGCCGTGGGCGACATCACGCTCGCGGAGCTTCAGCCCAGGCTGGAGAAGCTGTTCGCGGCCTGGCCGTCCGGCGCCGTGCCTGAAAAGAACATCGCGGCCGTGGATCACAAGACCGGCCCTGAAATCTACCTGATCGACCGGCCCGGATCCCAGCAGTCCATCGTGTTCTGCGGGCACGTCGCGCCGCCCAACGCCAATCCGGACGAACTGGCCATGCAGGTGCTCAACAGCCTGCTGGGCGGGGACTTCACCTCGCGCATCAACATGAACCTGCGCGAGAACAAGCACTGGACCTACGGCGCCGGAAGCTTTCTGGTGGACGCGCGGGGCCAGCGGCCGTTCATCGTGTATTCCTCGGTGCAGAGCGACAAGACCGCCGATTCCATGCGCGAAATCGTGAAAGAGATGTCGCAGGTGATTTCGGACCGGCCGGTGGAACCCGCCGAGTTCGAGAAGGCCAGGAACAACCAGGTGCTTCAGCTCGCCGGGCAGTGGGAAACCGGGAGCGCGGTGTCCGGCTCCATCGGCGACATCGTGCGCTACGGATACCCGGAGAATCATTTCAGCACCTACGCCGAGCGGCTGCGGAAGCTCACGACGGAAGACGCGAACCGGGCGGGGAAAACCCTGCTGCATCCGGACAAACTGGTCTGGGTGGTGGTGGGCGACCGATCCAAGATCGAGGCCGACCTCAACGGTCTCGGGTGGGCGAAGATTCAGCTCATGGACGCGGACGGGAACCCGGCGCAGTAGGATTCGGGTCCGTTTTTCAGGTTTCGAAAGCCCCGGGCGGTCGCCGTCCGGG
>CAZNXX010000284.1:0-3081 GCA_964577095.1 uncultured bacterium | reverse complement strand
GAACAGCGTGGTCTTGTGCATGCCGAGTTCCCTGGCGGCCGCGGACCGGTTGAATCCGTTCTTCTCCAGAGCGGACCGGATAGACCTGGCGTCGAGCAGGTCATGGCCCGATCGAAGCTCAGAACCGGCCCGCCGCGGGGCGACCTGGAGCGTGAGCTCATCGGGCAGATGTCCGACGCCGATCTCGCCTTCCCGGCACAGGATGAAGCTCCGCTCGATGACGTTTTCAAGTTCGCGGATATTGCCCGGCCATGGATGCGCCATGAGCAGTGAAAGGGCCTCGGTCGTTATTCCGGTGACCGCCCTCGCCTGGAGCCGGTTGAACCGCTCGATGAACTGGTCGACCAGAAGGGGAATGTCCTCCTTGCGGCTGCGGAGTGGCGGAAGTTCGACGCGTATGACATTGACCCGGTAATACAGGTCCTCCCGGAACGCGCCGTTCCGCGTCAATTCCGCGAGGTCCCGGTTCGTGGCGACCAGAACGCGGCAGTCCGCGGGCACCGGATGCGTCGAGCCGAGCGGCTCGAACACCCGCTCCTGAAGAACGCGCAGGAGCTTGACCTGCAGGGCCGGGCTGATCTCGCCGATCTCGTCGAGAAAAATCGTGCCCCCCCGGGCCAGGGCGAAACGGCCCGGCTTGTCCTTGGCCGCGCCCGTGAACGCGCCGGCCTTGTATCCGAACAGTTCGGATTCGAGAAGCGTCTCGGGGAACGCGCCGCAGTTCACCGCCACAAAGGGCCCCCGGCTCCGCGGGCTGAGGCTGTGCAGGGTCCTGGCCATGACTTCCTTGCCGGTTCCCGTCTCTCCGAGTATCAGGACCGTGCTGGGACTCGCCGCGATCGCGGGGAGCACCTCGAACAGCTTGCGCATCAGGGGACTGCGGCTGACCAGGTCTCCGACACGGTGCCGCCCTTCCAGCTCCCGCCGGAGGGCCTCCAGCTCGCTCAGGTCCCGGAAGGTCTCGACGCCGCCGATGACGCGGCCGGCCGAGTCGCGGAACACGGCCGTGGAAATGCTGATGGGAATGCGGGAACCGTCGGCCCGGATGATGAACCCGGACTTGCCGATGACCGGCTTTCCCGTTTTCAGGGTCATGCGGAGTCCGCATTCGCTCTCGCACATGCTCGACCGGAACACGTCCGAACACCGACGGCCCACCGCGTCCTTGCGGTCGATGCCGGTGATGGCCTCGGCCGCGCGGTTGAAGAAAGTGATGCGCCATTCGCGATCCACGGTGAACACGCCGTCCGATATGCTCTCCAGAACGGTGTCCGCCGGGAATGCGGCCGCGCGCTTCCGGGGGATCCTCGTATTTTTAGCGGTCTTCACGGTTTTTGGTTTTTTATCCAAGAGCGGTGTCCGTTTTCGAATTTCGGATGATATGCGTTTCAGCAGTCATCCGTGACTGGAGTCCGATCAATGCGTGTCTCATCTCCCGTCCGGAACAGGCCGACTGAACGGGCCGGCCACGGAATCCGGGCGCACCAGAAAGGTCATCCGGTCAACGCGCATTAGAATATCCGCGGCCGGGTCGGCATTCCGGACCCGCCGGCCCGGAGACAGGGTCGTGATCACGGCGCGGCCCACGATGTGCCTCCCCTCGGCCCCGCTCTCGTCCCGCGTGCGCACCGCCCACAGGTTGTGAAACACGCAGGCCCTGCCGCCGGACGGCCCGACGTAGAGCATGATGTGACCCTTCAGGTGAATCAGCGTCAGAAAGGGAATGCCATGCCGCAGAATGACACGTTCCTTTTCCTCCGGCGTCATTCGGCTCAGGTCCAGAATCGAGTCGCCGGCCGCGGCCTGGGCGGACGAATGCCTCGGCAGAAGAATGCCGAAAGGCATGAACAGATCCTGTAAAGCGGCGGAACAGTCGCGATTCCCGTAGAGTCCCCCCCACCCGTACACCTGGCCCATCATCGTGTTGACGGCAGCCGCGAGCCCGCCCGCGGTGAGCGGCACGGGCCGCTCAGCCGCGGTTTCCGCGGACAGAACCGCCTCGCCCGCGGACGCGATTCCGTCTCCGTCCGCGACCGGAACGAGCGCATGAAGCCCCTGCCCGCTCCGCCGGAGCAGGGGAAGCACGGTTCCGAAAGGCGCGCGGAAACGGAAGCGGCCGTCCGCGGTCCGCACGGGTATGTCTTCGGCCAGAACCGCGGCCGTGCGGCCGGTGTCCCACTGCCAGATGAATGCCGGGTCGACAATGGCGGCATCGAAAGCTCGGAGCCAGCCCGCGGCAACCGGTGATTCGGCGTAGAGCCAGTCCCCGTCCACTGAGGCGTGGAGAACGCGCAGGGGCGTCCCCGGCGGAATCGCGGTCTGCTGAATCATGTCGAACGGGTATCCGCCGCCCGCGGACTGAAAGTCCTCGAATGCCGGCTTGTCGGTGGGCAGAAGACGCAGGTCCGTTCTGGCCGCGGTGACCGCGAAATCGTTCCGGTTCGGCCAGGCCGCGAGCCCTGCTTGTGCCTCCAGTCCGGACAGCCATCCTTCGGGCCTGGCCAGCCGGTTCTCGCCGTACCAGCCCGGCTTCGCGAAATGCCGGAACGCCCATTCCGCCTCGGTCTTGGGAACGGGCCTGCGCCCGTTCTTCCACACGGCCCTCCAGGCCCGATCCGACTCGCGGCACAGGGAATCCTGAAGCTCGGCGGACACCAGGCGGACGTTCTGCGAACCCGGGTCGACGAAGGCGAACGCGTCCTGTGCGGGTTCATGGGCCGAACCTTCGGCGGGAGGACGGCCGAATTCAGGGCCGGGCGCGCACCGGGTGATGAAAAACAGGACGGCCGTGAAAATCATCAGCCGTCCTATGCGAATTGCCATGCGGATTCCTTGCTGAAACGCCGATCCCGGGGTTGATTGAAGGGGCTGTACAAAAAGAAAAACCCCGTTCGCGCTGAGCCTGTCGAAGCGCGATAAATTCAGTATTATCCTATCGCCCTTCGACAAGCTCAGGGCGATCGGGTCCGAAATACCTTCTTTTTGGACAACCCCGTGAATGCAACCTCACGGCACCCTGGAAGCCGCGCCCAGTCTGGCGTTGTTGTACCACAGCGTGTAATCCTCGGTCGTGACCTGTCC
>CAZNXX010000283.1:0-3102 GCA_964577095.1 uncultured bacterium | reverse complement strand
ACATGCATGCCTTCGAGACCGGGCCGGATGTCGCCGGTGAACACCAGGACGTCGCTCCCCTTGGCCGCGAAATCGGCGTTCAATTCCGTGATGCTGATGTTTCCGTACCCGTGGGCCACGTAAATACGGCCATCGTCGTCGAAAAACAGGCCGGGATCATAGAACCCCCGCGGCAGTTTGCGTATGGACCAGGGCCCCTCGGCCCTGTCCGCGGTGCAGAGGAACCCGCCCTCGTCCAGGGTGATGAAAAGCAGATAAAATATTCCGTCGTAATATTTGAGGCTCGTGGCCCACTGTCCGTGACTGTACCGGTTGCAGCCGTCGAGGTTGTAGCAGGGGCTGAAATCGAAACGCTGCACCGCGTTGGCGCAGTATTCCCAGTTGACGAGGTCCATGGATTTGAGAATCGTGACGCCGGGAAAGATGAACATGGTCGTGGAAACCATGTAATAAACGGAATCGACGCGGATCACGTCCGGATCCGGAAAATCGGAGTAGAGCACCGGATTGGTGTAGGTGCCGTCCCCGTTGTCGCTCTGCAGCTGCTGGCCGGCCAGCGGTGAGGCGAACACGGCGGCCAGCAGGGCGGCCGCGGGAATGAGCATTCGCATTTTCATGGAGCCGGCGTTTCTCCTGACGCGGTCCGGTTCGAGCCGCGGCTCATTTCACGAGCACGAGCTTCTTCATGTCCGAAAAGCCGTCGGCTTTCAGCCGGTAGAAATAAATGCCGCTCGATACGGCGGACGCGTCCCAGACCGCTTCGTGCTCGCCCGCGGGCCGGCTGTCCTCGACCAGGGTCGCGGCCTCGCGGCCCGCCAGGTCGAAAATTTTCAGCGACACATCCGTTTTGGACGGGAGGCGAAAGGCGATCGTCGTGGCCGCGTTGAAGGGGTTGGGGAAATTCTGGGACAGGCCGAACCGCTCCGGCCGCCGCGAACCCGTGGGTTCCGCTCCGGGCACGGCATTGGCCGGTTTCGGGGTGAACACGAATTCCCGAAACTGGAACAGCCTGGCGGTTCCCGCGCCCCTGAATTTCAGGTACACGTCGTGCCGTCCCGAAACCGGGTTCACCGGGGCCGAGAAAACCTGGAACGTCTTCCACGCGCCCGTTCCGGACACGGCGCATTCGGCGATCTTCTCGCCCGTGTCGAGCGAATCGAGCCAGACCTCGACCGTGCCGCCCGAACCCGCGCTGGACGCCGTGAACTTCACCGAATCGGGGGTCATGGGATAGCCGGCTCCCCCGAATTCCACGCCCGCGTACAGGGCCCAGTCGCCTTCGTGGATGTTGTCGAGCAGAAAGGCCGGGCTGGAATAGCCCCGCGTCGTGCCGAACTGGTTCGCCGGGCATTCGGCCAGAATCGGGGTGTACGCGTCGCGGTAGATGTAGAGGTCGAAATCGGCGTGCTTCGAGCCGATGACGTACGGGCCCTGGTGATTGCCCGTGAACGCGTTGTAGTCGGGCTGCTGGACGTCCATGGTCGAGACGCCGACCGGCTCCCCGACCTGCGTCCATTCGCGGCCGTCCGCGCTGAAATACCCGGTCAGGGTGTGGTTGACGCGCACGATCTTCAGCCACACGACGCGGCCAGCCGTGTTGTCCGCTTCGTGGCGCGTGTTGCCGAACGCGAAGCAGATGACGGGCGCGTCCCCGCCGTCCAGCGCGCTGAACAGCCGGGCCGACATTGTCTGTATCCCCGTCATGATCCGGAGCCCCGCCTCCTGGTCCGGATTCTCGGGCTCGAAATCGACCTTGGTGATGAGGCTGTAGTTGTGTTCCGCGTCGTTCTTAATGACCGTGCCGTGCTGGTTCTGCTGGGTGAGCCTGATCCAGCCCGGCCTGGCGGTCAGCGAATACGGGCTGGTGGGCGAATAGCCCAGCATGCGCCATTCGGGATTCAGCCTGTCCGAATCGAAAAAGTCCGACCGGGGCACGGTCCAGGGAATGCCGCCGCTGGGCAGGGACGGCGCGGCCGAAGGCTCGTTGATCGGAAAATCCGCGACCGGTTTTCCATCCGCGTCATAACGAACCCGGCTGAGCAGTCCCTGCCGGCCCAGCCCCTGCCACTCGTTTATGCCGAACGACTGGGAGACCACCCACCAGGCGCTGTCCCCGGCCATGACCGCGGGCGAACAGTGATTGGGAGACGGAAACTGGGCGCCGCCCTTCTTCGGGTCGTTCTCGTTGAACAGATTGCCGAGAAACTCCCACTCGGCCTCGTCGTCCGTGAGCGTACGGCTGCGCATGACGCGCTGGGTGGCGTAGATATGGATGGCGAAGGAATAGTAATACCACCCGTTGGCCTTCCACATCACCGGGCCCTCGGCCCAGCTGTAGGGATAGGCGGGCGCGGGGTTGATCCAGCACAGGTTCAGGATTTCGCCCGCCGGCTGGCCGTTGTCCCCGAGCTGGACGATCCAGTTGTTCGACTGGCCGTTCTTGACCAGCAGGTACCAGCTGTCATCGTCGTCGATGAATATGGAATTGTCCATGCCGAGCCCGGGCACGGACGCGGGGCACGCCACTTCCCTGGGATTTGTCCACGGCCCCGCCGGGCTGTCCGCGGTGACGAAGAACATGCGGCCGGAGCGTCCGAAGAAATGCCAGTACTTGCCGCCGTGAAACACCAGGTGGCCGCCCCAGATGCCGTCGGAGGGGCCGGTGCCGAACATGGACCACGCGTTGCTCACGGGCCGGGATAAGGCCTCCCAGCGGACCAGGTCCTTCGAGTGCCAGATGATCGGCGAGGTCGCGAAGGACGATCCCGTGGTGTAATAGTCGTCCCCGAAGCGGGACAGGGTCGGATCCGGATGGTCGCCCGGGAAAATCGGGTTCATGTAGGTCGAAAAGGACGGGGAGCCGGCCATGGCGGAGACGGCCAGCCAGCAGAAGGCGAGTGCGCGGGAAAATGGCTTCATGTCGGAACCTCTTGTTGTGGATTGCACGGGACCGCGGGCCCGGAAGCTTCGAACTGACCGAACCGCACCGGCCGCGGTCAGGCAAAGCCGGGCGCGGCTTTTTTTACCCCGATCGCGCGTCGTACCGTAGAAAAAGAGGCGGCCGCCTTGATCCGGAAGGCGGCCGCTTGATTCAGGCCCGGG
>CAZNXX010000282.1:0-3133 GCA_964577095.1 uncultured bacterium | reverse complement strand
GTTCATGTGGTCCTGCGTGAAGTACATCAGGACGTTCCGGCAGAAAATGATGTCCATCGCGTTCGTGTCGTTGAACAGCGACGGATAGCTGTCCTCGACCAGATTGAGCGACTGGAACTTCACCATTTTCTTGATCTGCGGATGGATGACGTAATTGCCCTCGTCGTTCACCTTGAAATAATTTTCCTTCAGCCAGTAGGGCGTCCCCCGGAAGGACCATTCCCGGTACACACCCTCCTCCGCCCGCTGCAGGAACAGGGGGTTGATGTCCGTGCCCAGGATGGAGATTTTCCAGGTGTGGAGATCCGGAATCATCCGGCTGAACAGGATCGCGATCGAATACGCCTCTTCGCCCGTGCAGCAGCCGGCGCTCCAGAACCGGATGCGGCGGTCCGATTCCCAGCGGGAACGGATCAACTCGGGCAGAATCTGCTTTTCGAGCGCCTCGAATATCTTCGGCTCACGGAAAAAATACGTTTCTCCGATCGTGAACTGCAGGGCCAGGGTCTCGATATGCTGTTTCTTGAGCGACGTGGACATGAGCCAGCGGATGCAGGCCTCGGGGTCATCGAAGCCGAATTCCTTCGAAGCGGCCTGTATGCCCTTGAGAAGATCGAGCCACCGCTCCTTGGGGAAGAGCAGACCCATCTGGACGGCCATGAACTCCGCGAATTCCGCGAGGAGAGCGGTGTGGATCCGTTTCGTCACCCGGTGTCCCGTTTGCCTTTCTGGCCGGAGACGGATGGGGCCGTAGAATCGGCCGCCGCCTCCCGTTCCAGCGCCTGATCGAGCCGCGAAACCTCCGCGCCGGACAGCACGCGTTCCAGATCGTGAATCAGAATCATGCCGTCGTCCATCTTGAGCACGCCCTCGATGGTGTCCATGTCGCCGAGAATGGCCTCCTGGCGGATGATTCGGGATTCTTCGATTTCAATGATGTCCGCGACATTGTCCACCAGAAGCGCCAGCGGACGGTCCGAGGTGCGGCAAACGATCAGGTGATCGTCCACTCCGACCGGCTTCTCCTCCAGCCCGAATCGTTTGCGCAGGCTGGCGATGGGCACGATGCGGCCCTGCAGGTTGATGACGCCGAG
The DNA here is from genome assembly GCA_964577095.1 of uncultured bacterium. Lineage (GTDB taxonomy): Bacteria > Zhuqueibacterota > QNDG01 > QNDG01 > DTFT01 > JAFGAX01. The sequence continues at coordinate 2,039 of CAZNXX010000282.1, read as the reverse complement.
AATCAGGTCCGGCGCCTTGGGAAGGGGCCGGACGGCCACGGACCGGACGATTTTTTCGACCCAACCCAAGGGCAGGGCGAATTTCTGATCGGCGAGGGAGAAAAGGATGAAATGCTTTTTTTCAGCCATGAACGGTCAGCCCCTGGTTTTCCCGCCTGTCAGCGTTTCCTGAACGACCTGGATGACCTGCCGTATGTCAAAAGGTTTAGTGATATAGACTTCAGCCCGCACTTCCTGGGCAAGCTCTATCTCCTTTTCCGCGTCCTTTGCGGTCAGAAAAAGGACAGGGACCTCGCTTAAAGGCTTGTAAAACTTGATCAAACGAGCTGCGGTCAGTCCGTCCATCTGCGGCATTACCACATCCATGATGATCAGGTCGGGTTGATGCTTCTTGGCCAGTTCCACACCTTCAAGTCCGTTCTGGGCCGGAATGGTTTCATAGCCCTCCCGCTGGAGGAATTTTGAAAGCAGCATGCGTATGCCCGGGTCATCGTCAACAATCAGAATCTTGGAGGCCAATTCACTCCCCCTTTGCTTTCAAAATGGACATTTCAGCCTCGAATCCCTTGCAAAAGGAAAAAATTTCCCATTCTAACTTGATTTTTTTATTCAATAGAATTTACGCAAAACCTATGCCATGCATCATTCGTATTTATTCAGACTTGGGTTCATTTTCGGCTGATTTCATGATCCGGCTCACCAGCATCGCTTCGGGAACCGCTCCTTCCACACCGTCCGAATCATTGATCACGGTTTTCGGCACTCCCATGACTTCGTATTTTTGGGCCAGGTGGGGGAATTCGGAGATTTCAACGACATCGCATGTGATAAATTCGGATTCCATGGCGAGGCTGTATCCAAGAATCGCGGATTGCGGACAATAGGGGCATGTTGGCGTGACGAATACCTGCAGGTGAACCGGCCGGTCGAGTCCCTTCAGGGCTTTCCGTGATTCCTCCGATAGCCCGGAATCGCGGCCGGACAGCCGGAGCAGGGTTTCCAGAAAAGTCATGAATTCATAGCCGGACGGCATGCCGTAAAAACGCAGGCCCTGATCCTTCTCCCCGATCAGCGCTGTGGCCGGAATCTTGTCGACTCCGTAACGGCCGGCCTCCTCCGCGTCGCTCACGAAATTCCGTGTCTCGAGCGTGATCTTGTCAGACAGGGACGTGACGTCCTTCAGAAGCCTCTCGGTATCGACGCAGAACCGGCAGGCGCCGGCGAGCAATTGCGTGAAATACACGAGCGTGACCGGCTCCCGCAGAGCCGCCAGCCGCTCCCGCACTTCGCGTTTGTCTTCCTCTCGAAGCATACCGGTCTCCTGCGCCGTCAGTCTCCGTCCTGCGGATTGACGGCGATTTCAATTTCGATCGGAAACGCCTTGGACAGCATGGCCGACACGGAGCAGTACGTCGTCCTCGACAGATCCACGGCCTTCCGGACTTTGACGTCGTCCAGATCAGGCCCCCACAGCCGGTACTGCATCCGCACGGCCGTGAACACCTTGGGATGACCGTCCGAACGCTCGGCCCTGAGAACGAGTTCGTACCGGTCCACGCGAACCCGCATCTTGCGGAGAATCGAAACGACGTCCATGCTGGTGCAGCCGCCGAGTCCGAGCAGGATGAGTTCAAGCGGCCTGGCCGCGCCGTCATGGCCGCCGACGGATTCGTCCGTGTCCATGACCACCCAGTGCTTCGAATCGGCGGCGCCGGCGAATGTCAGGCCGTCGATCCATTTCAATTTCGCTTCCAAATCCGGCTCCTATGGCGCTCCGCCTGCCGCATCGACGGTCAGAGCAGCGCGTCGATTTTTTTGGAAATGACGTTCTTCGGCACGGCGCCCGTGATCTGATCCACCGGCTGTCCGTTCTTGAAGAAGATCAGCGTGGGGATGCTGATGACGCCGTACTCGCCGGCCAGATCGGACTGCTGTTCGGAGTTCACCTTGCCGATCTTCGCCCGGCCGGCATAGGCCGCGGCCAGTTCGGACAGCACGGGGCCGATGGCCTTGCACGGCCCGCACCAGGTGGCCCAGAA
>CAZNXX010000281.1:0-3147 GCA_964577095.1 uncultured bacterium | reverse complement strand
TTCCACCGCACCATCTTCATCGTGGAATTGATGAATCCATTCGCCTCGGTGAAGGGTTCGTTCAGAATCGCGAAAGTCGTGGGCAGCCAGACCCCGGGGTACAGATCCTTCAGGTCCGGATGCACTGAGAACTTCCGGATCGCCTCAGTGAACAGTCCGATCGCCGCGGCCTGCCCCTCGTTTGAATCCGGGGACAGACCGGACTCCTTGAGCCGCTGAAGGACTGCCGCGGTGTCGGGAACAATGAGCGCCGTGGTGTAGGGCTTCTGGCTGTTGAACAGCATGATCTGCTTGATGTATGGACAGCTCGTGTTCAGGCTTTCTTCGATGCCTTCCGGACTGAATTTTTCCCCGATGTCCGAAATCAGCAGGCTCTTGAACCGGCCGAGCACGACGAGGTATCCGTCCTTGTCCACGAATCCCATATCCCCCGTGTAGAGCCACCCGTCCCGTACCGTCGAGGCCGTGGACTCCGGGTTCCGCCAGTATCCCTGCATCACGTTCTCGCCCTTGACCACAATCTCGCCCTTTTGCCCCTGCGGCAGGACGTTACCGTCGTCGTCGCATATCTTCACTTCGAGGTTCGGCAGAATCTGGCCCGAGGTGCCCATCTTGATCGCTCCCGGCCGGTTGGCCGAGATCACGGGCGCGGCTTCGGTCAGTCCGTATCCCTGGAAAACGGGAATGCCGATGGCCGCGAAAAACCGCTGGTATTCGATGTCGAGCAGGGCTCCGCCGCCCACAAAATACTTCAGCCGGCCGCCGAATCCCTCCCGGATTTTCGAAAAAAGGATGCGGTCGTAGAACGCGTGCAGCGGCTTTCGCAGGGGATTCCCCAGCCAGCGGCCGTTGACACAGCCGTCTCCGTGCCAGGCGTAGGCGTTTTGAAGCCCTTTCTTCAGGAGAGCGGATGCGATCTTTCCCTTTGCCGAGATCTGGCGCTCGATATTGCTCTTAAAATTATCGGACAGGGCGGGAACGCTCAACAGGAGCGTGGGCCGTATCTCCTTGATGTTCTTTCCGATGTTCCTCATGGTCGCGATCGCGGTATCCCCCGTTTCCACGGAGGCCATGCTCGCCCCTCCGGAAATGAGCGCGAACACGCCGCAGGTGTGGGCGAAGGAATGATCCCAGGGAAGGATAAGCAGGGAGACGAAATCCGCGGGCAGTTCAAAAAACGCCCGGGCCTGTTCCACGTTGGCCGTGTAATTTCGGTGCGTGAGCACGATGCCCTTCGGGTCGGCCGTGGTGCCCGATGTGTAGCAGATATTGGCCGGGTCGTTTTCCGTGACCGAGCCTTCGCGTTCGGACAGCCGGCCGGGTTCCTTCTCGAGTAGCGCCCGCCCCTTCAGGCGGACGTCCCCCATGGTCAAAATTTTTTCTTCCCGCGCGGCGTCTTCGTCCAGGACGATGATCTTTTCCAGTTCCGGAAGGTCTTTACAGAGGGGCAGTATTTTGGGAAGCTGACGGCCGGATACAATGACGAATTTCGATCCGGAATGCAGAATGCGAAACCGGATCTCAGCCGGTTCCTGCAGTTTGATTGAAAGCGGCACATTCACGCTCCCGGCGAACAGGATGCCCAGCTCGGAAAAAACCCAGTCGTTCCGGCCCTCGGACAGGAGCGTGACCCGGTCTCCCCTCCCGAGTCCGAGTTGGATCAGGCCCGCGGCCGTTTCCTCCACGAGGCGCAGGGCCGTCCGGTAATCGGTCGGCTGGTACGCGCCGCCGGATTTCTCCCACATCATCGGGTTCGCGGGGAACCGCTCGACGCTGTCGCGGAAAAGCCGGCTGATGGTGCGCTGCATGGGAATTCCTTTCCGTCCGATAGTATCCGGAAAGGTAAACAATGGAGGGACTTCTTTCAAGGGGATTTTCACGCGCGGATGGGTAAAAAAACGCGTGGCCCGGAAGGTTTGGAACGGTTTTCAGGTGCCGCCTTGCGGAATCGGCGGCGTGCGGACCACAGGGTCCCTTTCCAGCCGCTTCGGGACATCCCGCTTCATCCATTAAAACCTCCCGCGGGTTTGTGAAAACCCGCGGGAGGTTCGATAGGTCCAGGAATTCACTCTTCAGGGTTTCATGCGCAAAAGTGCAAGGCACCTTTCAGGTGCCGGGCACTATGATACCGCCGGCTCCCGGGATTTCCCTCCGTCAGGGAACAGTGGATGCCGCCCCCAGCCTGGCGTTGTTGTACCACATCGTGTAATCGGAAGTTGTCACATAACCGTCCATATTGAAATCCGTCGCCCGGTACCCCGACTCGCCCAGCCGGGCCGAGTTGTACCAGGACGTGTAATCCATGGTGGTGACGTTCCCGTCCTGGTTCACGTCTCCGGCCCACATCCCCCACAATCCCGGTTCCAGCTCTTTCGCTCCGCCCGACCCGTAACAGCGGCCCGGCGAGTCTGTGAAATCGTACGGTTCCGGAGTTCCGGAATGGAGCGTCTGTGCGGATGCGCTCATGACCGCCAGGTGATTCCTGTGACGGACCGCGATGAAATAATCCCCCGCATCCGCGCCCGGAACCAGGAGACCGGTTGTAGCCCCGTTCGTGTCCACCACGGCTCCGTCGCTCCTCAGGAAAAAGGACCGCTGAACGGAAGCAGGGCCGGATGCCGCGCTTCTCAGTTCCACCGACACCCAGTCTGTCACCCCGGCCGGTATCCGTTCGGCCACGCGGCCGTCCGCGTAGGGGGAAATCAGCGGAATGGATCCGGCCGCGTTCAGAGCCGTTGTCATTCCTCCTGCCGGCTGTCCCGGCCCTTCCAGGCGTACCTTGATCTTCATGTAAATCAGGCTCTCCGGACGGAGGAATTTGACATGATCGAAATCCGGGCCGCCCTCCGAGGTCAGTCCGGTGAGCCGCAAGGTGTGCGAACCGGACGCGAGATCCAGTCCGATCGGGCCTGAATAAGCCCAATTGGCCCAGGCGCCTGTCGGCGGGAAATCGAAACTCTCCCGCGCGGTCAAGCCGTCCACCTCGATTCGGCATGGACGGTTGTTCACCGATCCGTTGGTGAATCGGATGGTCAAATTCCATGTGCCGGATCGGGGCACGGAAAATGGCAGCTCCAGAAAGCTGCCGATCTGGTTCGCCGGATTGACGAATCCTGTCCCTGTGTAGCCCGCGATGTCGGTGTCCAC